>JANPIS010000540.1:0-20045 GCA_031425095.1 Chthoniobacteraceae bacterium
CGACTCGCCGCGGGGAGATCTATTGGACCTGCAAAAGTGCGGGCGTGATCCTCGAGCAGGATGTGAAAGGCAAGACGACTACCCTGCTCAGTGGCCTGAACAAACCCGTGGGCATCGCGCTCAATCACAAAGGCACGAAGCTCTTCTGGACCGAAGTGCCCACGCCCGGCGTCGGCGGCGCCAATGGCGGGACGAACAAAGTGTGGGAATACGACTTGAAGAAGAAAGTGAAGACGCTCGTGAACAGCGGCGACCCCGAGCCGACCGACGTGACCGTGGATCGCGACGGCTCGATCTATTGGACGTGCACCTCCGCGGGCGTGATCGTGAAGGCCAAATCCACGCGCCGCGATCGCGACGACGAATAGCCGCGCACGAGAAATATTTGCAGCCCGCCAGCCACGTGGGACGCGCAGCGATGCGCGTCCCACTTTTTCGTTTTGCACAGGCAAGACTCCGCTGCTTGTCGGCAGAGCGCGGCTCGCCTCTAATCAGCCGATGCGACTTCCCACGTTTCTCCTCGCCCTCCTCACTGCCTTCACCGCGCGGGCGGATCTCATGGACGACAAATTCGCCGCGCTGCCGGCGGGTGAGTCGGTACTCGGACCGCAGGGAATCGAGGAGTTTGCCTTGCAGGGGAAAGGTGGCGCGGTCTCGAAGGTGGACGTCGTCGGGCAATCGTTTGCGCAGGCAGTGCGGCTCGTCACGCGGGAGCGTCCGGCGAATGCGTACAGTCTTCAGTTCTCGGCGAAGAATGTGGCGGCGGTGAAAGCGGGCGATGTGCTGCTCGGCGTTTTCTGGGCGCGGGCGATCGAGCCGCTGCCAGTGGAGGGTGAGGCAAAGACGGAGTTTTGCTTCGAGCTGCGGGCGTCGCCCTACACGAAGAGCGCGGTGCTTCCGGCCATGCTCAGCACGGAGTGGCGGCGCTTCTACGTGCCGGGCGAGGCGAAGGTCGCGGTCGCGCCGGGCGAGGGCGGCATCCGCTTCCGGCTCGGCTATGATCCGCAGACCATCGAGGTCGCCGATGTACGCCTGCTGAACTACGGCTCGCGCGTGAAGTTTGCGGATCTGCCTTTCACCGCGAATACCTACGCCGGTCGCGATCCGCAGGCACCGTGGCGCGCGGAGGCGGCGGCGCGGATCGAGACGCTGCGTAAGGGCGACCTCACCGTGACCGTACTCGACGGCGCGAAGCAGCCCGTGCGCGGCGCGCGCATCGCGGTGCGGATGAAACGTCACGCCTTCGGTTTCGGCAGTGCGGTCGATGCCAGGCGGCTGCTCGACGATTCCCCGGACGCGGAGAAGTACCGCGAGATCGTCGCGCGCGACTTCAACAAGGTGACGATCGAAAATCACCTCAAGTGGCCGGTCTGGGAGCGCAATCGCGAGACGGGCACGCGCGCCGTGGCGTGGCTGCGCGAGCGCGATATCGCGGTGCGCGGGCACTGCTTCTTCTGGGGCGCGGAGAAAAATCTCCCGAAACGCGTGGTCGCGCTTTTCGACCAGCCCGACGCGCTGCGCCAGGCGGTCCTCGATCACATCGCCGACATCGGTGGCGCCTTCCGAGGCCAGTGCGCCGATTGGGACGTGGTCAATGAACCCTTCTCGAATTTCACCGTGCAAAACGTCCTCGCCGGCCGCGGCGTGAAGGCCGGTCGCATCGAGCCCGAGCACGGTGCGCCATCGCTCGCCGAATGGTATCGCGCGGCGCGCGCCGTCGAGCCCGCAGCGAAGCTCTTCATCAACGACTACTCGATCCTCTCCACCGGTGGCACCGACTACGAACACCAGGAGTATTACGAGCGCACCATCCGCGAGCTCCTCCGGCTCGGCGCACCGCTCCAGGGCATCGGCATGCAGGGTCACTTCCAGGAAGACCTCACGCCCATCCCGCGCCTGCTGAAGATCCTCGATCGCTTCGCGCAGTTCGGCCTGCCGATCCAGATCACCGAGCACGATTTCACCACTTGGGACGAGCAGCTTCACGCCGACTACACGCGCGATTTCCTGACCGCGATGTTCAGCCACCCGAGCGTTACGGATTTCCTCGTCTGGGGCTTCTGGGAAAAAGCGCACTGGATTCCCAGCGCCGCCTATTACCGCGCCGACTGGTCGCTGCGCCCCGCCGGCCAGGCCTGGCGCGATCTCGTCTTCCGCGATTGGTGGACGAAGGCGGATGGCGTCGCCGCGGCGGATGGCACTTTCAAAACGCGCGGCTTCCTCGGCGACTACGAGATCGAGGTCGAGTCCGGCGGCAAAAACGTCACAGTCAAGGCACGCTTGGAAAAAGTCGGCGCACAGGTGGCGGTGGAGTTTTGACGAGCGAGTCCGTAGTGGATGGCGCGCTCCGTGGTCTGTGAGCGTGCAGTGGACTTTGCTCCGGGAGCGGGCATCGTCGGCGTCGCCGGGTGAGTTCGCCCGCCCACCGCCATGAGCCTCCTCACCTCCTCGCTGCGTACCGATCGCCGCACCTTCATCAAGCACTTTGCCCTGAGCACCGCCGCTTCGGCGTGGGCGGGAATGCCGTGGACGGCGCGGCTGCTCGCGGATGTCGGCCCGTCTGGCGAACCGCTCGGGCGCATCGTGATCAAGCTGAGTGACTACCCGGCCCTGGCGCTGCAATTTGGGTCGGTGCGGTTCCGGTTCGTCGGGCTCGATGGCGGCACGTTTCCTTTCGCGTTGAATCGCGAGGATGATGACACCTTCCACGCAGTGGATACTCGCTGCACGCACCAGGGATGCATGGTGGAGGCTTTCGATCGCGTGCCCTTTGCGATGGTCTGCTACTGCCACTACTCGGAGTACAATCTCCGGGGTGAAGTGCAGGCGGGCCCGGCGGGAAACGCGCTCGCGCGCTACCATGTGGAATACGATGGCGTGGATAAGGTGACGGTCTTCATCCCCGGGCTGGATATGTCGATTCGCAGTGTGACGGTGCAGGAGAGGACGGCGTCGTCGGTGCGTCTGCAGCTCGTCTTCCCGACGATCGCCTACGGTCGCTATCGCGTGCTTTTCCGGCAGAATCTGGAAGACGACCCCGTCGGTGTGTTCTTTGCCTCGACGCCGACGGGAGCCGCGACACTGAGCGAGATCGAGACGGACGGTCTGCCGCGATCGGTCTATGTCGATTGCTCGTTTCCCAAAGGCTTCTTCTCGATCGCGCTGATCGTCGAAGAGGGCTGAGCGGAGTGGGCGAAGTTGATCGAGCGCGTGCCATCGCGCGCGAGAGGTGCGAGGGTCGGGCGTCGGAAGGAACCCCATGACCCATCGCAAACCGGAGCTTGAGTCCACTCACCGCAGGAGCGCGTGGGAGTCGCGCGAAAGCACGCGGGCGTTTGTCTTCCTGGCACTCACGGCGTGCGGTCTCTTCCTCAGCTCCCGACTGGCGGTGCCGTTTCTCCCCGCGCTGACGTGGGCGGTGACGATCGCGGTGCTTTTCGCCCCGATGCACCGGTGGATCGAATCGAAGGTGCGGCGGCCGGGGATCGCGGCGGGGCTGTCCGTGTTCTTCGTCGCGCTGATCGTCGTGGTGCCAGCGGGATTTGTCGTGGAGCGGCTCGTCGCCGAAGCCGGGAAGGGTGCGGAGGTGATCCGCGGTCAGGTGGAATCGGGGAGCTGGCGCCGAGTGCTGGACGCGCATCCGAGCGTCGCGCCGTTTGGGCGATGGATCGAACAGACGGTGGATCTGACCGGGATGGTGAGCGCCGCCGGAGGTTACCTGACGAACACGGGCGCGTCTTTTGTGCGTGGGTCGGTGCGGCAGTTCGTCGGGCTGCTGCTCACGTTTTACCTGCTGTTTTACTTCCTCCGCGATCGGAGAGCGGCGCTCGATGCGCTGCGCGAACTGCTGCCCTTGTCGGGCGCGGAGATGGGTCGGATGTTTGCCCGGATCGCGGATACGATCTACGCGACGATCTATGGAACGGTGGCCGTGGCCGCGATTCAGGGTGCGCTGGGCGGGCTGATGTTTTGGTGGCTCGGACTCCCGGCGCCGCTGCTCTGGGGGCTCGTGATGGGCCTGCTGGCGATCATCCCCGTGCTCGGCGCCTTCATCGTGTGGATTCCGGCCGCGATCTTCCTCGCCCTCGCGGGGAGCTGGGGAAAGGCGACGATCCTCATCGTGTGGGGCGGTGTCGTCGTCGCCGGCATCGACAATCTGCTCTACCCGATCCTCGTCGGGAACCGCTTGAAGATGCACACGGTGCTCGCGTTTTTCTCCGTGGTCGGCGGGCTCTTCGTCTTCGGAGCGGCGGGGCTCATCCTCGGTCCGGTGGTGCTGACGATCACGATGCTGCTCCTGGAGATCTGGCGTGCGCGCACGGCCCGGCCGGGTGCCGCCTCGGAGTAGGCGGCGCGGCTCAACCTGCGGGGTGGCGTGCTCCGGCGGAATGCGCTTATCTCACCGCGTATGAATCCCCGTCTTGTTGTTTTGCTGGCCGCCGTCGTCGCCGCGGTCGTGGCTGCAGTCATGTGGTCGCTGCAGGAGAAACCGGTGCCCGAGGTGGCGATCGTTCCTCCGAAAGTGGAGGTCGCGGATGTCTCCCCGCAGCCAAGCGTGCCGCCGCCAGTCGTGCGGAATCAGCCAACGACGACGCAAAAGTTGCCGCCGCCTCTCCCCGGTGCGCCGGAGATGAGCGAAGCGGATCGGAAGATCGACGAGATCCTGCGGATCAATCCCGATAACTCCGAGGGCGCGCACATTTCCACCGCGCAGTTGCTCATCAATCTCATCCCGACGCTGCCGCCGGAGGGCCAGGCCGAGGCCGCGCAGCATGTCTCGAATCTTCTCCCCGACACCGAATACAAGCGCGTGCGGGCGATGGTGACGAATCCGAATTCGGCGCCACAGCTCCTCGATGTCCTCGTCACCGACCTGATGAATCGCGACGACTCGGTGAAGCTGCCCGTGCTGCTCGATATCGCGAAGATTCCCAATCACCCGACGCAGGCGGAGGCACTCACCGATCTGCAGATTTTCCTCGATGGTGATTACGGGACGGACTGGGGCAAGTGGGACACCGCGTTGAAAGCGTATCTGAAAAAGCAGCAGGATGAGACGCCGCCTCGTCCGGCTGTCATTCAATGAGACTCGTCTTCGCCGCCACCGGAGCGAGCGGCGCCATCTACCTCCAGCGGTTGCTCGCGCGCGTCGATCCTGCCGCGCACGAAGTGCACCTCGTCCTCAGCGCCTATGCACAGCAGGTGATTCGTGAAGAACTCGGCACGCTCACCGTGCCGGAGGGTGTGCGGCAGCATGGCGACAAGTCGATGAATGTGCCCTTCGCCAGCGGTTCCGCGCGCTTCGACGCGATGGTCGTGTGCCCGTGCTCGATGGGCACGCTCGGGCGGATCGCGGCCGGCACCAGCGACTCGACGATCCTGCGCGCGGCCGATGTGTTTTTGAAAGAGCGCCGCAAGCTCATCCTCGTCCCGCGCGAGACGCCGTGGAATCTGATCCATGCGCGGAATGTGGTCACGGTGACGGAAGCGGGTGCGATCGTGATGCCGGCGTCGCCGGGATTTTACTCGCGGCCGCAGACGGTGGAGGAAGTGGCGGACACCGTGGTGCTGCGGATTCTCGATCTGCTCGGGCTGCCGTCGCCCGACGCCTTTCGCTGGGCCGAGGGCGACGAATGACGGGCGAGCGAAAAGCTCAACTCGCCGGCTCGATCGGAGCGCCACTGCTGCGCGCGCTTTTTGCCACGCTGCGGTTTGAAATCACCGATCGTGCGCGGGTGCTCGCCGAGCCGCCGGAGAAGCCGCTCCTCTGGGCCTTCTGGCACAATCGACTGCTCATCATGACGCACGTCTTCGCGCGCTACTTTGCGTCCAAAGGTCGCACCGGCGCGACGCTCATCAGCCAGAGCAAGGACGGCGCGATCATCTCGGCGATCGTGGAGAAGTTCGGAATCCGACCGATCCGCGGTTCGAGTTCGCGTGGCGGCGCGCGTTCCCTGGTCGAGATGAAGCGCGCGATTGAGGACGGCTACATCATGGCCATCACGCCCGATGGTCCCCGCGGCCCGCGCTACCAGCTCAACCCCGGCGTCGTGAAGCTCGCGCAGGTCACTGGTGGATTCGTCCTGCCCGTCCACGTGACGTACTCGCGCAGTTGGAGGCTGAAAAGCTGGGACGGCTTCATGATTCCCAAGCCCTTCGCCAAAGTGAGCATCACCTTCGACACGTTGCATCAGGTGCCGCCCACGGCGGATGAGACTGAGTTTGAAGTGCAACGCTTGCGGCTCGAGCGCGCCCTCTTTCCACCGCACGGCGACTGAGGCACCGGCGGATTTTCAATTTTCAATTTTCCATCCGCAATTCCACTCTCCGCCAGTGCACCTCATCGACGGAAAAGCCATCGCAGCGAAGATCAACGAAGAGTCCCGGCTCGCCGTGGAAGAGCTGAAGAAGCTCGGAATCGCTCCCGGACTCGCGGTTGTGCTGGTCGGCAGCGATCCGGCGTCGCAGGCGTATGTGCGATCGAAGGATGCGATGTGCCAGAAGCTCGGGATGTATTCGGAAAAATACGAGCTTCCCGTGGATACGAGCCAGGCGGAGCTGATCGAACGCGTGCGCGCGCTGAATGCTGATCCGAAGATCCACGGCATCCTCGTGCAGTCGCCGCCGCCGCCGCACATCGACGAGCGCGCCGTGGTCGAGACGATTGATCCGCGCAAGGACGTGGATGGCTTCCATCCCGTCAACGTCGCGAAGCTCGCCCTCGGCGATCCGGATGGCTTTGTGCCCTGCACGCCGCTCGGCTGTCAGCGCCTGCTCATCGAGAGCGGAATCGAGACCGCCGGCGCGCACGTCGTGGTGCTCGGGCGTTCGATGATCGTCGGCAAGCCGCTCGCGCTCCTCCTCATGAATAAAGGCCGCGGTGGCGACGCGACGGTCACCGTTGCGCACTCGCGCACGCGCAATCTCTCGGAGGTCACCCGCACCGCGGACATCCTCATCGCGGCGATTGGGAAGGCGGAGTTTGTGAAAGCCGACATGGTTCGCGAAGGTGCCGTGGTCATCGACGTCGGCATCAACCGCGTCGCCGCGCCGGAGAACCCGAAGGGCTCCAAGCTCGTCGGTGACGTGGCCTTTTCCGAAGTCGCGCCGAAGTGCCGCGCGATCACCCCCGTCCCTGGCGGCGTCGGTCCGATGACGATCGCGATGCTCATGGCGAACACCATCGAGAGCTGCCGCCGCACGCTCGCGCTGCGATCCGCCTAGGCCGCCTCGGCTTTCGCAGATGAAGGTCCGCGGCACGCACTACCGAACCATCTGGCTGAAGCCGGACGACGCCCGCTGTGTGCAGATCATCGATCAGCGTCAGTTGCCGCACGCATTCGCTATTGAGGAGCTGCGCACCTTCGCCGAGGTCGCCACGGCGATTCGCGACATGCATGTTCGCGGCGCGGGATTGATCGGCGCGACCGCTGGCTACGGGATGTATCTCGCCGCACTCGAAGACGCCTCCGATGCGGCGCTCCGAAAGGCAGGTGAGATGCTGAAAGCGACGCGCCCCACCGCGGTGAATCTTGCCTGGGCCGTGGACCGCCAGCTTCGCGTGATACTTTCCGTCGCGGAGCGCGTGTCTGCCGCGCTGCAAACCGCTCGAGCCATCGCGGACGAGGATGCCGGGTTTTGTCGTCAGATCGGATTGCATGGTCTTCCACTGTTGCGGGAGCTGAGCGCCCGCAAAGGTGGCGCGCCGGTGAACGTGCTCACGCACTGCAATGCGGGCTGGCTGGCTTTCGTCGATCATGGTTCGGCCACGGCCCCGATCTACGCCGCGCACGATGCCGGGATCGCGGTGCAGGTGTGGGTCGATGAAACGCGGCCGCGCAATCAGGGTGCGAAGCTCACCGCCTGGGAACTCGGCGAACATGGCGTCCCTCACACGATCATCGCCGACAACACCGGTGGCCACTTGATGCAACACGGCCTGGTGGATCTCGTGATCGTCGGCACGGATCGCACGACGCGCACGGGCGACGTGGCGAACAAGATTGGCACGTACCTCAAGGCGCTCGCGGCGCACGACAATGGTGTGCCCTTCTACGTCGCACTGCCGTCCTCGTCGTTCGATTGGTCGATGCGTGACGGGCTGCGCGAGATTCCGATCGAGCAGCGAGGCGCGGAAGAGGTGCGTTTCGCCGATGGGTGGTGCGACGGGCGCGTGACGGAGGTCCGACTCACGCCCGAGCACAGTCGGGTGGCGAACTACGGCTTCGATGTCACCCCGGCACGCCTGGTCACCGGCTTGATCACCGAACGAGGCCTCTGCCGCGCCAACGAAGCGAGCATCCTCGCGCTTTTCCCCGAGCATCAGAGCTGACCTCAGGCGGCAAACTTTCCTCTTGTCGCATCCTGCGCCGGGTCGCAGTCTCTAATCGTTCGTTGCACATCAGCGACACATTCTTATGGAGATCAGCGGCACCGTCAGCGCCATCCTCAATCAGAAATACACGGAACTTTGGTCCATCGGGCCGACGGATACCGTGTATTCAGCGATCAAGCTCATGTCCGAGAAAGGCGTGGGCGCGCTCCCGGTGCTCGAGAATGCAAAGGTCGTCGGCATGATTTCGGAGCGCGACTACACGCGGAAAGTGATGTTGCGCGGCAAGTCTTCGAAGGACACGCCCGTGCGCGAGATCATGACCGAAGCGCTCGTCTCGGCCCATCCGGACGACAGTGTCGGCGAATGCATGGAGACGATGACCGAGCGGCGGGTGCGCCATCTGCCGGTGATGCAGGACGGCAAGCTCGTCGGCATCATTTCGATCGGCGATCTCGTGAAGTGGATCATCTCCGCGCAGGGCGCGACGATCGATCAGCTCACGAAGTACGTCTTCGGGGAGTAAGCCGGTCAGCGCGCAACGGCGTCGCGGTAGGCCGTGGCGGTCGTGGCGGCGATGCCACTCCAGCGGATCGATGCACGCCAGTCTGCAGCTGCGGCGAAGCTCGGCGGAGTGGAAAGCGCGCGTCCCAGGGCGAGAGAGAATGCGCGCCCGAAATCCGCGTAGCGAGAGACGAAGGGGCTCGGCTCGCCAAGATCGACGGTCGTGAAGCGCTCCGGAAAGAGGATGGGCACGCCCCACGAGCGCGCGAGGCTCGCCGCCCCGGAGGTGAAGATCGCGCGGTAGTTGAAGAGCACAGCATCCACCGCGCTCAGCCAGCAGGCCACCTCCGCATCCGACAGCCGCTCGAGGTGCAAGGTGACGTTTGGAATGCCGGCCGCGGCTTCACGGATCACCGCTTCGTATTCGGGCGTTATGGCTTTGCCGGCGATCACGAGCTCCACTTCCGGCGGAGTCTGTCGCCATTGCTCCAGGATTTCCTCGACCCCCTTGTACGGCTCGATCGCGCCGAAGACGAGAACCACCGGTCCAGTGCCGAGTCCGCAGCGCGCGCGAGCTTCGGCGCGCGGGACGGGCGGCGGAAGCGCGCCGGAAAGATCGCCGTGCGGCACCACCCTAATGCGCTCCGCAGTGAGAGCGTGCGTGGCGATAAGTTGCGTCTTGGCCGGCTCGCTGTGGGCGAAGATCACGCGCGCACGGCGCAGGGCGGCGCGGGCGTTGCGGAGCGCGAAAGGTTCCTGCGCGCGGTTGTGCGCGATCAAATTATGCGCGGTGACGGCGAGCGGGACGCGGCGGGTGGCCAGTGCGAGATCGAGCGGAAACCGCGCGCAGCGAAACCAGTCGCGGCCGTCCTGCAGTGGCGGGTAGTAAGCCTCCGGCCAGTGCAAGTGCAGCAGATTCACGGGACCGGCGCGCTGCCGATCCCCGACCAGCCGAGTGAGCGGGAGGATCCGCCGGTAGGTGCGCAGGAAGTCCACTTCGACACCGTGCTCCGTGAGCGCTTCGGCGAGCAGCCGCTGATAGGGCACACCGTCCCGCCAATCCGGCGCAAACAATACCTTCATCGAGTGGAGTAGTAATTGGCCACGGATGCACACGGATAGGCACGGATGAGGATGGGACTCGCGGCTCTAAGCCTATTTCTCATCCGTGCCCATCCGTGTGCATCTGTGGCTAACTTCATTTCACCGCTTCCTCCTTGGGCTCGGGCGCGAGGAGCTGGGCCGCGAGCCGCTTCAAGCCTTCGGCGTAGAAGCGATCGCGCACCGCGCCGACGTAGTGCCGGCACACGGCGTCTTCCGAGGCGCTGCGGCCGAGCGAGACCTCGTAGCGTTTCGAGAGTAGCCCGCCTTTTCCGTGCCGTGCGGCGCAGAGCATGTAGAGCGTCTGTTCCACCCGCCAGATGTGGCCGCGCAGGATCGCCGTCTGCGCGAGCGCGCGATCGAGGAAATCAGGGTCGATCGCCGGCTTGTGGATCAAACAGAGGCCGCTGTTCACCCGCGGCCAGATCTTGACCTCGAGTTCATCGCGTGCTTCTGCGGCGGTGATGAGCGCGCCTTCCTGCACATCTTCATTGAACCAGCACTCGTCCCGCTCGGAACCCGTCCATTCGAGGATGTCGTGCGGGTAATTGAAGAAGAGCAGGTCGCTGTCGAACATCAGGTAACGCTCGCGGGTGCAAAAGTGCGGCACGTCGAAAAGCTTGAGCGCGAGTGGATGCTGGGCGCGGTAGTCTTCGCAGAATGGGAACGGCTGCAGCACGCGCGCCATCACCGCATCGGCCTCAGTGCGACGAATGATGCGGGCGTTGGGAAACAGCCGTTGCAGCAGCGCCGCGCCTTCGTCCGGCAGCGTGCCGTCGTCGTGGATCACGACGTGCCAGCCTAGCTCGCTTGCTTCAAACCAGCTCGCGAGCATCCACGCCGAGAGCCACCAGTCCTTCTCGCCAGTCAGCACATGCACTGGCGTGGTCTGCGCCACCTCGTGCCAGAAAGGCCACGACCACTCCTCGATCCGCCGGAGCGTCTTGTAGTCGTGGTAGGCAGCATCAAAGCCGCGCTTGAGATCGCGGCGGAAGAGCCACCAGAGTCGGCCAGGAGTCATGGAGGAAAAGGATGAAGGCGAAAGGATGAAGGATGAAGAAGATCATGCAGCACCGCTGCCTGACCACTTCATCCTTCATCCTTCATCCTTCATCCTCCTCCCCACGGCCGCCGCCGCCCGCTCTCGCGCCCAAGGAGAGAGCAGCCAGTGCGGATGCCGCAGGAACTCGGTAAAGAAGTGTCCGCCGCTGCGCGGTGAACGCCCGCCCTGGTAAAGGTCGTAGCAAAGCTGGGCTTCGATCGACCACCGACTCGGGGCCGCGATCTCGGCGACCGGGAGATGCTGGCGGACGATCGAGCGGATTTCGTCCGCGGCGCGCTCGGCGGCCGACGACTTCTGTTCCGCGTGGCGGCGGAAGCTGCAGAGCACCGCCGGCAAATGTGCGACGCGCGCACCCGCCTCGAAGCAGCGCACCCAAAAGTCGTAGTCGAAGGCGAGGTCGTAGCTCGTGTCGAAGCCTCCGGTTTTTTCCCAGAGCGAGCGTCGAAAAAAAACCTCCGGCTGCACCCACTGCCGCTCTTTCCACCACACGCCGTAGATATCCAGCACCTCGGCGAGCGCGGAGATGCGACCCGTGTGCGTGCCCTCGGGCCGGCCCTCCGCGTTGATCCACTGCACCGAGCCATAGACGAGATCGACCTCCGGGTTCGCGGCGAAAAAATCGAGCACGCGCCGCGCAGCTCCCGGCGCGAGCAGATCGTCGCCATTCAGGAAGCCGACAATCTCGCCGCCCATCGAGCGAAAGGCGCGGTTGAGAGCCTCCGGCTGGCCGTCGTCCGGCTCGCTGACGATGGTGTCATCACTGCGCGCGTGTCTTTTTGCAATCGCCACGGTGTCGTCGGTCGATGCACCGTCCTGCAGCCACCAGCGCAAGTCGGCGCCTTGTGCGCTGAGCGATTCGAGCGTGGCGGCGACGTAGCGGGCGCAGTTGAAGACCGGCACCGCGAGGACGAGCGGACCACTCATGGAAAATGACCAATGACCGATGACCAATGACCAATGAACGTACCAAGGCGGGCAGCGTAGTTGCACGCCTTGGTCATTGGACATCGGGGATTGGTCATTTCCCCAGCGCCTCCACTTTCCATTCGAGCTTCGGACAGACCACGCCCGGCCACGTCTCGGGGAAATTCGACGACTGATTGCCGACGCCGGAGACGAGGAAGGTGAGATATTCCGCGGCGGGGAGGAGGTAGCGTTCGCCGGGAATGTCGCACTGGAGGCTTACCTGATAGTTCCGGCGATTGAGCAGGCCGCCGGGGATCACGCAGCTCGTGCGGTAGCGGCCGGGGGCCTGGATCTCGGGCTGGAAAAGATGGTCCGTCGCGGCAAAGGCCAGCTCACCTTCCTGCGTGAGGAGCAGCAGGGTGAACCGCGCGCCGCGCAGGCGCTGGAGGATTTCGTAGCCGATCTCGATCGTCACGGGCCGGTCCGCTTCGAAGGTTGAGGCCGGTGTGCCTTGCGCGTCGAGCAGGCGGAGGCTGCGCAGCGCGAGTTCGTCGCACTGCGGTGCTTGCGCGAGATCTTCCCACGCGAGCTCGCCATCCTTTTCGCCCGTCTTCGACATCGAGCCGGCGAGATACTGGCTGATGACCTCGCCGGGCGTGCCGGTGAGCGTGAGACGTCCGCCTTCGATCAGCACCGCGTGTTCACACAGCGCGCGCACCGCGCCCATATTGTGGCTGACGAAGAAGACCGTGCGTCCTTGCTGCGTCGCGACTTCGCCCATCTTCCCGAGACACTTCTTCTGAAAGCCCGCGTCGCCGACAGCGAGCACTTCGTCGATGAGCAGGATCTCCGGATCGAGATGCGCCGCGACCGCGAAGGCGAGCCGCACGAACATCCCGCTCGAGTAGCGCTTCACCGGGGTGTCGATGAATTTTCCGACCTCGGAGAAGTCCACGATCTCGTCGAACTTCGCGGCGATCTCGGTTCGGCGCATGCCGAGGATCGCGCCGTTGAGGAAGATGTTCTCGCGGCCGCTCAGTTCGGGGTGAAAGCCGGTGCCGACTTCGAGCAGTGAGACCACCCGCCCGCGCAGGATCGCGCGCCCGCTCGTTGGCTCGGTGATCCGCGAGAGGATCTTGAGCAGCGTGGATTTTCCCGCGCCGTTGCGCCCGACGATGCCGACGACCTCGCCGGCATTGACCGAGAAGGAGACATCATTGAGCGCCCAGAAGGAATTCGGTTCCGGTCCGCTGCGATCGTCGGCGATCGGCGACGCTGCGCGGGGTTTCGGCGCGATTTTCTTCTTTCCGAAAACGCTCTCGAGCGACTCGCGCACGCTCGTGAGACCGGTCGCGCCGAGCTTGTAGAGCTTCGACAGATTCTGGACTTCAACGATCGGCTTCATGCGGAATCGACAACGGTGCGCTCGACGCGCTGAAACATGGCCACGCCCGAGACGAGCAGCGTGGCCGTGATGGCGAGCGAAAGGGCGACTTCCGGCACCCCGAGTGTGCCGCGCCCGAGCAGGCAGATGCGGAACGCTTCGACCGGCACGGACATGGGATTGGCCCAGAGCACCCAGCGCCAGGCGTCGGAGACTTTCGAGAGCGGATAGATGACTGGCGTGGCGAACATCCAGATCTGCGTGAGGTAAGCCGTGAGATGCACGAGGTCGCGATACTTCGCGGTGGACGCAGCCATCCAGAGACTCACGCCCAGGCTGAGCGCGGCGATGTGCAGGAGCGGAAGCGGGAGAAGCAGCGCCGGCCACGAGAACGCCGCGGCGCCCTGCCGTCCCGTGAGAAAGTAGAACGCCGCGAACGTCGCGAACGGCACGAGCTGGAGCGCGAAGGAAACAAGATTCGCGACGACGACCGAGACGGGCACGAGCACGCGCGGGAAGTACACCTTGCTGAAGAGATGCGCGTTGTTCACGAAGGTCGCGCCGCCGGTGGTGATGTTTTGCGAGAAGTAGTTCCACGCCAGCAGGCCGCACAGGTAGAAGAGCGGGCCGGGGATGCCATCTGTCGGGATGCCGGCAAAGCGTCCGAAGACGATCACAAAGACCAACGTCGTGAGCACTGGCTGGAGGAGGAACCACAGCGGTCCGAGCATGGTCTGCTTGTAGCGCGAGATGAAGTCCCGCTGGACCAGCAGAACGAGCAGATCGCGATAGTCCCAGAGCTCGCGCCAGTGGACTTTCAGCCAGCCACTGGAACGCTCGACGATCAGTTCATAATCCGGCGCGGATTTCACGTCGGCCACGAGCAGCACTCGAGATGGAAGTCCGCGCCCTCGACGGCGAGCGCCGCGGCGAATCCGGCCGCGGGGGTGAGTTTCAGCAGGGACCAGCGATCCGCATCGAGCACCTGCGTGCCGTGCGCGAGACCGACGCCGTTCGCCTTCAAGCGCGCCTCGGTGCAGGTCCACACGTCGTAAAACTTCCACGCCCGCTTCTCCTGCGGAAGCTGGCGCAGCTCCCAGGCTTCCTCGGGATCGAAGTAGTGATCAGCCATGGTCTCGAAAGGGAGCGACGGCTGCATGAATTCGAGATCGATGCCCAGCTCGCGGCCGTGGGTCACCGCGAGCAGCATGAGGTCGTCGGAGTGGCTGACATTAAAGCGCAGCAGCGTGCCCGGTTCGCGGATCTCCGGCTTGCCGTGGGCGCCGGTGCCAAACTCGATCTCGTGCGGATCGACGTGGAGGTAGCCGGCGAGGATCGTGCGCACGAGCCCGCGTGCCGCCAGGTGCCGGTCGCGATCACGCTCAAAGTGAAAGCGGCTGGCGCGCATCCATTCATCGGGCGAAAGCGTCTCGCAGAGCGCCGGCGTCGGCTCGAGCCGAGCGCGCCAGAGATGCACTTCACCGACGCGCAGGGGCAGCGGTTGGTCGGTGGTCTGCCAGTGTTCGATAGCGGTCAGCATGGGATGGCTTGCTCAATCAGTTCGCGGAGTTTGGCGGCGGCAGTGGCGGCGTGCTCGCGGATGTAGGAAAGGTGGTCACCGGGCAGAAGATGGATGTCAACCCCGCCGGTGGGCGCCTTCGTCCAGCCGGTCTCCTCGACGCTGTCGTGGGCGCCTTCCGGCAGGAGCAGCGTGACGCGGCCGGCATACGGTTCCAGGCGGTGGCCCATAAGCATGCGTGGGTAATGCTCGAGGCGCTTGCGATCATCGATCGGCGACGGGGACTCCGGGCGCGGCGCACGAGCGACGGAGCGCTCCCAGAGGTAGCGCAGCTTTGCACCCGCCGAGAGGCGCGAGAGCTTCTCCATATGTTCGCGCACGGGTTGTTGCACGCGCACTTCCCAGAACTGCTTCCGCGCCTGCGCCCGCTCTTCCGCGCAGAACTCCTGCAGAGCTTCGCGGCAAGGACAGCTCGTATCGAGCAACGCGAGCAGCGCGACCTTCTCCCCCTGCGCGACCAGCAGCCGTGCCATCTCGTAAGCGGCGACACCCCCGACGCATTCGCCGGCAAGAAGGTAAGGGCCGTGCGGCTGATGCGCGCGCATCTCGGCGACGTAGTCCGCCGCCATCTCTGCGACCGTCTGATGCGGCGGGGTCTCTCTCGCGCGGAAGCCGAACACGGAGAACTCCGCACCGAGCTGCCGGACGAACTGGCCGTAAACGAGGAACTCCACCTCGCCGCCCCAGCCGCCCGGGACGAGGAAGAAAGGACGCCGCCGTTCGTCGCCGCGCTGGATCGCGATGAGACTGCGCCGTGGACCGGCGGGCTCCGAGCGCGACGCGATGAACTCCGCGACGCCGGCCACGGTCGGAGTTTCAAAAAGCCGGCGCACTGGAAGATCGACGTGGAATTTGTCCCGCACGCGGCCGAGCAGACGAATCGCGAGGAGCGAGTGACCGCCGAGTGCGAAAAAGTCGTCGGTGACTCCAGCGCCGGTCTTGCCAAGCACCTCGTCCCAAATCGCGGCGACTTCCTCCTCGAGCGAAGTGCGCGGCCGCACGGCCGCGTGCGAGGGCGCGTCGGGCGTGGAGGCCGGGAGCGAGGCCCGATCGAGCTTGCCGTTGCGGGTGAGCGGGAATTCTGCGACCGCGACGAACGCGGACGGGATCATGTGCGCCGGCAGACGCTGGGCGACTTCGGCGCGCAGCGCCTCGGTGGTCGGAGTGTGGCCGGGCTGTGCGATCAGGTAGGCCGTGATGCGTCCATCTGCGAAGTCCACCCGGCAATCCGCGACGCCGGTGGCCAGACGCACCGCGGCTTCGATCTCCGCCGGCTCGATGCGGAATCCGCGCAGCTTGATCTGCTCATCGGCGCGACCGAGGATATCGAGGGTGCCCTCGGGCCTCCAGCGTGCGAGATCGCGGGTCCGGTAGAGGCGTCCGAAGCGCGTCTCGACGAATCTTTCCGCTGTGAGCTCCGGAGCGCCGTGGTAACCGAGCGCGAGCCCCGGACCGCCGATGTAGATTTCGCCGGTGACGCCGATCGGCACGGGCTGCCGCGCCGGGTCGAGCACGTAGATGTGCGTGTTGGCGATCGGCCGGCCGATCGGCACGGTTGAGCCGTCGAGTCGCTCGATATTCTGGCAGACGGCGAAAGTCGCGGCTTCCGTCGGGCCGTAACCATTCACGAGACGTCGTGGTTTTCCGTGCTTCAGGACGAGACCCACGCTGCTCGCGTCCGCGGCCTCGCCGCCGAAGACGACGTGTCGCAGCCGCCGGAACATTGCGGGAGACTCGTGGGCGAGGCGGTTGAACAGCGAGGTCGTGAGGAAAAGCACCGTCACGTTGTGATTCGTGAGGTGAGTCTCGAGCGTGGCGGGGGAAAGGAGCACGTCGTGCGGGACGACCACCAGCGTGCCGCCGTAGAGCAGAGCGCCCCAGATCTCAAAATTCGCCGCGTCGAAACAGGCATTCGCCGCAAAGGCGACCACGTCGGTCGCGGTGAACGGCGCGTAATCGTTGTTCATCACGAGGCGGAGGATCGCGCGGTGTGGCACGACGACGCCTTTCGGCACACCCGTTGATCCAGAGGTGAATAACATGCACGCGGGACTGCCCGCTCCCGATGCGGTCTTTGGATTCGCTGCGGATCGACCTTCCGGGAGCGACGCGTAGTCGATCGTGGTCTCACATTGCGAGATCATGCGCCCGAGTCGTTCCGGCGGTTCCGCGGAGTCGAGCGGCACGTAAGTCCCGCCCGCCTTCAACACACCCAGCAGGCTCGCGAGAAAGCGCGCGCTCCGTTCCGCGGGCACGCCGACGAGGATGCCAGAGGCGACTCCGCGACTTTGCAGTTCCGCGGCGATGGCGTTCGCGCGTTCGTTGAGCTCGCGGTAGCTCACGCGCTCCGTGCCCTCCACGATCGCGGTCGCTGATGGATGACGCGCCGCACATTCCTCGAAGAGCGAGGGCAGTGTGCGTTCGCTCGGATAAGCGCGGTCGGTCTCGTTCCACTCGACGAGGATCTGCTGCTCTTCCGCGGGCGGCAGCAGGGGCAGGCGCGACAGCGGGGTGCGCACGTCCGCGACGGTGCCGGCGAGCAGGGTCTCGAAGCTCGCGAGCATTCTTTGCGCAGTCGCTGCGGCAAAGAGATCCGTGGAATACTCGAGCGTCGCGATGAGCTGCGTGCCCTCTTCACGGAGTAAAAGTGTGAGATCGAACTTCGCCGTCGTCACCGGCAGCGCGAGCTTCGAGATGCTTGTGCCGGGCAGCGTCAGCGTCGCGCCATCGGGGGGCTCGAGTACGAAGCCGACTTGGAACAGCGGATGGTGACTGAGATCGCGGACCGGCTGGACTTCCTCCACGACGCGCTCGAACGGTGCGTCCTGATGCCTGTAGCCGTCGAAGACCGTGGTGCGCACGCGGCCCAGCAGCGCGCGGAAACTCGGATCGCCGGAGAGATCGGTCCGCAGCGCGAGCATGTTCAGGAAGAAGCCGATGAGCGGCTCGCATTCGACCCGCGAGCGTTGGGCGATGGGCGAGCCGATGCAGAGATCGTATTCGCCCGTGTAGCGCGCGAGCAGCGCCTTGAACGCGGCGAGGAGAAAGACGAACGGCGGCACGCCTTCCTGACGGGCGAGACTGCGCACGTGCGCGCAGAGCTCCGAAGGCAGTTCGCGAGTGAGCGCCGCGCCGCGGTGGGTGATCTTCGCGGGCCGCGGACGGTCGCAGGGAAGAGCGAGCGGCGGGCGGTGGCCACCGAGTTTGCGGCGCCAGTAGTCGAGGTGCGCCTGCATCGCTGCACTCTGCGCCGCAGCGCGCTGCTGGCGTGCGAACTCGGTGTACTGGAGCGGGAGTGCAGCCAGAGTGCTCGCGCTCCCTTCGCGATAGCTCCGGTAGAGAACCGTCAGTTCCTTGATGAAGACGGAGACCGACCAAGCATCGCAGGCGATGTGATGCCAGGTGATGCAAAGTGCGTTCGCATCTTCGCCGAGGTGGATCAGCGTTCGCCGCCACACGGGCCCGCTCGAAAGATCGAAAGGGCGCGCGGCTTCCTCGGCCGCGAGGCGCGGGAGATCGGCGGGCGAGGCGGAGATCGGCGTCAGTGGATGCGCGGAGGCAGGGTGGACAACGGGCTCCGGATGGCTGCTGTCGTCCGTGCGGAAGGTGGTGCGCAGAATCTCGTGGCGGCGCTCGATCTCATCGAGCGCTCGCGCGAGTGCAGTCGTGTCGAGCGGGCCGGCGATGCGCCAGCAGTGCGGGACATTGTAGTGCGGCAGGCCGGGATCGAGTTCGTCCACGACCCAGAGCCGCTCCTGCGCAAAAGACAGCGCGGCCTTTTCCCCCGCTGCTGTGTCCGCGGTGAGCGCGGCGAGTAACTCGGCTTTTCGCTCCGCGATCGCTCCTCGGAGCTCGGGCGTGAGCGCCCCGGTCGCCGCGCTGAAGCGGAGGCTGTCGCCCTCGCGCCAGAGGCGGATCTGTCGCTGGCGCAACTCGGCGAGCAGTTCGCTGATCGGTGTCCGCTCTGAGGTGATCACCGGTGTCAAAGCACGCCCTCCTCAATCTCCGAATTCACGCGCTGGCCCCGGATGGTGTTAGCGAGTCCGGCGATGGTCGGCCGCTCAAAGACATCCAGAAAACTCACCTCGGTCCGCACCGCTTCGCGCAGCCGACTCGCCACCTGCATCGCAGCGAGCGAATGCCCGCCGAGATCGAAGAAATTTTCGTGAATGCCGACACGCCCGATTTTCAGCACCTGGCGCCAAACCTCCGCGACGCGCTGCTCTTCATCGTCGCGTGGCTCGACGATTTCCGCGTTCGCAGCGTCCCGCCCCGTGCCGGGGGCTGGCAGGGCGCGACGGTCCAGTTTGCCATTCGAAGTCCGCGGCAACGCGGCGAGGGTGATGAATCCGGATGGAATCATGAAATCGGGGAGCCGCTGCTGGAGCAATTCGCGGAGCGACGGCGGCGCGGAGTGATCCGCATTCGGAACGACGTAGGCGATGAGCCGCACATCGCCGTCCGCTTCCGTGTTCGCGATCACTGCGGCCTCGCGGACGCCGGGCAATTGCGCCAGCGCCGTCTCAACCTCGCCGAGTTCGATGCGATGGCCGCGCACTTTCACCTGATGATCGTTGCGGCCGAGATAGACGATTTGTCCATCCGCGCGCCAGCGTCCGCGGTCGCCGGTCTTATACATCCGCGCATCGCCGCTGCGGAATGGGTCGGGCAGAAAGCGCTCCGCCGTCAGCGCAGGTTGCGCCCAATAGCCGCGCGCCACGCCCGCGCCACCGATGTAGATCTCGCCGGCGACGCCGATGGGGACCGGCTGCAGGTTTTCGTCGAGAATGTAGATCGCGGTATTGGCGATCGGCCGGCCGATGGTCGCGGGAGCGCCGGCCCGGCGTTCGGTGAAGGTCGAGTAGGTGGTGGTCTCGGTCGGCCCGTAAAGATCGAGCACGCGATGCACCGTGCCGCTGCGATATACCGCGGCGACGAGTGGTTCCGGGAGCGGTTCGCCGGCGAGGTTCACGGTGTGGACGCTGGGCGGCAGATTCCACGCGCGGATCAGTTCAGCCATCGCGGAGGGCACCGCATTGACCAGTGTCACCGCCGCGGCGTCGGGGAGTGTGGGAAGCTCGAGGACGTTTTCTGCGAGGATGATCGTGCCGCCGGCCGCGAGCGGAACGAAGATCTCGAAGATCGAGAGATCGAAGCAGATCGACGTCGAGGCGAG
>JANPIS010000541.1:0-2396 GCA_031425095.1 Chthoniobacteraceae bacterium
GGCTCGCAGATCCCGAAGTTCTCGGGATAGCGGCCCTTCGGCATGTAATAAGTGCCGAAGAGGATATCCCAGAATGGCAGCAACCCCGCGAAGTTCTTGTCCCACGCCTCGCGGTCCCGCGAGTGGTGCCAGCGATGGAAGGCCGGCGTCGCGATGACGCTGCGCAGCGGGCCGAAGTCCCAGTTCACATTCGCGTGGAGGAAGATCGCGTAGAAAGTCAGGATCGGTGCGGCAGTGAGCGTCACCGTGGGATTGTAACCCATGAGCAGCACCGGCGTGACCTGCGCGAGTTTGTTCACGAGATCGTTCACCGGATGCACCCGCAGGCTGCCGAGCCAGTCGAGATCCTCAGAGCTGTGATGCACCGCGTGAAAGGGCCACATGCGTCCGCGATGAAATAGCCGGTGCGTCCAGTAGCCGCAGAAATCCACGAGCAAATAGATCTGGATCGTCTGCAGCCAGAGCGGCTGCCGGCTTAGCGGGCCGTAGCCCGCGTACGCACCCATCTTCAACACATCGACCGAAGTCACCTTCGCGATAATCAACACACTCAGCGGCAGGATCAGCATGATCCGCACGAACGGCTTCGTGAGCAGAATCGTCGTGAACCAATAAACCACATCGGTGAACCAGCCCTTTCGGACGACCGGTTGCACTCGGTTCCTTCCGCGCCCGGCGATCCGCTCGATGACAAAGAAAATCGCGGAGAGGATGATGAGCGTGACGAGCACGCTGAGGAAAGTTTTGTCGGGTTTCATGGGGCAGGCAGCATCGCGAGATGGAATTCACGCCATGATTCCACGGGTGAGATCGGCAGTGAGACGAAGCGCATCCCGCTTCGGTTACACCGCCGTGTTCGCAGCCCCGCCCGTCATTTGCGGTCCCATGAACGACGAAGAAATCGTCGGTTTGGGAGCCGCGCAGTCACTTCGTTGCCTTCAACAGCTCCACCATCGCCCGGCCCATGGCTTCGCCGACGTCCATGTAGGTTTCAGCGTTTCCGTTGTAGTGGCTGTTGCCGCTTCCGCCTTTCGACAAGGGGTTCGCATAGACCGTGGCCACGTTGCCCTTGAACTCCGGATATTTGCCCGTCGCGCCGTCCACTGCGAGCTGAGCATCGAGCACTTTCCCCCCGTTGCCGCTGCTGCCCTTCGTAGCCTCGCCCAGCGTGGCCAGGACGAACTTCGCATTGGGCGCCGCGAAGTCTTTGCGCAGCTGCTTGATGAACCGCACAAGATTCAGCTCGTAACGACTCGCGTGCGCGGCGTTGCCACCGTCCTTTTCGCCCTGCCAGAAAAAGAATCCCGCAACTTCGTAGCCCTTCGCGCCTGGGTAGTATTTATCGAGCTCCGAAAGCACCGTCTTCGCGTTGGCGACATCGTCGTCATATTGTTTTCCGGCATACCACGCGATCGGCTTCGGCTCGGTCCCCTTCTCCCACGATTCCGGTGAGTCCTTGTAGCCAGCGTAAGTCTTCCCTTCGAACTCATACCGCTCACTGCCCGGTGGCAGGAGATCCCAGCCCAGACTCCGGTTGCCGATGCAGCTTTTGAGGAGCATCACGGGCGCATCGACCGCATTCCCCACCGGATGCCCGATCCCAAACTCCGGCCCCATCGACTTGCCCGTGATGGTCATCCATTCATTGTTGAAGAGCTGCATCCCACCGCCCCTGCCGACCATCACGCGCACATTGCGGACATCCTTCCGCTCCGACCACGCTCCCGCATCATCGACAAGGTAGGGATACTTGCTCTTGGTCTTCACCGCATTCTCCAGCGAACCTTCCCCGCCGAGGATCTTCCCGAGGCCGACCATGTTGGATTGCCCCATCAGAAGAAAGACCTTCACCGGCTTCGTCATGTCTGCCGGCTTGCCATCCGGACGCTTGATTGCCGGCGGCGCAGCGGTGGATTTGTTGTCAGCCGCAGACACGCCGGAGATGCTGAAGGAGGCGGCGATGAGACAGAGGGCGGTGCTTGAAAAACAAAGGCGTGGGTTCATGGAGGTGCTCCATTCGGCCTTGTTTCAGGGCGGAGTGAAGCAAAATGTTGAGCCCCGCCTGGCCGCGGATGGGCTAGGTTGGCACCCGACGTCTACCAGCCTGTTGAAAAAGCCTCACGCAATGTTCGCAAAGGTCGCAAAGGGGAATTTCATCAGAGTAACCCTTTGCGGCCTTCGCGCCCTTTGCGTGAGGAACAACAGGTTTTTCAACAGGCCGCGAACCGCGGGTTACCTCGACTGGGTGTCCAGCCAGGGCGCCACTTTCTCCACCCAGCGCGCGGCGTGTTCGCGCAGGCCGGAGCCGCTGAAGTGGACACCCTTCCCGCCGTTCTCCCGGAGGTCGCCCTTGAGCGCGTCACTGTCCGGTCCTGCGAGGGCGATGCCATCCTTCC
>JANPIS010000542.1:0-20050 GCA_031425095.1 Chthoniobacteraceae bacterium
CATCCTCGCCGCGCTCGTGGGCTTCTCGTTCTTTGCCAATCCCAACGTCGGCAATCTTGCACCCTTCTACGTCGCTGATCCCACCGCGCTTTTCTTCAAGCGGATCGCACTCGTCACCACCATCGTCGTGCTCGTCATGGCGCTGGAGTACAAGGATATCGTCGCGCGCCTCGTCCCCGGCGAGCGCTTCGGCTCCGGGCTCGGCGAATTCTACAGCCTGCCGCTCTTCACCTGCGCCGGGCTTATGTTCATGGCGTCGGCCGTGGATTTTCTCCTCATCTTCGTCTCGCTCGAACTCGTCACGATCAGCTTCTACGTCCTCGTCGCTTACATGCGGAAGAATCCCGCATCGCTGGAGGCGGGCGTGAAGTATCTCATCCTCGGCGCGCTCAGCACCGGCTTCCTCGTGTACGGCATCACCTGGATCTTCGGCCTGACCGGAGAGACGAATCTCGTCGCGATCCGCCACGTCCTCGACACGAAACAGATCGCGCCTGTGCCATTGCTCTTTGCCGCGATGCTCCTCCTCATCGCACTCGGCTTCAAGGTTGCTGCCGCCCCGTTTCAGTTCTGGGTGCCTGACGTCTATCAGGGTGCACCGACACCCATCACCGCCTTTCTTTCCGTCGGCTCGAAGGCCGCCGGTTTCGTCGTCCTCGTCCGCGTGCTCGAACCCTTCATCGGCGTGGCCGGCATCGGGCCCAAAGTCCTCACTGTCGTCGCCGTGCTCGCGGGCCTGAGCCTCCTCTACGGCAACCTCGCCGCCATGCCGCAGGATAACCTGAAGCGCCTGCTCGCCTACTCGAGCATCGGTCACGCTGGCTACCTGCTCGTCGCCGTCGCCAGCCTGAACGAAACGATTTCCACCTTCGGCTCCGCGCAAGTCGCCATCGCGTTCTACCTTGCCGGCTACCTCCTGATGACGCTGCTCAGTTTCCTCGTCATGATCGTCGTCGCGAACCACTCGCGCGGCGATGACATCGTACATTTCAACGGCCTCGCCAAGCGCAGCCCCTTCCTCGCCTTGGGCATGCTCGCGGCCATGCTCTCGCTCGCGGGCATCCCCTTCACCGCGGGCTTCATCGGAAAGTTCCTCGTCTTTGCCACCGCTGTGCAGGAGCACCAATTCGTGCTGGTCGGAATCGGCGTCCTCACCGTCGCCGCCGGCTTCTACTTCTACCTGCGGGTCGTTGCCGCGATGTATTGGCAGGAGCCTCAGGACGATCGCCCGATCGCGTTTTCCTTCCTCACCCGCTGCACCGTCGCCGCCCTGACGCTCGCGATCTTCTACTTCGGCGTATTCCCAAAATCCGTCCTCCAGACCCTCGAGGACCGCCCAGTCGCCGTCGCAGTTACGCCCGGCACCGGAGCGATCCACTGATCTCCTCGCCGCCCGCCGGGATGGCTCTCGCAGACACCGAGCGAGACAATGCATTCTAATGTGAGGCGGAGTGACTAGATAAGGCCAGTGCGCAATCTTTCCGGACTAGCCCCGATCTTCATCAGCCGGGCAAAGACTCTTTGGGCTTGAAAGTTTCGTTCGCCGCAGCGTCTCCCGACGGCGCGGTAGTGCTCATGCGCAAGTTTGATCGCCGACTCCGGCGGAGCCGCGCGTTGGATGCGGCGCAGCTCGATCGACGCGACTTGGACCCGATCACCCATGTCCAAATCGGTCGGGCGCGGCACGCGCGCAAAGGCCTGTTGAAAAACATCGCGCTGCGCACGCCCATGCTCACGCCGACCGGCGCTCAGAGCGTCTCTCCCGCTTCCTCCTCAAATACGACTCGCTTCACCCTCACTCCTCCGTCTAGCCTCTTCCACCCGTCCCCAGCCCCCGCAAGCGGCTGCACCCCCCATTTGTACTGTGAAACTTCTGCTGATTTTCGCCCTGGGCCTGACGGCCTTCGTCGCCGCCGTCGCTCTCTGGCCCACTTCTCCTAAAGTCCCCTCGACCCAGAGTCCCACGGCAGAGCAACCCATGGGGATGAAGGGACCAGGCCGTTCCTCACCCTCCGCAGACCAAGCCGATGCGACATCGAGATCCGGCGTAGCGGGTCAGCCATCGGAGAAACCGACGGCGGCTTTTACAGCGTGGGCTGCCCTCTACCTCGCGACTCCTCCGGCGGAGCAGCCGGCACTCATTGCCGAGGGGGTGCGGCGTGCCACAGAGCGACGTCCCGTCTTCAAGAAGCTCATCCAGGACGACCCGCGCCGCGCGCTCTCGGAAGCGGTGCCGATGGTCGTGCGGCAGCAGCTTCCAGCGGAAATCCTCGCGCATCTCGAGCAGCGCGTGAATGGCGTGGGAGCGCTGCGCGTGTATCAGGGCGTGCCAGCGGAGGGGGAGCCGGTGCCGGCGCGGTCGCTCACTTTCCGCGAAGTGGAAATGCGCGATGGCCCGACGTATCGCGCCTACGTCTTCGGACGGCGCGCGGAGACGGTGCAGTGGACGCCAGGCGCTTCGCTCAATGGCGTCGCGCTCGATGCGGATATGGCGGTGAATGAAGATCCCTTCCGCGTGCTCGAGGTCGGCGAGAAGCCGGACACGGCCAAGTCCATCGCGTCCCTCTGTCCGGTCTCAGGAAAGTCGGCCCTCGCACCCGAGGCTGCGAGTGCGCCGGTCGCCGAGACGACGCCCGCGGTCGAGACCGCCACCGAGACGCTCTTCTTTTGCGACGGCTCGCACATCACTTTGTACAAGGACACGCTCATCATGGCCGAAGGCGGGAGCGGCGGGGCGTTTGGATTTACCGGGATTCTGCCGGCGGTGCCGACACCGTCCATCGGGATCGTGCGCGTGCTCTTCATGCCGGTGACTTATGCGGATCAGAATGGCGTGCCCTGCACCGAGGCCAAGGGCTACGAGATGCTGCGCGACGTGAGCGAGTTCTACGCGAAGTCTTCCTACGGAAAGCTCACGCTGGTCCCGGTGGTCACACCGCCGATCAAACTCCCGCACACCGAGGCCTGGTACATCCAGCGCGACACCAGCAATGGCGGCGACATCGACGGCGAAGGCACGTCGCACAATCACGCGCGGACCGAGGCGCGCCGGCTCGGCTTCGACGATGCGAACTACGACTGCGTGGTCATGCGCCACAGCGGCGGCCCCGGCGCGTATGGCGGGCTTGGCGGCGGCAGCAGTGTGTGGATTCGCGGCGATGGCGTGAGCACGCTCGCGCACGAGATCGGCCACTGCTTCGCACTCGCCCACGCGAACTTCTGGGACACTGCGGGCACGAGTGCGATCGGCGCGGGCACGAACGCGGAATACGGTGACACTTACGACAACATGGGCAGCGGCGGCTTCCCCGCGGCGCAGTACAATGCGCAGGCAAAATTCCAGGTGAAGTGGCTGCCCGAGGCCTTCGTGCAACGCGTGACGCAGTCCGGGCTCTATCGCATCTACGCCTTCGATCAGACCGCGCTCGACCCCTCGAACCGCTACGCGATGACCATCGTGAAAGACGCGCAGCGCACCTACTGGGGGGAGGTGCGCTCGCTCTTCACGGCGAACCCGTGGACAGAAAAGGGCATGATCCTCGGCTGGCGTTTCCCGAGCGGCGGCGGTAACAACGTGCAGCTCATCGACACCACGCCCGGCACGCCCACGGGCAACAACTCGAAGGATGACGCGCCCATTTCGCTCGGCAGCACCTTCTCAGATTTCGAGGCCGGCATTCACCTCACCACGGTGCATGTGAACGCATCGCCGCGCTACGCGGAGGTGGTGGTGAACATCGGCACCTTCCCCGCGAATCAAGCGCCCACGCTGAGTCTCGCGGCTTCGGCGGAATTTGTGCCGGTCGGCGCGACGGTCACTTTCACCGCGACGGCGAACGATCCCGATGGCGATCCGCTGGCGTATGCGTGGCAGCGTTTTGGTGACACGACCACGGTGGTCGAGCCGAGCGCGCCGGTCATCACGCGCACTTTTGCCACGGCGGGCACGTATGTCGTGACCTGCACGGCGAGCGACATGAAGGGCGGCAAGGCGACGCGTTCGCGGCTGATCACGGTGGGCAGTGGCAATGGGCGCTTCACGATCAGCGGGCGCGTCACACTGCTCGGTCAGGGGATGCCGGATGTGATCGTGCGCGCGAATGGCGCGAACGGCGTGCTCACCGATAGCGACGGCCACTACACGATCCCGAATCTGACCGCGAACACCTACACCATGTCGCCGCTGCTTTATGGCTACACCTTTGGCGAACTCTTCGAGAACGCGGTGGTCGTCGGGCCGAATTTCACCGGCGCGGACTTCGAGGCCACGGCGGATGGCGTGGTCACGATCGCCGCCTCGCTGCCGACCGCGAACGAACTCGCGCCCGTGATCGCGGGCCGCTTCACCCTCACGCGCACCGGCGACCTCAGTTCCCCGCTCACGGTAAATGTGAACGCGGCCCAGGGCAGCGCGACCATCGCCACCGACTACACGCTTGCACCCGCGTACGTCGCGGGCTCGCAGGGCTTCAGCACTTTCACGATCCCGGCGGACGCGGCGACGCTGAATGTGGTGGTGACGCCCGTGGTCGATGCCGCGCCGGAAGGCCCGGAGATCGTGACCCTGCAGCTCGGCCCCGGCGCAGGCTACGTGGTCGGCGCGCCAGCCAGCGCCACCGTCACTATCGCGGATGACGACACGGCGCTCCCGAAAGTCTCCGTGGCCGTCGCGCCCGCTTCGATTGCGGAAAACTCCGCATCGCCGGCGGTCGTCACCTTCACGACTGCCGCACCAGTCGGAGCGAATCTCACAATCAACTATTCGGTGAGCGGCACCGCGAGCGCGGGCACGGATTTCACCGCGCTCTCCGGCATCGCGATCATCCCAACTGGCGCGTCTGCGGTGACGGTGAATGTCGCGCCACTCAACGACGCCATCTCCGAGCCGCTCGAGACCGTGCGCCTCGCGACCACGGCGAACGCGGCGTACCTCATCAGCCCGCAAGCGACGAGCGCGACGGTTAACTTCGTCGATGACGACGTGCAGACGGTGAATGTCGCGGCCACCGATCCGAGCGCGACGGAGGTCGATCTAACCGCGGTCGGCGCGGCAGCGGACACGGGCACTTTCCTGATCACGCGCAGCGGCGACATCTCGCAGGCGCTCACGGTTTATTACGCGGTGTCTGGGACCAATGGCGCAGGGCAGGCCGCGCTGCACGGCGTGGATTACGAGGCACTGCCCGGCGTGCTCTCGATCCCGGCGGGACAGGCGAGCGCGAGCGTCACGATCCTGCCGCGCTTCGATGGCATCGGCGAAGGGAACGAAAACGTGCTGCTGCAACTCGGCGCGGGGCCGACGAACTACATCCTCGGCGCGAGCGCGAGCGCGACGGTGACCATCGCCGACGCCGCGGGCGACAAGCCCGTGATCGAGATCATCCCGCTGACCAGCGCCACCGAGGGCGGCGCGGGCACCTTCCGCATGTCCGTGCGGGGCGCGGGAACCGGCACGCTCGCCGTGAATTTCTCGCTCGCCGGCACCGCGACCGTCACCACCGATTACACGGTGACGACGAACGCGACGCTCACCTTCGACCCCGGCACGCTCACCGGCGTCGCGACCTTCACCCTGAACAATGGCGCCGCGGTGACGAAGGACGTGGCGATCGTGGCCCTCAACGATCCAAGCGCCGAGGCGCTCGAGACCGTGGAGATGAACATCACGCCAAACGCCGCGTATCAGACCTTCGCGCCGACTGCGACCGCGAGCATGTGGCTGCGCGATGCCGACCAGCCCACGGTGTACGTCGATACGCAAGTCGGCACGAGCGCGAACACGATCAGCACCTTCACCGAAGGCGCGACCACGACGCCGGTGAAATTTTACCTCTCGCGCACCGGCGCCACCACGAACGCGCTCACCGTGAACTACACCGTCGCCGGCACTGCCACGAACGGCACCGACTACACCGCGCTCCCCGGCTCGGTCACGATCCCGGCGGGCGCGCTCGGCGCGGATGTCCTAGTCGCAGTCACGAACGACGCGCTCGCCGAAGGCACCGAGACGATCGAGTTCACGCTCGCCGCCGGCAGTTACGCCGCGGGCAACTCGGCGGTCATGTTCATCGCGGACAATGAAACCGTCACGCAGACCGTCGCCTTCTCCGCCACGAGCAGCCGCGCGCTGGAGGATGCCGGCGCGGTGAATGTGCCCGTGACCCTCGGCAGCGTCGCGACCGCGCCAGTGACCGTGGAATACATCGTCGATAGCGGCACGCGCGCCGCAACCTCCGCGAGCTTCAGCACCACGCTGCCGTATTGGGTCCGCGTCGAGCGCATCGGCACGAGCTTCCGCGCGTATCGCTCACCAACTGGCGCGACGTGGACGCAACTCGGCGCGACGCAAACGATGGACCTGCCCACCGAAGTGCTCGCCGGCCTCGCCGTCTCCTCACGCAACGACGGCGTGCTCTCCACCGCCGTCTTCGACAGTGTGACGTTCTCCGTCGCGCCGGGCGGACCGCTGCAAGGGCGCACCGTCGGCTTCGTCACCGAGCAGGGCAGCGACAGCATCGCGGGCGGCGTGTACACCGTCATCGGCTCGGGAGCCGGCTTGAATGCAAGCTCTCAGGACGAGTGCCACTTCCTCGCCGCGCCCGTCACGGGCGACTTCACGCTCACCGCGCGCGTCGTCTCGCAGACCGGCGGCAATGCCACGCAGGAAGCCGGCGTGATGATCCGCGAAAACGCCAGCTACCGCGCGCGCATGATCCACTGCGGCGCGCAGGGCACCTCGGGCCTCGAGATGATCGCGCGCACTTCCACCTTCACGAATGCCTTCGGCGTCGGCATCGACCACACCCTCACGAGCGGCACGCTCACGTTCGCCATCGGCGAGCAGGTGAAAGACATCGCGTTCAATGTGCTCGACGACACCATCAACGAGCCAAACGAGAACCTCGCGATCGTCTTGAGAAATCCCAACGCCGCACGGCTCGGCACGATCACGCAGCACATCTTCACCATCGAAGACAACGACCTGCCGCCTGCGGTGCCCTTTGTCGGATTCGCCGCCGCGACTTCCTCCACCGCCGAGACCGCCGGCACCGCGCAGGTGCTCGTGGCGCTCACCGCGCCCGCGACCGCACCGGTCACCGTCGATTTCGCCGTCACTGGCGGCACCGCGCTGACGCCTGACGATTTCACCCTCGCGAGCGGCACGCTCGCTTACGCCGTGGGCGAGAGTGTGAAGGCGATCACGGTCACGATCGCGGACGACGTGCTCATCGAAGATCCCGAGACCATCGCCATCGACCTCAGCAATCCCGCGGGTGCCGTGCTCGGCAGCATCACGAGCCACACGCTCATCATCAACGATGGCGACCGGCCCGTGATCTCGATCGCCGGCACCGATCCCTTTGCGACGGAGGCCGGCGACACCGGCACCTTCACCTTCACGCGCACCGGTCCGCCGGTCGGCAATCTCACCGTGAATTTCACCCGCACCGGCAGCGCGTCGTCGGGCACCGACTTCACCGCCGTCGGCACCAGCATCGTCATCGCCGACACGCAGACGAGCGCGACGATCACGCTCACGCCGATTCCAGACACAGCGAATGAAGGCAGCGAAACGGTGATCCTCACGCTCGCCGCGGACGCGGCCTACACCGTCGGCACCCCGAGCGCGGCGACCGTCACGATCCTCGACGACGACCGCAGCCTCATCACCATCGTCTCGACCGATCCCAGCGCGAGCGAGACGCCGGGCGACACCGGCCAGTTCACGATCACGCGCACCGCGCCGATCACCGGCACGCTCACGGTGAATCTCACCATCACCGGCACCGCAACGAACGGCACCGACTACACGTCGATTGCGACGACCACCACTTTCACCGCTGGCCAGGCGAGCCGCACCGTCACGATCACGCCGACGAACGACACCGCGACCGAAGGCCCCGAAGTGGTGACGATGCAAATCGCCAGCGGCAGCTACGACATCGGTGCGCCGGGTTACGACGACGTGACCATCGCCGACAACGACAACCCACCCACGCTCTACATCGCGAGCCCCACGGCGCAGGGGCCGCTCGTCGCCACGGGCAATGGCGTGTTCGTCTCCGCCGTCGTCACCGACGATGGCGCGCCGTCGCCCGTGCTCCTCCAGTGGTCGCAAGTGAATGGGCCGGGCACTGCGACCTTCGATTCGCCGATGAGCGCGACGAGCGGCGTCACCTTCACCGCCGAGGGCACGTATGTGCTGCGCATCACCGCGAACGACGGGCAGTTCACCGTGAGCGATCAGATCAGCGTGAATGTCGGCGCGGCGATCGGGGCGACGGCGTGGATCAGTCAGGACATCAATCCATCGTCGTCGCGCCGCGGACAGAGCGGGGAAGTCGGCGGAGTCTTCACCGTGAGCGGCACCGGCGCGGGCTATGCCGGGACCGCGGACGGCGCGCACGCCATCGTTCGGCAGGTCTCCGGCGATTCGTCGATTGTCGCCCGCGTCACTGCGCTCACCGGCACCGGCACGCCGCTCACCGGCCTCACCATTCGCGACACCATGTATCAAGGCGCACGCCGCGCCGTGCTCGGCTACGAACCCGTGAACGGCGTCCGCTTCCGCACCCGCACAACGACGAGCACCGCCGACACCACCACCACGTCCGTCGCCGCGACGCTGCCCGTGTGGCTGCGGCTCGAGCGCAACGCGACGACGAACGAAATCACTGCATCCTTCGCGCCCGACAATGCCGGCGCGCCCGGCGTGTGGACGCAAGTCGGCGCACCAACAATGATCGCGATGGACGCCGCCGCCGAACTCGGCCTGACCACCACGAGCAATTCCACGAGCACCACCGCCACCGGCGTGTTCGACCATGTGACGCTCACCCCCGCGCCCGTCGGAATAGCCGTGCTCAGCGAAGACGAAGCCGTCGCCGCACCCGCTGCCCCGGGCTCCGCCAATGTCGTCGGCGGCACCTACACCATCGCGGGGCCGCCGGGCTCGGGCTACTTCCACGGCTGGCAGTATCACGGCGACCTCATGGTCACTGCGAAACATGCCGATGCCACGACCGGGGCCGGTTCCGCGCGCAGCAGCATCTGCATCCGCGAGAGTATGCAGAGCGGCGCGAACGCCGTGCTCGGGCGCATCCCAGTCGGCTCCTACAGCGGCTTCACCTGGACGTCGATCGCTGGCGGCGCGAGCGGCGGCGTGCCCACCTTCACCGGCAAGGTACGCTGGGTCCGCCTCATCCGCCGCGGCAATCTCATCACCGCCTTCCACGCCGCCGACGTCGCCGGCGCGCCGGGCGCGTGGGCGCAAGTCGGCCAGCCGCAGACCGTCATCATGCCGCCCGCCGTGCTCGTCGGCTTCACCGTGAATAACAACAGCGGCGTCGGCCTCAACACCGCGACCTTCACGAACCTGAGCATCGTCCCGCTGCACCATGCGCCGATCGTCGATGCCGGTACCGTCGCCGGCACGCCCATCGGCAGCACCCCGCTCAATGGCACCGTGACTGACGACGACGCTTTTACCACGCTCTGGACTGCCTCACCCGGCATCGCTTTCGCAAGCGCGGGCGCCATCGACACCAGCGCGACCTTCACCCTCGAGGGCCCCTTCACCCTGCGCCTCACCGCCGACGACGGCAGCGTGCGCAGTTTCGACACCGTGACCTTCAACGGCTACGCCAGCGCCTTCTCCGCGTGGCAAGGTGCGAACTTCATCGGCGGCTCGACCAACGCGAACGCCGGCCCGCTGCTCGACCCCGACTTCGACGGTCGCGCGAACTTGATGGAATACGCCTGCGGCACCGACCCCAACGCGCCCTCGAACTCCGGCCTCGTGTACGACACCGTGACCGTCGGCTCCGACAAATTCCTGCGCGTGACGATCACAAAAAATCCCGCCGCCACGGGCGTGACGTTGGCCGTGCAATGCACCAGCACGCTCCCGAACGCTGCAAGCTGGAGCAGCACCGGCGTCGTCACCGAGCAAAACAACAGCACGACCCTGCGCGTCCGCGACAGCGTGCCGATCGGCAGCACCCCGCGCTTCATCCGCGCAAGCGTGAGCCAGTAGTCCAAGGAGCAGGGGCGCCCGCGCCCCGTGGAGCTACGCGGGGCGTGGGCGCCCCTACTCCTTGCGTGACATCGCCAGCCACGCCGCCAGCCATGCGCTGAGCGCATCGGCATCGGCGAGATGCACGAGTGGCAAACCCGTGCGCACGACCCCGAACCCGCGCCCATACGCCGCGCCATTCACCACGCACCCATCCGTCCCATTCTCCGCGATCTGCCGCGCGCCCTTCGCCAGCGCCTCCTCGCGCGTGCCATCGAGTTCGTATTTCCATCCGACGATCCGCGCCTTCGGAAAAAGGCCGCGCAGTTCGCTGATCACCTTCGCCGCCGGCACCAGCGTGAGCGTGATCTCCCCCGCCCGGCTCGACAGCTTCCGCTCCGCGCCCGCGTCACGCCGCACCTTGAAATCCGCCAGCGCCGCGACGTGCAGAAACGCGCCGATCTCCTCGCACCGCTCCACTGCCGCGAGCCGCGCGAGCAGATCGTCATTGGTGGAAAAGGGCACGATCCTCGCCGCGCCCGCGCCGTGCGGAGTCGTCGCGCCGACCCCCTTGAAGCACGTCACCTCATGCCCGGCCTCCGCCAGTGCGCTCGCGAGCCGCACGCCGAGCGCCCCGGTCGAGAAATTCGTGATCCGCCGAACATCGTCGATCGGCTCGTAGCTCGGACCGCAGGTGAGAAGGAGGCGCATGAAAGAAACATTCAACACTCAACATCCAACATCCAACATCCAATGAAGTCCCGGTTGCTCGCACCCGGTTCATTGAATGTTGGATGTTGGATGTTGGATATTGGATGTTCCCACGCATGGACCGCCCCACCGCCATCTCCGAAATCCGCACCGCCTGCAACGTCATCGCCAGCGGCGTGACGAGCATCCACCCCATGCTGCCCGCGCTCGACGACGACGCCACGAAGAGCGAAATCGTCAAGGCGCTCTTCGAGCTCACGAAGCATGTCGAGGTCGTGAAGAAACAGATCATGCGCCTCGAGAAGCGCGACGACAGCGCGCTCCTCTGAGGTCGGCACCCGCCGCAGACTACGGCACCGACTCCGCCGGAACGGCCGGCGCAAACACTTCCTCCTCTTCCTGCGCCGCGACCGCATCGTCCACTTCCTTGTAGGAAAGCGGTGCAAACCGCTCCGCGTTGAACCCGCGCTCGACGCCGACTTTGTTCGTCGGATTGATCAACCCGACGAGATAGACGGCGACCTCGCCCTCGGCTCCGGACAGCGCCTGCCCTGGCACTACGTCACGGATCACGTAGATCTGATCTTTCACCGGCAGCTTGTTGTAGAGCTTCTCGATGCCGAGCGGAAAATTGTCGTCGATGCAGACTACTTTTTGATTCGGGATGAACATGAGTTGTGCGGGAAGATGCCATTGATGAGCCGGCTTCCAAGCTCGATCACGCAGCCTGACACCCACCCAGCCGCATCACTACAGACCGGAAAACAGTCGCAAAAGAATGCATAACGAATGTCCGAGGGCGCGCCTTTCGTTCGTCGATTCCGTAGCCACCCATCCTTCTCCTTCAGCATCCCGCCCATTTTCGGACGGCGCGAGCCATCCCGTTTTCCAGCACCCAAGACTGGCGCATTCGGTCAAATTAGGAATGCTGGGCGGCGGACAATTCCGCACTTCGCCGGCTGCCTGATCGCTTTCCCACGACCAAACCCTCAACTGCGAATCCACCATGCTCAAAAAAATCGTCCTTATTCTCGCGGCGCTCGTCGCCGTCTTTTTCATCATCGCTGCGCTTCAGCCGTCGGACTTCCGCGTCTCGCGCAGCGCGACCATTGCCGCGCCTGCGTCCGCCGTCTTCGACCAGATCAACAACTTCCAGAAATGGAACGCGTGGTCGCCGTGGGCAAAGCTCGACCCGAACGCGAAGAACACCTTTGAAGGCCCGCCGGCCGGGGTTGGAGCAACATTCGCGTGGGCCGGGAATGCGGAGGTCGGCGAAGGCAAAATGACGATCACGGAGAGTCAGCCCAACGAACGTGTGGTCATGCGGCTCGAGTTCACGAAGCCCTTTGCCGCGACCAATACGACCGAGTTCACCTTCAGGCCTGAGGGAAATCAGACGACGGTCAACTGGACGATGCTCGGCAAAAACAACTTCATGGGGAAATGCATGAGCCTGATCATGAATCTCGACAAGATGGTCGGGGGGCAATTCGAGCAGGGGTTTTCGAATCTCAAGTCCATCGTCGAACCCGCCGCGAAAGGCTGATTTCGACCCACGCACCTCGCTGCCGCTTTCGAATTACCATTGTCTATGAAACACGCACCCACCATCGCCGGCATTCTGCTCGGCCTGCTCTTCATCATGTCTTCCGTCGTGGTCCTGTTGAACCTCGTCCAGATGCCGCCTCCGCCCGAGGGCTCGCCGGCCGCGATGTTCTTTGGCGCGTTTGGGCCAACGGGCTGGATGACGTTCGTCAAAGTCCTCGAGTTGATCGGCGGCATTCTCGTTGCGATTCCGCGGACGCGGAACTTCGGCCTGCTCATCCTCGGCCCGATCATCTTGAACATCCTCGCCTTCCACATGTTCATCACCAAAGGCCAGGGCCTCTTCGATCCCATGCTCATCGGGATCGTCTTGCTCGCGCTCTATCTCCTGTGGGCTGGTCGCAGACAGTTCGCAGCGCTCTCCAACTAAGAAGCCATGAGCAGCATTCGAGTCCTCGTCGGCACCAAGAAGGGCGCCTTCATCCTCACTTCCGATGGTGCGCGGAAAAACTGGACGGTCAGCGAACCGCTCTTCGCCGGCTGGGAATTGTATCACCTCAAAGGTTCGCCGGTGGAGCCGAACCGCATCTTCGCATCGCAGACGAGCGGCTGGTTCGGCCAAGTCATCCAGCGCTCCGACGACGGGGGAAAGACGTGGACGATCCCTGGTGGCGAGAAGCTGCCCGAAGCTTTCGACCCACCGTCCAGCCGCAGCAATCGCTTCCTCTACGATGGCGAAGTGGGCACGCACAAATGGTATGACGGCACGCAGCACCCGTGGGAGTTCAAGCGCGTCTGGCACATTGAGCCCTCGCTCACCGATCCTGAGGCCGCGTATGCTGGAGTGGAGGACGCGGGGCTTTTCAAAACTTCCGACGGCGGGAAGACCTGGACCGAGCTGCCCGGACTGCGTGCGAGCAAAGGCGCGCTCTGGCAACCTGGCGCGGGCGGCATGTGCCTCCATACGATCATTGTCGATCCGAAGAATCCGCGGCGCATTTTCGTCGCGATCTCAGCCGCAGGCGCTTTCCGCACCGACGATGGCGGGGCGACATGGAAGCCGATCAATCGCGGACTGAAGTCGCCCTACGAACTGCCCGACCCCGATGCCGAAGTGGGCCATTGCGTGCACCGCATCGCGCAGCACCCGTCGCGGCCGGACACGCTCTTCATGCAGAAACACTGGGACGTACTGCGCACCGACAATGCTGGCGACGAGTGGCGCGAAGTGAGCGGCAATCTGCCGAGCGATTTCGGTTTTCCCATCGACGTCCATGCGCACGAGCCGGAGACGATCTACGTCGTGCCGATCAAGAGCGACTCCGAGCACTTCCCGCCGGATGGCAAGCTGCGCGTCTATCGGAGCCGCACCGGCGGCGGCGAATGGGAACCACTCACGCGCGGACTGCCGCAGCAGGACTGCTACGTGAATGTGCTGCGGGACGCGATGGCCGTGGACTCGCTCGACGCGTGCGGCATCTACTTCGGCACCACGGGCGGCCAGGTCTATTGCTCCCCGGATGGCGGGGACTCGTGGCAGGTCATCGCGAGCAATCTGCCCAAGGTGCTCTCGGTGGAAGTCCAGACGCTGCCGTGATTCGCGTCGTGCTGCCCTTTCACCTTCGCACCCTCGCGCGGGTGAATGATGAAGTGCAGCTTGAGCTTGCCCCGCCCGTCACCATCGGTGCCGTGCTCGACGCGATCGAGGCACGCTTTCCGATGCTGCAAGGCACCATCCGCGATCACGACACGCTCAAGCGCCGGCCCTTCATCCGCTACTTCGTTTGCAAGGAAGACCTCTCGCTCGAGCCGCCGACCGCGGCCCTTCCCGACGCCGTGACCACCGGCGAAGAGCCCTTCATGATCGTCGGCGCCATGGCGGGCGGTTGATCGCAAGATCTCGCAGCGACGATTACGCGGGCCAAAGCTGCGATAGCACGTGGAAGAACCACCCCGCGATCCACGCAGAGAAGTCCTCGCAGTTCAATGACAAGCGATCCCAAAAGCTCGTAAACGTGGTCGCTTGATCCGCAATGATCACGAACAGCGTGATGAGCAAGAGATTCATGAGATAGATCACGACGAGCGAAAAGAACGTGCCGTGGGAGGCAAGGTCGCTCTGACCTTTCGGAATCATCCAGCAGGTAAAGCTGAAGTGGAATCCCCAGGTGACACCGATGATCAGAAACATGACCTGCGAGACCGGCACGGTCAGCACGCGCACATCGGGATGCGTGACATCGTAGAACAGCCCGACGATCGCAAAGAGCGCAATCGCGACCATGGTGTAGAACGGGTAAAAATAGGGCGCGAGAGCGATCCAGAAGTTGCTCTTGTTCGTCACGATGTAGCCGCCCTCGCTTGAGTGCTTGAACTGGCTGACGCGCCCGCCCAAGAGCCAGACCCAGATCGCGTGGGTAAGTTCGTGGGCAAAGACGTAGGCGCGCAGCGGCTGCGGCTTGCCGAGCGTCCAGATACTCCCGAAGAACCAGCACAGCCAGAGCACCGCACCCAATCCGACAAACCAGAATTCTTCTGTCCGCCAGATCGGAACGTGGCGGGTCGTCGTTGGGTGGGAAAATACCGTGAAGAAGGTCTTCGTGAGCTGCCACGCCGGGGCCAGCAGCAGCACTGCGGCGACCCGCTTGATCCACACCGTCCGGACCGGCCGCTCGAAGAAGCCCGCCAGCGCCGTCGAGGCTCGGAGCTTCGCCGACGGCTTGCGCTTCCCCTTGGCGCTCGGTTTCACGCGCTCCCGTCGGCTCACGGCCTCAGGCCCGACCGAGGTAGCCGCCGTTCTGCGTCGAGATCTTGATCAGCTCGCCTTCCTTGATGAAGAGCGGCACGGTCACATTCAGCCCCGTCTCCATGACGGCCGGCTTCTGCACATTGTTCGCGCTGTCGCCGCGGACGCCATCGGCGCTCTCGGTCACCTTCAGCGTCACCTGCGAAGGCAATTCGATGTTCGCCGCCTTCTGCTCCACATAGAGAACGTTCACCTTCAGGTTCTCGACGAGATACATCTTCGCATCGCCGACGAAGCTCTCGTCGAAGCTGATCGTCTCGTAGGTCTCCGGCTCCATGAAGTGGTAGCCGGTGTTGTCCTTGTAGGAAAACTCGAGCTCCTTCCGCTCGACTTCGACGGTCTCCACTTTGTCCGTGGAGCCGAAGCGTACATCCGCGCTCTTCCCGGTGCCGATGTAGCGAATGATCGCCTGGACGAACGCGCGCAAGTTTCCCGGCGTACGATGCTGCACTTCGAGCACGATCGCGGGGTTGCCGTTATAGCGGATGCACATGCCTTTGCGGAGATCGTTGGCGTTGGCCATTTACGGAAAAAGTTGGGTGTTGAGGGTTGGACGTTGAGAGCCGGTTTTTCGGAAAGGGGCGGGATGATTGACCATCCCCGCGAGGCTGGCAACCTCACATTTGCCGCCCGATCAGCAGGCTACTTCGCCGCTGGCGCCGCCCGCCCCGTGCCCTGCGGACTGCGGGTGCCCGGTCGCTCAATTCGCTTTGCACCCGCGGGAAGAGTGGAGCTGTCAAAGCGGAGTAGCTTCCCATCGGCGAGTGGCTTGAGGCGAAGGTCTTTGATCTGGACCGTGTTCGCATTTCCGCGATGGAGCTGGATGGCGAGCAATCCCTCGAGCGCGCGCTTCGGCCCTTCGTGATCGATGAGCTCGGAGGTCACCTGACCGTTGACCTTGTGAATCAGATGATTCCCACGCGCGATGATGGTGTATTCATTCCATTGCGAGACATCGACTTTCACCGGCTCGCGCTCCGCCACCTGCCAGCGCGCGCCTTCAGGATCGACAACAACATCCTTCCCATTGAGTCCGAAGATCCCGCGTCCCTTCTCCTCGTAAGTCATCCCGGTGTGTTCGAGCGCGGGATGAATGTCGCATTGGTACCCGGTGATGCCCCACTGCCCCGCCTCGGGCAGCGGACGGCTGCGATACTGGATGCCGGAGTTGTTGTCGCCGACGACGCGCACAGTCGCGTGCAACTCAAAGTCCTTCACCGGACCACCGCGCCAGATCAGAAAGGTGTTGTTCGCCGGACTATCCGGACCACTGCACGTGCCGACGACCACTCCGTCCTCGACCTTCCACAACTTCGGATCGCCATCCCATCCGGTGAGGTCTTTCCCATTGAAGAGCCGGATAAAGGGCTCGTCGGCAACGGACGAGGCCGCATAGCCGAGGCAGACGAAGAGAATCGGGAACAGTTTCATGGCGTGTGAAGCGCGATCATTTCGCAGAGGGCGCGGTGAATGGAAGCGCGGGTGTGTTATTTGCCTAGCTCGCTGAGGTAGCGGACGAGATGCGCGAGCTGCTGCTCGTTGAGCGTGGCGATGAGCCCGTCGGGCATGACGGTGCCGCCCGTCTGGACTTTTTGCGTGTCCGCACGCTTGATCGTCTTCACCTCGCCGGTGGTCATGTCGCGGATGGCGAGGCTGTCCGCCGTATCAGTGTGCTTGAAGCCGCTCACGACCGTCCCGTCCTTCATCGTCGCGGTCGCCGCTTCGTAGCCTTCCTTCACGTTCAGCGCGGGCCACACGACTTCGGCCACGATCATATCGATCGGCATGCCGCGGCTGATCGCCGAGAGGTCGGGCCCAATCTTGCCACCGACTCCGCCGACCATGTGACACGCCGCGCAGCCGGTCAGCTCATACAATTTCCGACCCTCGGCGGCATTGCCGACGGTCTGCGCGGCCTTCACAACATTCGCCACATACTCCTTCGTGTAAGGCGGCAGCGCGGCATTGAGGCCGGCGAGTTTCATCAGCATCGGCGAGAGCTTCGCGTCGCTGCGGCCGATCGCGTTGAGCGTTTGTAAGGTGAGCCGCGCGCTCGCCGCCGGGAGCGCCTCCGGTTTTTGCAGCGCCTTGTTGAGCGCCGTGTTGCCGTCTGCTCGGGCGAGCAGCGCTTGGAGCAGTGGCGCCGCTTCCTGCGTTGTCTTCATCGTGCTCAGACGGGTGAGGATACACTTGGCCGCCTCGTTGGCGTTGCCGGTGATGAGCGCGTCAAGCGCGGCCGCGTGCATGTCCGTGGCCCGCGGATCGCCGAGCACTTTCAGCAAGACCGCCAGGTCGCCGATCGCGCCGATCGCCGTCTTTCGCAGTGACAGCGCCGCTTTCTGATCGAACGCGATCTCGCGGATCCGCGGTGCGAAGTCGGCAAGCTTCCACAGTCCGGCAAGCCGGATCGCACTCGCCTGCACGGAGGCATCCGCGCCGTTGATGAGCGGCTCGAGCCATTTCGCCGTCTCCGCGGGGCGCGCCCGCTTCAGCGGCGCAGAACCGGCGAGGGCGTCGAGCACGGCCACGTCCTTGCCGCCGCACTCGAGGATGAATTGCAGCTCATCGCCGCTCGCCACGGCGGAGAGCGCCTTCAGCCACCAACGCTGCCGCTCCACATTTCCCGCGCGACGATCGACCTGTTGCCGCATGATTGCGGTCGCGGACGCATTCGCCACGACCCGGGGAGCGTCCGCGTTCTTTTCCACCCAGCCATTTTGCAGCGCGAACAGGAGGTGCTCGTCCTTGTCGAACTCGAACTTCCCCTCCGCCAGCGCTGGCGCCCAGCCCGGGTTCGTCGCGTGCAGCGTCTTCGTGAGCGCGTGCTGGTGGTAAGCGTTGAAGGGCTTATCCAGCGCCCGAGCCGCCACAGCCGGTGCCCGCTCCTCCGGCACATAGCTCGCCGCCACGATCGCCTCCAGCCGCACGAGGGGATCTTCATTGGCGATCTGCGACTCCAGCAGCGCGAGCGCATCCGGCAGCGCCCCATCCCGTGCCCAGGTCGAGAGCGTGCGCGTCGCGTATGCTCGAATGCGGGCGTCCTGCGCGCGCAGGAGCGACTTCAGCAGCTCCGGACGCACCGTCTCGTGCGCCTCGTAGATCGCGAGCGCCTGCAGCCGCCGATAGTCGTCCGTCTGCTTTGCGACCCACAGGTCGAGCGCTGCGACGATCTCCGGCGTGTCGCGCTCAAAGAGCAACCGCTTCGCCTGATACTTCGCCCAGCGCTCCGGCGAATCGAGCTGCTCGAGCAATTCCGTGACCGTCATCTTCGCGAGCGGTGCCGGCCTCACCAGAGGTTGATCCTTCGCCGTCACGCGCCAGATGCGGCCGTGCGCCTTGTCGCGATCCGGGTGCCGATACGACGCCTGATAGTGCCCAATGATCGGGTTGTACCAATCGGCCACATACAACGCGCCGTCCGGCCCACTGCGAATCTCGACCGGACGGAAGACATTGTTCCTCGTTTCGATAATGTTCGGCAATTGCGTCGAGCTGTAGATGCCGTCCACGAGCTTCAGCTCATGCTGCTCGAGCGTGTTGCCGTAGTAGCCGCCGATGATCGCGCGGCCCTGCATTTCCGGCGGAAAATGACTGCTGCCGACAAACTCCAGTCCGACCTGCTTGATGCGCGCGAGGAACAGATTCATCGGCTGTGCATCCACTGCGAGGTTCGAGCGCACCAGGCCAGGCGTGCTGAAGTAAGCGCCGATGTTCGCACCGCTCTTGTGAAACGGCTGGCCGTAGTCGGTGGTCACCACGCCCCAGCAATTCGCGCCCGCCGACGACCACTGGAAAAAGGGATCGAGATGACCCGTGCGCGGACGCAGGCGCCAGACGCCCGCGCGGTTCAGCGTCTCCACGCCGTAGGGAGTCTCGACGCGCGAGTAAATGTGGTGCCCCTGCGTGAACCATAGCTCCCCGCCGAAGCCCCAGTTGATGCAGTTGATCATCTGGTGCGAGTCCGCTGTGCCAAAGCCGCCGAGCACGATCCGCCGCGTATCTGCCCGCTCATCGCCATCCACATCGCGGAAGTGCAGCAGCTCCGTGCCCTGCGCGACGTAGAGCCCGCCGTCGCCGAGTTCCAGCCCGCTCGGCATGAAGAGACCTTCGACAAATCTGTGAAACTTGTCCGCGCGCCCGTCACCGTCCGTGTCCTCGCAGACCAGCACGTAGTCGTTCGCTTTCTCGCCTGGCTTGATCTGCGGATAACTCACCGCGCACGCGACCCACAAGCGCCCGCGCTCATCCCAGCGCATCTGGATCGGCTTCACCACGCCATCCGCCTCGGACGCGAAGAGGTTCACCTTAAACCCATCGAGGATTGTGAAGCTCGCGAGCTCTTCCTCCGGCGACTGCGGTGGTGCGCTCGGCGGCTCCACCGGGATCGACGAGCGCACGCCGATCGGAGTCGTCGGCTGGCCCGCGAGCGCGGCCCGGATGTTTTCGTCCGCCTGCTTTAGCAGCGGGAGAAAGTCGTTCATCTCCTCCGGGAAAATTCGTTTGCTCGAGTCCTTCCAGTCCTTGGAATAAGGCACGTTCGTGCGGTCACCGCTGAGGAACGCCCAGTTCATCGGCCGCCAGTAGTCAAACCAGAGCCGCTCCATTTCCACGACTTCACGCCGCACCGCGGCGGTCTCGGCCTCTGGCTTGGGAGAAATGCCGAGCCCGACCGCAATCGCCCGTGCGACGAAGCGATGCCCTTCCTCGCTGAGTTGAAATCCATTCTCGGTCAGGGCTCCGCGATCTGCTCCTTCGCGATCAATCGGGATGAAGAGCAAGCCGAGGCGGGCCGCGAGATCGCGGATCGCTTTCTGGTAAGCGCCGAGGTCCGCATTGCGCGCCGAGAGGTCGCGCACTTTGGGCGCCGAAGGCTTTTCAAACGCCACCGGCGCGACCAGCACCACCCGCCGTCCCCCATCCGCAAATTCCGCGATGAGCTGCTCATACGCCGCGATGAACTGCGGCAGCTGCTC
>JANPIS010000543.1:0-20461 GCA_031425095.1 Chthoniobacteraceae bacterium
GTGTACATTCGCGTGAAGAAACGATCGCGGAACGATTCCCCGCGCTTGCGCGTGCGCTGATGAAAGAAGCCGTGGATCACGATCTCGTGCCCGGCGCGCTCCAGCCCGCGGAGCCATTCGCAGAAGTCCGGATCGTCGCGAATGTGCCCGCGGTGATGGTGATCCGCGACGACCAGCCATGTGCAGGTCTTCAAGCCCAGCTCCCGGAGCTGCGCAAAGATCTCCTCACATTCGGCGTGCGTATGCGGCGAGACGTCGTGAATGGAGACGATTAATGCTTGCGAGGCCGGCAGCAGCCGGGTGGTGAGGCGGCCGACCTTGGTCGTGGCGATGCGCATGAGGAAGGGCCAGATAGCTCCCGACGACGGAGCGGATCAAGTGCGGAGCGGTGAAATCGCCGCGGCGCGGCGCCTGGAGCGCCAGAGGCCAGCAATGGCGATCACGGTGACGGCGGCTGAGGTGGGCGAGAGCAGATCGCCGTGGCGGGTGAAAAAGGTCGTCGCGCCGGCGACCGGGACGGCGATCTCGCGCACGGCGATGCCTTCTTCGAACTCCGGCACCCACCGCTCGAAGTATCCCGTCGAGTTCACGATTCCAGTCATGCCGGTATTCGCGCAGCGGACGAGCGGACGCCGATTCTCCACCGCGCGAAAGACGGCATTCGCGAGGTGCTGCCGGGCCGCGCTCGAGCGACCGAACCAGCCGTCGTTCGTGACATTCACCAAAAGCTGAGCGCCAGCGGCGACGAACTGCCGCGACAGGTAGCCGAGCGTGTCTTCAAAGCAAATCAGCGTGGAAAGCTGCACCGCGGGATCGGCCAGCTTCAGTACCGTGAACTCTTCGCCACGGGTGAAGTCAGCGGCGACGAGCTCGCCGACGATCGGCTCCAACACAGGCCGCAGCGGCAGATACTCGCCAAAGGGCACGAGATGCATTTTGCGATGCATCTGCAGTCGCTCGCCACGATCGCTGAGCAGCACCGCGACGTTGTAATCGGTGCCGCGCTCGTAATCGAGGTCGGTCGTGCCAAAGAGCAACGCGGCAGCGCTGCGCTCCGCCTGAGCAAAGACAAAATCGTGATTGGCCTGATCCGCGAAGAGGCCGCGCGGCGTTGCGGACTCCGGCCAGAGGACGAGCTGCGGCTGCGGTTGCATCGCTAGCGCGAGACCGGTGAGTCGATCGAACGTGGCGAAGATTTCCTCCTCCTGCGACGGATTGAATTTATCGCGCTGGGGAATGTTCGACTGAATCGCCGCGATGCGGAGCGGGACCGTCGGCGTCGCGTCCCCGCGCAGCAGCGTGCGCGTCCCGTAAGCCCACACCAAAACGACGAGCGCGACGGTCGCGCTGAATTCCCAGCGCATGCGCTTCAAAAACTGCGGGCCGATCTCCGCGACGATCCGCCGGACGACGAGCACCGCCATCAGATTGCAGAATGCGATGAGCCACGAGAGCCCCGCGACGCCGGTGCGATCGACGATCTGGATCATCGCGAGATCCGCGTGCAATGCGACCCCGAGAGCATTCCACCCAAAGCCGCTGAAGAGCCAGCCCCGCACCCACTCCAGCGCCACCCACGCCGTGGCTCCGAGCGCCGCGACGAGCAGATTCCGAGAAGAGCGCACAAACTCCCCGGCGTCCGCCTTCGGCAGCAGCCATCCGACGAACCAGGCCCAGCACGCAAAGTAGAGCCCCAGGTACAGAGCGAGCAGGAGCGGAAGCGCGCGCAGCCACGGGTTGCTGAAGAGCGGCGCGAGCTCGCTGAACCACGAGAACGTGATCGTGAAGAACGTGAGGCCCGCGACGTAGCCGAGGGCGGCGGGACGAAAGTGTTCACTGCCCGCACCTGTCCTTCCAAACCAAACTGCCGAGACCAGCGGAACGAGCGCCAACCACACCAGCCACGCCTGATCTGCCGGCGGAAAACTCAACGCCAGCAACCCACCACTCGCGATCGCGGCGAGCCACCGCCATACCCCGCGCAGCCAGTGGCTCACTCGCGCCGCACGCGCCGGCTCTTGGGCCCCTCGGGTTTGGGATTCAGCGCGTCTTTGATGTCCTTGCTGTAGCCGCTGTTCACCATGAAGTGGATCGGACCCATATCCTCAACGCTGTAAAATCCGTCCTTGTCGGCATCCACGAACCCTTGGGCCATCAGCCCCTTTATCGTGTCGATGAGTTCCGCCGGTCCCAGATCCTGGACCCGCTTGATGAGATCCACCCCGGTGATCCCGCCACCGCCAAGTCCTAGCGCCTTGAGCACGGAAATCTCCGCGCCGTCGAGATTGAGATCATTGCTGCTCATAGGGAGGGGATAAAACGAACCACGGACAGACTAATCACGACATGCGCTCCGATAGCAACCGGCGACAATGAACGTCCCGGTCATTGTTTCGTCGATAGCGGTCAAGCGAGGCGCGCCTCCACGTCCTTCTGCACCCAACCCCATAGCGCTTCCAGAGAGGCGGCGATTTCTGTTTTGATCGGGGCGATCTCGGCGGCGGAGAGAGTCTTTCCGGCGACCGGATCGCGGCGGGCGAACATGTAGAATTTGATCTTCGGCTCGGTGCCGGATGGGCGGACGGCGACGCGGCGGCCATCGATGAGTTCGAAGATGATCATCTTTTCCTTCGGGATGAGGTCGCCTTCGACATCGCGGATGTCTTCGACGGCGAAGTTGCGCGAGGACTTCACGGCCACGCCGTTCACGTCGCGCGGCGGCTGCTCGGCGTAGCTCGCAGCGAGGCGCGCGATCTTCGCCGCACCCTCGGCACCCTCGAAGACGAGGTTGCCGTTCTTTTCGAGATAGACGCCGTATTCCGCGAAGACCTCGTCGAGATACTCCGGCAGCGTGAGACCGCGGGATTTCGCGTAAGCGGCGACTTCGGCGAAGACGACCACGGAGCCGTTGCCGTCCTTGTCCCGCACGAAATCGGACGCGCCGTAGCCGTAGCTCTCCTCGCCGCCGGCCACGTAGAACGCGGACTGTTCGAGGCGGAGGCGACGTGATTCGGGTTCGCTCAGCTCGCGATACGCGCGGGTGCTGAGCCCGACGCCACGCTCGTATTTCTCGAGTTTTTCGCCGTTGTATTTGAAGCCGGTGAGCGTCTCGACGCAGCGCAGGCCGTGCTTCGCCGCGATGGCATTTTGCAGGTCGGTCGTGACGAACGTCTTGATGATTACGGCGCGGCTGGCATTCGCCGGCGTGATGACGCCCTGCTCGATCAGCTTGCGCACGCGATACGCGACCATCAGCGCGCCGATCTGGTTGCCGGTGAGCAGTTCCATTCCGCCGGCACGATTGCGCACGGCCACGCCCATGCGGTCAGCGTCCGGATCGGTGGCGACGACGAGGTCCGCTTGCTCGCGTTGCGCGACGGCGATGGCCAGCGTGAGCGCCTCGGCGTTCTCGGGGTTGGGCGACTTCACGGTCGGGAAACGGCCATCGAAGGCATCCTGCTCCGGCACCGTGAAATAGCGGAAGCCGAGGCGATCGAGCATCTGCCGGGTGATCACGCCACCGACGCCGTGGATGGAGGTGAAGACGATTTTGAGTCCAGCCTGCGCGGCGGCCGCGACGAGCGGGCGATCCAGCACGAGGGTCTCGAGCCGCGCCATGTAGGCTTCGTCCACTTCCTTGCCGAGCGCGGTGAGCGTGCCACGCGCCGCTTCCGGCACTGGCGTGTAGGCCTCGCTCTCGATGGCGTTCACCTTCGCGATGATCCCACTCGCGTGGGGCTCCACAACCTGTGCACCGTCGCGGAAGTACACCTTGTAGCCGTTGTCGTGCGGCGGATTGTGACTCGCCGTGACGACGATCCCGGCGCTCGCGTCGAGATGACGCACGGCGAAGGAAAGCTGCGGCGTCGAGCGCGGCCCCTCGAAAAGCGCGGCGTCGCATCCATTCTCCACCGCGACGCGCGCGGCGAGTTCTGCAAAGGCGCGCGAGAAATGCCGCGTGTCGTGGGCGATCACGAGCTTCGGCCGACCCGGGAGTCCGCTCGTCGCAAACCATTCCTTCACGTAGGCGACGAGGCCCTGCGTCGCGCGGCTGATGTTGTAGAAATTCATCGCGTTCGTGCCGACGCACGGGTGCTCCGGCTGCCCGAGCGGTTGCGGCGCGCCCTGCTCCGCCGCGGTGACGACCTTGCCGATCGTGCGCCCGCGCAAGCCACCGGTGCCAAAGGCGAGGGTCTTGTAAAAGCGATCGTTCAGCTCGGCCCACGCTTTTTTGCTCACCAACTCCGCGATGCTCGGCGCGGCGAGCGGCGACTGGGTGCGGGCGAGGAGCTGCTCGATGTTCCGGGCGGTGCTCTCGAGAAGATCGCCGTCGCGGACGGCCTGCTGGATACGGAGACTGAAGTCACTCATGCGGGGCGAGTGTAGATACGCCCCGCAGTGCGTGAAGTGTGAACTTCACCGGCGACCCGTAGCCGCGTTACTCCACGATCGTTCCGCGATACACCCGCTCGCCGGAGAGTGGCGCGTTGAACGGCTTGATCGGCGTGCGACCCGGGAGGAGGCGGAGCTCGCCCAAGGTCGCGAGATCGAGCCGGCCGGTGAGGGTGAGGCGATTGCTGCGCTGGAAGCTGAGCAGGGCCTCCTCGGTCGCGGGACCCGCTTCGCCATCGATCGCGTCCCGATAGTAGCCGCGCTGAGCGAGCAGCGACTGAGCCCTCCGCAGCGTCTGCTCCTGAACCTCACGCGGTGCAGTGGCGTAGGGCGTCCGGGCAAAGAGCATCGCGAGATCGGCCGCAGGTTCCGGGATCGGCACCGGCGGCGGCACCACGTGCTCATCGTCACTCGAGCGCGGGCGCTTCATCTGCTCGCGGCGCAAAAAGGCGCGATCGCTATCTTCCACGGTGTCTTCGCGGCGCAGATTCACTGGCGGCTGCGGCTCCCGCGTCGTGGGAGGCGCGGGAGGAGTCGGTGGAGCCGGCGCCGCTGCGTCCGCCGGAGCGGCATCCGGCAGTTCGCGATCCACCTGCCGCGAATCGAGGGCGTCGAGCGTCTTCTCGTTGAGTTGCCCGGTGACTTCGAGGCCATTGCGAATCTGGAAGCGACGAATGGCCGCTGAAGTCTCCGCGCCATTTTCCCCATCGATCTCACCGTAGTAGAAGCCCTGGCGCTTGAGCTCGGCCTGCGCTTCGCGCGTGCGATCATCGGCAAACGCCGCACCAGCAACGAGGACGAGGAGGGAAACGATCGAGAGACCTTTCATCATGCGGATACGGGAAGTTGGACGCAGTCGGAGCCGAGGCATTCGATAACGTCCCGGCGTGCGCAGCAATCCACGAAAAACGAGCGCTCACTGCGCGCCGATGGCAATCGCAGGATCAGGCGTGGGCGGTGTGCGCGGGCGGGACTTGTGAAAGCTCGCGACTCCTTCGGCGATCGAACGCGCGAGCAAATCGCGATACCCGGCATTGCTGATGAGGCGCGCTTCCATGGGATTGTTGATGAAGCCGCACTCCACCAAAACCGCCGGCGCTCTGGTGTGCCGCGCGACGTAATAAGGGCGTCCGCGGATGCCGCGATTTTCACCCTGCGTATGGCGGACCAGCGCGGTCTGGATGCACCCAGCCAGGATCTCCCCATTGTCACGCCGCGTCGGCTGCGGCGGATTGAAGATGCCGCTCCAGACCCATGGCGCTTCCTCCTCGAGCTTTTCCGAGGCGTAGAAAGTCTCGATCCCGGTCGAGGTCGTGCCGCTGGCGTGGTTGAAATGCAGACTGACGAATACGGAATTGGGGATCTGATTTCCGATCGCGGTGCGCTCCGAGAGCCGGAGGTAGCGATCGTCGCGGCGCGTGAGCAATGTCGGGAAACCAATTTCCTGCAGCACCTTCTCAAGCCGCAGCGCGACATCGAGGGTGAGATGCTTTTCCACCAGCAAGCCATTGCGGGCACCGTCGTCACGTCCGCCGTGGCCGGGATCGACGACGACGGTGGGCAGGACTTCGGTGGCGAAGACCGGCGTGGGCTCGGCAGCGCGCTCATCGTCCGGAGCGACAAGCACGGTCAGACTGCCTGCCAAAACAATGAGACCCACGCACGGCATGGCATTTCTCATGGATAAAGCTTGGCACACGCTCAGCGCGCTGCCAACAGCTCGTTTCCACTCTGGTTTCAAGGAGTCCACCCGCTTTCAAGCGCTGCGCCTTTCGTGCCAATCAGCGAGCTCCGGCGTCCTGATGCGACCTGCACTACTTCTGAAAATGCGGGCGAACCTCAGCGTCGTGAAGGCTGCGCCAGGCTTGCGGCACACCACTGTCCTTCTCGAGCACCGCGGCTTCGATGGCCGCATCGGCAAGTCGCTCGTTGCGATGGCGCACGATGTCCGCGTGAGACGGCACGTCCTTTCCGGAGTCGCCCTCCTCGGTCATGTGCCCGAGCGCCCAGGCGTCCGCAGCGACTTCGAGGGCGGTGCCGAGATCGGAGTTCACGTGCTTTTTCCCGCGGAGAAATTCCTCCATTCGTTCGGTCGCGGCGTTACTTCCCGAGATCACGCCGAACTCCTCGAAGGCGCGGCCGAAGGTTCCGCCATTGGTGTGAATGGAACCGTCGTAATCGAGCCGCAGAAAGAGATTCGGGGCGCCGGCGCGGCCGAGCTCGGCGAAGAGCAGGCGTGAAAGATAAGGAGGGCCGTAGATCTGCTCGAAGGCGGCCTTTAGCGCCGGGCTCAGTGAGTAAGTAGCAAGACGCCGGAGCGACACGTCATGGGCAGAACGCGCAAAACCTTCCGTGCTCGCGAGTTCGATCGCGGTCATGCGCAACCGCTCAATGTCGCCGGGATGACCTATCGCGCTCATGGCGATGCGGTCATACACTTCGAAGATCTTTTGCCGCTCGCGGCTCATCGTGAAGAGCAGAATGCCGTCGCGATAGGTGAGCGCGGCGATCGGGCTGCCGCCAGAGAGCTGGTGCTCGACGTATTCGCGCCGGTTGGCGATGGCTTCGACCCAGCGATACGGTTCTTCGATCATAGGGGGTCGTAGGGGTGCGGGGTGAGTTCGCGCTTCATCAGGCCAGCTTCGCTTTGAAGATTTTGGCTAGCTTCGCATCCGGGAGCGTTTCGATTCCGGCGCCAGAAATGATCTTTACGATCGGAAATACATCCGCCCGGCGATCGACGCCTCCCGTCGCGGTATCGCTCGAAGCAGCCGTCTCCAATGCCCGCAGCGCGAGCAGCACGGCCTCGGCGGAGCGCAGCTTGCGGAGCGACCGCTTACCCCAGGTATTCTCGTAATGCATGACGCTGCGGACGGCGGGTGATCCTGAGCCAGTCGCCGCATAGTCGGCAGCTTCAAACTGCGCTCCCATCGCGTCGTAGAAATACAACCGCGGCAACTCCGCATCGCGGTCATAGGTCGCGAAGATCGGCACCACCACACCGATGCCCTGAAGCACCGCGCCGAGGTTGTCGCGCAGGAGCTTGGAAAGCGCGCGGACCTTGCCATCGAGGCTCATCTCCTGGAGCTGACTGCGGCGGTAAAACTGAAACGAGTGCTCGAGCACGCGGGCCATTTCCCAAGCCGTCGCCGGCACTCCGGCGATCGCCATCAGCGAATGTTTGTCGATCTCCAGCACCTTGTCGGCGCGATCGTACACCAGATTGTTCCCGGCGGTGGCGCGCCGATCACCGGCGACGAGCACGCCGTCGGCAAACTTGAATGCGAGGATCGTCGTGGCTTGCGTCGGGACGACGCCAGAAGCCGCGGATGAAAAGTTGCCGCCCGAAACGACGGGCGGCAATGCGCCGTGCCGCTTCAGCACTTCGGAAAAATCCTCCACGGCGGCCAGCGCTGCAGGCGAGCCGTCTGTGCGACCGGTCATTCGCCGGTGCGCTGCCGGTAGCGCTTCGATTGATTCGGATCCACGCGTCGCATGCGCTGGAGCAGATCCTTGGTGTCGGGCTTGTTCACGTCGGGAGCTTTCGGCCCGCCGCCGTCACCTTGTTGGGGTCCCCACGGCGCGGGGCTCGGAGGTTTTTGCGTCCGGTCAGGCATGCAGGAACTGTACGAACCATGTCGCAAAACGCAAGGCCGGCTCTTGCCAGCGCAGGTCGAAAGTGACAAAGGAGGGAATGATTCGAACGCCCGGAATTATTTCCCTCATCGCGCTCTTTGCGCTCGTCGGTCCCAGCGCGCGGGCGGACGAAAAGTTGATCATTCAGGAACTCCGCGAACTGCGGGCGATCGTCGAGCAGCAGGCAAAACAGATCGACGTGCTGACGGGCCAGGTGACGCGGCTCAACCAGGTGCTCGGTGCACGGTATGGTGCAGCGCCCGTCGCGGACGCACCGATCGAAGCCCCGCGCGCAGAAGCGGTCGAAAAGGCGGCTGCTGCGGAAGAAGGCCAGCGGCACATCATCGTGAAGGGGGACAATTTGACCTCCATCGCCAAGCAGTACAACGTGAGCTTGAGTGAACTGCAAAAGGCCAACAAGAACGTGAACCCGGCCAAACTGCAGATCGGCCAGAGCATCACGATCCCCACGCTGAAACCCGCGGAGCAATCCGCAGAAAAAAAAGAAACCCCCTAAATGGAAGACACACAAAAATGGTTCCTGCTGAAGAACGACGACGGCTCGCTCTTCGGTCCAATCTCCTTCGAACAACTGCGGGAATGGGCGATGGACGCCCAGGTTTCACCGCTCGACAAGGTGTCGAAGGACGAGCGCACCTGGGTGAAGGCACCGATGGTTCCGGAACTCGCGATGGACTACCTGGTAGAGGTCAGCCCGGACCAATTTTACGGCCCGACAACGATTGGCGCGGTGCGGGAATTTCTGGTGGCCGGCGAGATCTCGCCGGAGACGCCGATCACAAATTGCCGCGACGGCAGCATCGTGCAGGTGAAGGACTTTCCCGAACTGCGCATCGAAGATCCCGTGGTGGACGACTCGCGGCCCGTGCGCACGAGCATTCGCGTGAACCTTCAGCAGCGGATCCGCGATCTGGAGGAGGCGCTGATGGAAGAACGCCGCGCTCGCGAGCAAGCGGAGGTGCTTTTGGAAAAGCTCGAGGCGAAGCTGGCGGATATCAATCGCGCCGCCGCGCTCTAAGCGTCCGGAGAGCGGGCCGCTCTACTTCTCAGGAGTCTTCTCCTTTTCCCGATCGTCGTATTCCTTCCAGAATTCCGCGACCGGCATGCCCGGCGGCTTTTTCCCGAGCGTCATCAGGCCCGGCTTCCCGCGGAGGAATTCGATGTCCTTGACCTGCCGGGGGAGGATCAGCGTTTCCAATCGCTCGCACTGGGCCAGGGGCGTGAGGTCTTTGATCTGCCGGCAATCTTCTAGAATCAGCTCCCGCAATGGCGCACCGCCAAGCGGCGAAAGGTCGCTCACTTTCGTGCCGCTGAGGACGAGGCGCTCCAGCGGCATGCCCGCGAGCGGCGTGATATCTGAGACTCCGGTGCACCCGGCAAGGTAGAGGTTCTTGATGGGCTGCGAAGATAGCGGCGTAAGGTCCGAAATCCCCGTGTAGCTGAGGTTCAACCCGGTCAAAGGAAGCTCGGGACGCTGCTCCAGGATGCGCGTGATATCCGGGAGCGGGAGTTTGCTGAGATCCACGGTTCGCCGTCCCTCTGCATCGACGCTCAGGCGCCCACCGAGTTTGGAACCCAGCGGCCGAAGTTTTCGATCACCAGGACCGAAGTCGCCAAATTCGCGACGAGGCGGACCTCCCCGCGCACCGATCCGATTGCCAAAGGCCTCCGCTTCCCCCGTGCGGCCCTGGTTCTTGAGCGCGTCGCGCAACTGGTTGAGTTGCTGTTTGTCCGGCTCGCCGTCTTCGTTCAGGCCTGCGATGAGCTGGCGCGTGAGCGCGAGATTCTTCTGCGCCGCTTCGTGGTTCGGATTGCGAGCGAGCGCGTCCTCGTAGGCTTCCGCCGCGTCGTTCCAGCGGAGCAGCGATTGAAGAATGTTTCCACGCAGCACGTGATAGTCCGCGACGTTCGGGATCTGCCGAATCGCGTAGTCCACCTTCTCCAGCGCGTCGTCGAACTTTCCGACCCGCAAGAGCATCCGGGCGTCCTCAAAGAACGTTGGCGCCGTGCCGCGCAGCTCGGCCATCGCGGACTCGAGTTGGCCCGACTTTTCCTCCGCGACGCGCGCGCTCGCGACGGCCCGGTTCTTTTGCTGAGTGATCTGGACGATGAAGTAGATGCCCGCGCACAGGAGCAGCAGCGAGAAGAGCGAGAAGAGCAGCATCTCGCGCTTGTGCCGGCCGGCGAAGAGCAGGCTGTGCTTGAGAACCGATGCGCGCTCGGCCTTCGGCGCAAACCCGCCCTGAAATGCGGTGATGTCGTCCTGCAAATCCTCGACGGTCTGGTAGCGCTCGGCCGGATCGAGTTCGAGGGCCTTCATCGCCACCGCGGAAAGGCCGTCGGGGATGCGCTTGCCGGGACAATGGTGAAAGACGATCTGATCGATCGCCGGAGTCGAACCGTCGGCCTTTGTTGCAGTATTAAAGCTCGATGGCGTCGCGATCTGGCTGCCGAGAATCTTCTCCACGACTTCATGCACCGACTCGCCTTCCACCGGTGGGCGCAAAGTGAGGATCGTGTAAAGGATTGCGCCGAGGACATAGATGTCCGTCCGCGGATCGATGCTGTCGAGTTCCCCCCGCGCCTGCTCCGGAGAGATGTAGGGCGGCGTTCCGACGATGAGGCCGTTGAGCGTCTCAAAGCCGCGCAGATCCACGAATTTCGTCGCCGCGAGCTGCGCCTGGACGCTGACCTCGCCGACTGTTTCGCGACGTCCCCCGGTGATGTTCTTCGCGAGGCCCCAATCCATGACCAGCACCTCACCGAACGACCCAATCATGATGTTCTCCGGCTTCAGGTCGCGGTGCACGACTCCACGCGAGTGGGCAAAGGCGACGGCGTCGCAGACCTTCTGGAAGATCGTGAGCAGCGTGCCGAGCGGATACTTGGCGACGATCCGCTCGGTGCCGTGGCGGATTCCACGGAGCACGTCGTCGAGGGTGATGCCCTTGACGAATTTCATCGTGTAGAAAGTCTCGCCCTGCTCATCGATCCCGAGCTCGTAAACGGGGACGATGTTCGGGTGCTCCAGCTGACCGGTGAGCTGGGCCTCGTCGATGAAGCGCAACACATTCTCCCGAGAAAACTGCGTGCTCGTCTTCATCACCTTCATCGCGACGGTGCGCCGGATGCGAAGGTCGCGCGCCTGCAGGATCACGCCCATGCCGCCGCGATTCACGGTCGTGATGACCTTGTAGCGCTTGCCCTCGAGCTGCTCGCGGACGGGGCCAAGCCCGAGATCCTTGTCCCAGAGCGCCGCGGCGAGTTGCTTTGCGGCGGATTCCTTGAGGCGGATGAAAAGGCGCGCCGCACCAATCTGGACTTCCTGATCCAGACGCACGCGCGTGGGAAGGAGCACGGGCTGGCCGTCGATGAAGACTCCGTGGCCGTTGCTCAGGTCTTCGATGACGAGTTCGTAGGCATTGAAGGTGAGGCGCGCATGGTGCCGCGCGACTTCCTCGGCCTCCACGACGATCGGGCAGCTCGGATCCCGCCCGACGATGTATTCGCCATGCTCGATGGCGTACTTCTGGATGAGATCGCCACCGACGTAGATCCACACTTCCGCGAGGATCTGCTCCGGAATGGCTGAGTCGTCCGGAGCAGTCAGATCAGGCTCGGGCATGGCGGGAGAGCAAGCGGTCACGGTAGCGGCAAGTCAAGCAGGAGTCAGACCGATACGGACCGGCTGCCTGCATGGGTTCACGGAGAAAGAACCCCGCTCCGGTGAGAACCGTTGCGGCTTCTTTTGCCAGAAGCTCGCCGCTCCGGAATTTTAGAGCGGCGCGGGCGGCGCCGGAGCCGCGGGTGGCGCGTCGGCAGCAGGAGGCGGCGCCATATTCAGCGGATCTGCCGCGGGCACTTCGCCCATCGGCATCGCCGGCGCCGGCGCCAATTCCCCGGGCGGCGTCCCCGGCGGCATTCCGCCGATCTGCGTCCCAGCCGCGCTGCCCGTAGCGGGCCCGAGCAGCTTGTCGGCATCCATCTTCACCGTCTTATCAGCCGGCGCCTTGTAGTAGCTCTTGGCCGGCGAGTACATCCGGGAGTACGGCGTGGAGCATCCGGTCACGAGTACCGAAAGAGCTGGGAGGAGGAGGAGGCACGGACGGAGCGGGCGGGACATGCGCTCCGGTGTAGAGGAAAGGCGTCGCGTGCGTCAACGTCCGCTTTGTGGACGCCGCATCTCAAAGGTTCCGCTGTCGTAGGCCGAATCATACGTCGCGCGGAACTGCTCCGGCGTGACTTTCCCGGCATAGCGATACACGCCTCCAAACATGGGCATCAGCTCATGCTCCCCGGCGAGGCGAAGCTCCTGCCCGCGGCGCTCCACCGCAAAGAGCGTCTGGTAGGTCGAGGTGAAGATCAACCAATTCGCCTTGAAGCGCGCCTCGTAGCGTCGGTCGTCCACTTTCGTGAGCAGACAGCGGAGGCGTCCACCGGCGAAGCCCTTTGCGGTGCGGTGCTTCGCGCTGGTCCATCGGCCGTCCCACTGCCCGGTGAAGGCGTCGCTCTTCGCAAAGCTCCGCATCTCCGGCCTGCGCCCGGCTTTCTTCCAGTCGCCTTCGAACGACGCGCAGCCGGAAACTATCAGGCACAGGGACAGGAGGACGATGGGAAGGAGGCGCATGGCGTTACTGCTTCGAAAGGGATTTCAAGATGACCTCCATCTCCGCCGCGGTCCCATGGGTCGTCAACAGGAAGCACGTCGGACCCTGGCGGCGCACCGCCGCCGCCCAGCCCTCATACGTGAAGACGCGCCAAGGCCCGCCGGATTCCAGACCGACGCCAAACTTCACCGCGTCGAAAACATGGACGACGAGGTGGTGCTGATCCACCGCGACCTGCGCGACGCTTCGGCCATCCACGGCCGCGACCCGCGATCCGACCGCCGGTAGCGGAGCGAGTTCCGGCGGGAGCGAATACCCTTCGAAGCCGCGCATGTAGAACCAGTCGCCGAGCTGCCCGGCGCTCGAAGTCACGGGCTCGAGTTCGACCCCGGACATCTCGGCCGTTCCTTCGATCATCCGCTCGACGGCCTCACGTCCCTCGAACTGCGTCGAGTTTTGCAGGTAGAAAAAGACCGCAATGCCGACGAGCACGAGCAAGCCGGCGAGCACGGGCAGGATCGCGTGATGCCGCAGGCTCCCGCGCGTCGGCGCGAGCTTGCCGCTGAGCGCCGCGAGCTTCGCCCGCAGATCCTCGGGCGGCTGGATGCAGCGGATGATGTCGCCGATGTGCGCATCGAATTGCCGCTGCTCTTCGAGCTTCAGCTTCAGCGAGTCATGTCCTTCGGAATACTCGACCGCCTTCTGCGTCCGCGTGTCGGTCGCCTTCCCCGGGCGATATCCCTGAATCAGGATTTCCGCTTCTTCGACTTTCATGGCGTGGCCGGGGAATCCTCGCGCATCGACTTGATCGCCGCACGCATCAGGATGCGTCCGCGACCGATGGTATCCGCGAGCTGTTCGGTCTTCATCTTGAGGATCTGCGCGATCTCCTCTGTCGAAAAAAGTTCGAGATGAAAGAGGGCCAGCGCGGTGCGTTCCGGCTCGGGCAGGAGATGAAATCGATGCGCCACGAGGAAGGCCTCGATCTGCAACGCCTCGGGATTCTCCGCTGCCTCCCCGGCGCCGCGGACCAGCCCGCGCGCTGGCGGCGAGTCCGACTTTTCCTCCAGACAACGCTCCCGGATGCGCGCCACGAGCCACGCGCGGCGGCTGGTTTCATTGCGGAGCTGCTCCATCTGCGACTGCGCCTCGCCGAGGACTTCCGCCATCACCCGCTCGGCAACTCTGGCATTCCCCGTGAGGAGGACGGCAAACCGGTAAAATTCGGCGAGTGCGGCGGTAGGGAGGAGGTTCGGTTGCAACGAGGCGACTATGGGCCAGCCCGGGCTACGCTCAAGACGGGAGTATCCCCGCCCCTGAGCAGGCCGCCGCGAGATTCAGTATTTCAGGACGCGGCTGAGGAAGTCGCGGCACACGGCACTCCCAGGCGCAGCGAAGAGGTCGGCGGCCGACGCGTGTTCGACGATCCGCCCCTCGGCGAGGAATGCGACGCGGTCCGCGACGTGCCGCGCGAATCCCATTTCGTGCGTCACGAGGATGAAGTTCCGCCCCTCGTCCCGCAGCTCCCCGATCACCTCGAGAACCTCGGCCGTCATCTCGGGATCTAGGGCGCTGGTCGGTTCGTCGAAAAGGAGGAGCCGCGGCTTGATGGCGATGGCACGGGCAATGGCGACCCGCTGCTTCTGCCCGCCGCTCAACTCGGCGGGTTTCTTCTGCGCGTGATCTTCGAGGCGGAAGCGGCGCAGTGCCGAGAGCGCGGAGTCGCGCGCTTCCGCCGGCCGGAGCCCGTGCACTTTCTCCAGCGGCAGCGTGATGTTTTGCAGCGCGGTGAGGTGCGGGAAGAGATTGAAGGACTGGAAGACGATGCCGAGCGCGCGGGTGTGGAGGCGCAGCGGCTCGTCGTGGAAGTCGATCTTCTGTCCGTCGAGCTCGACCGCCCCGCTCTCCGGCGTCTCGAGCCCGGCGATGATCCGCAGCAGCGTGGATTTTCCCCCGCCACTCGGCCCGATGAAGGCCAGCGTGCGTAGCTCGCCGAAGTCCGCCGTAATCGCATCGAGCACCCGATGCGGACCGAAGGACTTGGTGACGTTCGTGAGGTGGAGGCGCATGCGGCAGTCGGAGTCTCAGGTGTCGAAGCGGACTCGATGCTCCAGGCGCTGGGTCCAGATCGAGATCGGCAAGGTGAGAAGGAGGTAGCCGATCGCCACCGGGATGTAGCTCTCGAAGGCGCTGAAGGTGAAGGAATTCACCTCTCCCGCAGCCATCGTAAGCTCGGCGATACCGAGCACGGAGAGCAGCGACGAGTCCTTGATGATGCTGGCGAACTGCCCGGCGAGCGGGGGCAGGCTCTGGCGGAGCGCTTGCGGGAAAATGACGTAGCGATAGGTCTGCCGCGCGGTGAGACCGATGGCGCGCGCGCTTTCCATCTGCGATTTGCCGATGGCCTCGATCCCGGCGCGGATGATCTCACTGATATAGGCCCCGCTGAAGAGGCTGAGGATGAGCGCCCCGGCCGCAAACCGATGATCACGGGAGAGATTCTGGCCGAAGACATACCAGTAGAACCAGATCTGCACGAGGAGCGGCGTCCCACGGGTGATCTCCACCCAGATCCGGGCCGCATCCCGCACCGGCGCCCAGGCGGCTTTCCGCCCGAGCGCGAGCACCAGGCCCACGGCACAACTCAGCGGCAACGCCAGGGCTGCGATGCCGAGAGTCGCCAGCCAGCCATTCCAGAAAAGCTGCCGATACTTCCAAGCGGAGCTCCACGACCAATGGTAGTCCAGCATCCAGAATGCGCCGAAGCACACCGCGCTGAGGAGCAGCAGTGCACCGGCAAAGGAGAGGGCTCGGGTCATCCTGCTGCTGGGACTGGTGGCTCGTGATCAGCGAATGGACCCCGTCCACCCATCACCGATCACACGTCGCAAACCCTAGTCCTCGTCCTTCACGATGGACTTGTTCAGTTCCTTCGCGATCTCGTGCACGCGCTTCACCTCAGCGAGATCGATCGGCGAGTTTACGGGCTTGGTCGTGAGCACCTTCACTTCCTTCAGGCTCGAGCTGAGCTGCTGGCCGAGTTTGGTCTTCTTGAAGTTCGGATTCAGGTTCTCCACTCGATCGGAAAAGTAGTCCATCAGCTCCGGCTGGACGAGCCGGCGGGCGCGTTCTGCGGAATAGTTCTCCGCCACGATGCCACCGGTGATCTCCAGCCCGCGCAACCAGCCTCCGAGCGCGACGAGGTGGGCGATCTCTTCGTCCATGAGCTGCATCATCGCGGCCTCGACCTCGGCCTGCGCGCGGACGAGCTCCTTTTTCACATCGCCCCAATCCTTCTTCGCCGCCTTCTCGAGAATGCTTCGGCTATGCCGGTTCACGCTGTCACCGACCCCGAGGCCTTTTGCGAGGCGCATGAGATTGCGACCCACCGGCTCGATTCGCGATTGCTTCTCGGCGGTCACTGCGAGGAAGCCATCGGCGATCACCCCGCCTGCGGCGAGTGCGAGACGGGCTCGACTCTGCGGCGTCGAGTCGGGAAGCTCCCGCCACACTTTCTCGAAAGGAATTGGCTTCAGGTAGCTGAGCTCCTGGAAGACGAGCTCGATGGAGGGCGCGGTAAACTCGTTGACCCCGAGCTCCTCGCGGATGTGCTCGATGTCGGCTTGCGGAGTGCCCTTGGCTGGCTTCTCAGCGAAGACGGCGGGCGTCAGGCAAAGACCGATTGCGAAGGGGAGGCATCGGCTGAGGAAGGTGTCCATGCGTTCCTATCCTCCCGAATTGTCCGGCGCTTTGCAGCAGGAAACTTCCCGAAATTCAGGGCTCTGCACCGCGCTCAGGGAAGCGCTTCGCGCTGCGGGATTTCCCTCTTGACCGAAGTCCGCTGCCCGCCATCATTCGCCGCTTGATCGGGCCGGACTCGGCCACACACCAACCTACATGTCAGGAACCTTGGGCACCTCTATCTGGACTTTTTGCTACTGTGTCGTCCTCGCCGGACTCTCTCTTTATGGCCTGCATCGGTACGTCATCGTCTATCTCTTCCTGAAAAACCGGCGGAACGTTCCGCAGCCGCTTGGGACGTTTTCGCAGCTTCCGCGGATCACCGTCCAGCTCCCCATCTTCAATGAACTTTACGTCGTTGAACGGTTGCTGAAGTCGGTCTCGGAGATCGACTACCCGCGGGACCTTCTGCAAGTGCAGGTGCTCGACGACTCGACCGACGAGACGACGAGCATCGCTGCGGCGCAGATCGCCGAACTGCAAGCCGGCGGCCTCGATATCGAACTCGTCCACCGCACCGACCGCACGGGTTTCAAAGCCGGAGCCCTCGAGCACGGAATGAAGACTTGCAAAGGCGAATTCATCCTCATCCTCGATGCGGACTTCGTGCCGACGAAAGACATTCTCCAGCGCACCGTCCATTTCTTCACCGACCCGAAAATCGGGATGATTCAGACGCGATGGGGACATCTGAATCGAACGTACTCCCTGCTCACTCGAGTGCAGGCGATGTTCCTGGATGGTCATCTCCTGCTCGAACAAACCGCCCGCAGCCGTAGCGGACGGTTTTTTAATTTTAACGGGACCGCAGGCCTCTGGCGGCGCAGCGCGATCGAGTGCGCCGGCGGCTGGCAGCACGACACGCTCACCGAGGACCTCGATCTGAGCTATCGGGCGCAGCTCCGCGGCTGGCGTTTCATCTTCATGCCCGACCTCGTCACCCCGGCCGAACTGCCGGTGGACATGAATGGCTTCAAATCGCAGCAGCATCGCTGGACCAAGGGCTCCGTGCAGACCTGCCTGAAGCTCCTCCCGAAGGTCTGGCGAGCGGAACTTCCTTGGCTCGTGAAGTTTGAAGCCACGATGCACCTCACGTCGAACTACGCCTACCTGCTCCTCTTTTTCCTCTGCATCCTCATGCACCCGAGCACTGGCGGCGGAGAGTTTAGCGCCTGGCGTTTCTGGCTCGTGGATATCCCGATCTATCTCTCCGCTTCACTGCCGGCGTGTGTGTTCTACATGTGCACGCAGCGGGAGCTGTATCCTCGTTCATGGTGGAAGAATCTGCTCCTCCTGCCGATGGTCCTCGCCCTCGGAATCGGCCTCGCGATCAATAACGCGCGGGCGGTGCTTGAGGCGCTCTTCGGTCACAAATCGGAATTCACCCGCACCCCGAAGTACGGCATCGACAAGCGCGGCCAAAAGTGGCGCGGCGCGGCCTACATCCCGATCCGCAATGTGCTGCCGCTCGTCGAACTGGCCTTCGCGATCTATTTCTTCTACCTGTTCAGCTTCGCCCTTGCCTATGAGCAGTGGCTGAACGCCGCCTTCCTCGGCCTCTTCCTCGCTGGCTTCACCTACGTCGCCCTGTGCTCGATCGCCCAGTGGGTCCCCGCCGTTCGCATAGCGGGCCGCGACGCCGATGCCGTTCCCGTTTGAGTCGGAACATTTCTCAAATCCGAATGCCGCATTCACGAATCTCGACGCTCGAAAGAAATGGTTAAAGTGGCGACCTCAAGCGTCCGATTGACTCGCTTCGATTTTCGGATTTTCGCCCGCTATTCGCCGGATTTTGCATTTTTTCGCCGGAAAATGAGTGCGTGCGCAGTGGTGGCACCGGCGTTGCTAAACCCGCTTCCATGAAATCTGTCGGCCGCTTCGCAATCCTTTCGGCGCTCGCTCTGTCTGCGCTTTTCTCCACTCCCGCATTCGCGGATCGGGCGATCATCGTGAGCGTGCCGGAGCAGCGACTGGTCGTCATCGAGAATGGCCTGCGAGTCGGCACGTATCCGGTCTCCACTTCAAAGTTCGGCGTTGGCGATCGTCCCCGCAGCTACGCCACACCGCTCGGCACCTTGGAGGTCGCCTCGAAGGTCGGTGCAGGCGCGCCGCTTGGCGCAGTCTTCAAAGGCAAACGCCGGACCGGCGAAATCCTCCGCCCCAACGCCTCCGGTCGCGACCCGATCGTCACCCGCATCCTCCATCTCCGCGGCCTCGAAAAAAGCAACGCCCGCGCATACGGCCGCGGCATCTACATCCACGGCACTGCCGAAGAGCGCAAAGTGGGTCACCCCGCGAGTTACGGCTGCATCCGCATGAAATCGCGGGATGTGATCCGTGTCTTTGATCGCGTGCCAGTCGGCACCAAGGTCGAAATTGTCAACGTTTCCCTCCATCGCGCACTCAATGAGTTCGCGATGAATTAAGCGGCAAACGACGGACCCCGGCATCTCGCTGGGTGGGACGGCGTGGAGGGGACGGTTTTGGGGACACCTCCGACATGTTTGCGCTGCGCAGCCTGCGCTCTCCGCGGCCTGTGTTATTCTTCATTCCGGAACCGCAGGGCTGTGGAACCTCTGAAAGCAAGCCCATGGCGCGCCCTCTCACACTCCGAATCTCCTTCCGAAGGCCTCCCGCAGGTGGTCGTTTTGTGTCCACAAGAATCTTAAGTTCTTCGCAGGAAAAAATTGCCTTCTTTGGGGAGAATTTTCTTGTCCAAGTCCCGTATCTTGTGGCCTTATACCAGCTCACACCCCATATGTTGTGGTTATTGGCGGCTCTTCGCCGGGACTTCACAGGTTATCGGGTGTCTTCTCGCCTCACTTTTCACACGTTATTCACACCGCCATGCCGAAACTGAAGACCGCTCGCCACGCCGCGACCAATCGGGTCACCGCCACCGCCTCCGCCGACTCCCGTCGGCGCCCCTCTGAGGGACTGAAATTCACCCGTGAATTCAGTCAGAAATCTGTCAAGCCATTCGACGAAATCGAGTGGGAACTGCGGACCGCGGAAATCACTGACGATTCCGGCAAGGCCATCTTCCGCCAGGAGAATGTCGAAGTTCCGAACTCCTGGAGCCCACTGGCCACCAAGATCGCCGTCTCCAAGTACTTCTACGGCGATCCCGCGAACGGCTTCGACCCCTACAAGGGGGGGCGCGAGTCTTCGGTGAAACAGCTGGTCCATCGCGTGACGCGAACGATCACGGATTGCGGCATTGCGGACGGCTACTTCGCCGACGCCGAGAGTGCGGAGGTCTTCTACGAGGACCTCACCTGGCTCTGCGTGAATCAATATGGCGCGTTCAACTCTCCGGTCTGGTTCAACATCGGCCTCTGGCACCAATACGGCGTCGGCAAGGGCCGCGGCGAAGGCAACTTTTACTTCGACCGCAAGGCCGGCGAAGCGCGCCGCGCTCCGACCCAGTATGAGTATCCGCAGGGCAGTGCGTGTTTCATCCAGTCGGTGGACGACACCATGGAGGACATCATGCGCCTCGCGATGTCCGAGGCCATGCTCTTCAAATACGGCTCCGGCACCGGCAGCGATCTCTCCACCCTGCGCTCGACGCGGGAGAAACTGAGTGGCGGCGGCAAGCCGAGCGGTCCCCTCTCTTTCCTGAAGGTTTACGACCAAGTCGCAAACGTCGTGAAATCCGGCGGCAAAACTCGCCGCGCGGCGAAAATGAACACGCTCAAGGACTGGCATCCGGACATCGAGGAATTCATCGAGGCGAAGACCAAGGAGGAGAAGAAAGCGTGGGCGTTAATCGAGCAGGGTTACAGCGGCGATTACAACGGCGAGGCTTACGGCTCGATCATGTACCAGAATGAAAACCTGTCGGTCCGCGTGAGCGATGAGTTCATGCAGGCCGCGATCGAAGGCCGCGAGTGGTGGACGCGGCGGGTGACCGACGACAAGCCTTGCGAGAAAAAGGAAGCCAAGGCTCTGCTGCGCAAGATCGCCGAAGGCACGCACGTCTGCGGCGATCCCGGCATGCAGTTCGATACCACGATCCACAAGTGGCATACCTGCAAAGGCACCGCGCGGCAGAACTCTAC
>JANPIS010000544.1:0-5727 GCA_031425095.1 Chthoniobacteraceae bacterium
AGGAATTTCTCCACCTTGCTCTCGTTACCCGTGATCTCGATGGCGAGGTTGTTGTGCTGCACGTCGATGATCTTGGCGCGGAAGATGTCGCACATTTGCATGACCTCGGCGCGACTCTCGGCGTTGACTTTCACGCGCATCATCACGAGCTCGCGCTCGACGACTTCGTCATCGCGGAAGTCTTCGATCTTGATCACGTCCACGAGCTTGTTGAGTTGCTTCGTCACCTGCTCGAGCACGGTGTCGTCGCCGCGGACGACGATCGTCATCCGCGAAGTGGAGGCGTCGAGCGACGGCGCGACGTTGAGCGTATCGATGTTGAAACCACGCCCGGAGAACATCCCGGCGATGCGCGTGAGCACGCCAAACTTGTTTTCAACCAGGACGGAAATCGTGTGGCGCATAAAGGGGCGCGGAGTCTCGTGGGGCGAATTTCTTGAGTCAAACGCAAAGTCGCCTCGGAATTCTCCGCTCGTTTCGCAATCACTTTTGGGCCCTTCGATGACACTGCGGCGGAATCGAAACGACGAGCGCGGGCCGGATTATGGCCCGATTTGCTCGAGGAATTCGCGCGCCTCGGGGTAGCCGGGTGCAATCTCCAGCGCTCGCTGCGCGGCGCGGCGGGCTTCGGCGGTGCGTCCGGCTCGGGCGAGGATCGTGGCCCGCGCATAGGGAAGGCGCGGGTCGCGCGGGGCGACGGCTTCTCCGCGGGAAAGCGCCTGGAGGGCGGGCTCGGTCTGGCCGAGGCTGTTGCGAGCAAGGCCGAGGTTGTACCAGGCGCGAGCGTGTTGTGGGTCCAGGGCCACGGCGGTTTGAAGCTCGGCGACGGTGCGGTCGAGTCGGCCGATCTCGTTGCAGGCGAGCGCGAGTTTATAGCGATATTCGGCGTTCTTCGGTTCGAGGCGCACGGTCGCTTCGATCTGCTCGAGCGCTCCGGCTGAATCACCGATCGTGCTCAGCGCGACGGCGAGTTCATGGCGGATCGGCGGGGAATTCGGATCCCACGCGATCGCCCGGCGCAGATGCTCCACGGCTGCGCGCGGGTCCTGCCGGGCCATGTCGAAGGCTGCCGCCTGCATTTGCCCCGTGGGCTGATCAGCGTTGATCGCGATAAAGTGCCGGAGCTCGGCGTCGGGACGAGTTCCCGGAACCAGCGAGTCCCGCAAAGTCCACGCCGCGGCAACCCGGACGCTCCGATCGCCGTCGTCGAGGAGCTTGCTCACGGCAGCGCGCGCATCGGGCCGGCCACCGAGGACCGGTTCAAGAGTGCGGGCCGCCGTCGCACGGACGAGCGGGCTGGGATCCTGCGTCTGCTTCAGCAGCACCGACGTGACCTGTGGCTCCGTAACCCACTCAGTCAAGAGTTGCGCGGCGCTGGCCTGCCAGTAGGGCGACGACGGGTCTTGCGCGATCGCGAGCAAAGGGTCACGCGCGGTCGCGTCGCCTTTCCGGGCAGCCGCGACGGCCTGAGCGCGATGCCGCGTGGGGCGGTCCATTTTCGGCCCATACCATTGCTCGACGGCAGCGAGCGACCAGTCCGCGTCCTTATCCGCGTGGCAACGATTGCAGGCGTTCGGGATGGCGTGAGTTTTGGTCAGCAGCGGATCGGGGATCGTGAACCCGTGGTCGTGCCGCGGATCGCGCTGCATGTAGGTCGTCACCGGCATGTGGCAGTTCGTGCATTGCGCGCCGGGGCTTTCCGCCTTGTGATGGCTGTGCGCCACCGCATCGAGCGCCGCGGGGATCTTCGTGATGCCCGCGGGCACTGTCCCGGCGTGACACGTCATGCAGAGCGCATTGCCGGGCAGGCGCGGCTGCGCACGGTGTGGATCGTGGCAGTCGGTGCAGCGCACACCGGTCGCGTGCATTTTGCTCCCGAGAAAGGAACCGTACTCGTAGTTTTCGCCGCTGACCTGGCCATCGGCGAAGTAGGTATCCGTGTCATCCACCAGCGTCACGGTGTGGTGATCGGTGAATTTTTCGCTCGGATGAAAGTCACCGGTGAGTTCGGAGCGCCGGGCGTGGCACGTCCCGCACGCGTCGAAGACCTGATCGCGAGAGAGCTTCTTCACCGTCGGATCCGCGGCGGTGCTCCCGGGATACTGCCGCCGCCAATCCACGTGCGCCTTCATCGGCCCATGGCACGACTCGCAGCTCACCGTCGCCTCGGCCATCGTCGTCCGGTAGGCATTCGTGGCCTCGTCGTAGTTCTTGCGAACGCGCGTGTTGTGGCAGCTCGCACACATCGCGTTCCAGTTCATCCCCTGCCCCGTCCAGTGGCCCCACTCGCCCGGCTGGCGATCTTCATTTCCGTAAACGTCGAACCACTCGTTCTTGTGCGGATCATAGGACGCCTCGAGCGTTTGCAGCCGGCCACCGGGTGCCGCGACGAGAAACTGCCGCAGCGGATCGTGCCCGATGACCCGCTCGACGGCATACGGCTCGACCTTCCCGCCAAACCCCAGCGTCACCACTTCACGACGCCCCTCCCGCTGACGCACCTCGGTCTTCTGCGTGCCATGGGCAAAAGTGCGCGCTGGCTCGAATGCAGATGCATCGAGCTCGTCGCGCGGCGGTCGCTCCGCGAGACCGTGATTCGACGCGCTCCAGTGTTGGTAAGCATCCGCGTGACATTCCCGGCAGTTCACCGAGCCGGCGTACTGCGCGAAGACCTCCGCCTCCGGTCGGACGGTTGGGCCGACCGTTTCGGCCCTAGTCGTTTGCGGAGCCGCCGGTCGTTTCACCATCAGGAGCCACAACGCGCCACACACCGCGGCGCCGAGCCCGCCGATCAGGAGCCATCGTATGATGTTTTTGCGGGGGGGGTGAACGGGCTTGCGGGCGCGCATGCGAAGAACCATTACCCGCATCGACCGGACCGCTTCCGCAAGCAAAACCAATCGTCTCGAACGTCATTGCGAGGAGCCGCGCCGTCTTCGTCATTGCGTTCGCCGAGGCGGGTGGATACGCTCGCGGCCCATGAAATTAGTGCGCTGGAAGCGCTTCACCTGGAACCTTCACACTCTTCCCCCACTCGCGCACCAGCTCCCCGACTCTCTGCAAGCGCGAGCTTCGTCGCGCGACGAGGAGAAAGACGTGATGCATCTCGTCTTCCGGGCTTTCACTCTCGATTCGACCTGGGGCGACACGCTGAAGATTTTCCGCGAGCGGCTCGAGCTCGGCATTCACGCCGCCTTCTCTCGGGAGAATGTGCCGGCCATGGTCGTCGCTCATGGGCCGCGCATCATCGCTGCGTCGGTATTAAGTTCCGAGGAGGACGCTGAAGGCCACCTCCTCTCGGGTCCCTGTGTGCTCCCGGAGTATTGCAATCGCGGCATCGGGTCTGCGCTGCTCCACATTTCCCTGAACCAACTCCGTGAAGCCGGTCTCGCGACCGCTCACGCCGTGACCAAGGACAATGTGCCGGCGGCCAAGTTTGTGTATTCGAAGTTCGGGTCCACCTCCGTCGAGCACGACTACGAACCACTCCTCGCCGGTCCGTAGCGGGCAGGTCCAGGGCTTTCAAAGGGTTTCAAACAAATGGGTAACTACTTCGCAGACTACGAAACGGGCGGCTTTTTCGACGAAATGTTTAGCGCCCCCGGCGTGGTGCGCCCGCACTACCAGCAGATCCTCGAGCGCTTCGGCGCGATGAATGCCGCCGAGGTCGAGCGCAAGCATCGGCTCGCCTCGCAGACCTTCCTGAATCAGGGGATCACCTTCACCGTATATAGCGATAATCAGGGTACGGAGCGCATCTTCCCCTTCGATCCCATCCCGCGGATCATCACCAGCACCGAGTGGGAGCATGTGGAGCGCGGGCTCGTTCAGCGCATCCGCGCGCTGAATCTCTTCCTGCACGACCTCTATCACGAGCAGCGGATCGTGAAGGAAGGCGTCGTACCGGAAGACGTGGTGAAAAGCGGAAAGCACTTCCGCCCCGAGTTCATGGGATTCGACGTGCCGCGCGACGTCTATGTCCATATCTGCGGCAGCGATCTCATCCGCGACAAGGACGGCACCTACTACGTGCTCGAAGATAACGGACGCTGTCCCTCCGGCGTGAGCTACGTGCTCGAAAATCGGCAGGTGATGAAGCGCGTCTATCCGGAGCTTTTCGCGCGGCATCGCGTGCAGCCCGTGGATCACTACCCGCAGGAGCTGCTGAATCTCCTGCGCTACGTCGCGCCGAAAAATTGCCCGAATCCCGACGCCCCGACGGTCGCGCTGCTCACCCCCGGGATCTTCAACTCGGCCTACTACGAGCACTCCTTCCTCGCCCGCTCCATGGGCATCGAGATCATCGTGGGCGCCGACCTCGTGGTCCGCAACGACATCGTCTATATGAAGACGACCAAGGGCTTGAAACGCGTGGACGTGATCTACCGCCGGATCGACGACGACTTCCTCGATCCCACCGTCTTCCGCCCGGACTCCGTGCTCGGCGTCCCTGGCCTCGTGCAGGCCTACCATCGCGGCAATGTGAGCCTCGCGAACGCGATCGGCACCGGCATCGCCGACGACAAGGTGATGTACTACTTCGTCCCGAAAATGATCGAGTTTTACCTGAGTGAAAAACCGCTCCTGCCGAACGTGCCGACGTGGCTCACGATGTTTGAGGAAGATCGCAAATACGTCCTCGATCACATCCCCGAGCTGGTGATCAAAAGCGCCAACGAGAGCGGCGGCTACGGCATGCTCATCGGCCCGCACGCGACGAAGGAGGAGCACGCCAAATTCCGCGAAGCGATCCTCGCCGATCCGCGGAACTACGTCGCTCAGCCAGTAATCAGCCTCTCGCGGAGCCCGAGTTTCTGCGAAGGCGGGATCGAAGGCCGTCACATCGACCTGCGTCCCTACATCCTCTACGGCGAGAAGATCACCATCGTCCCGGGCGGCCTCACCCGTGTAGCCCTCAAGAAAGGTTCCCTCGTCGTGAATTCCTCACAGGGCGGAGGGAGTAAGGACACGTGGGTGCTCTATGGGGAGTGAGAGTGAAAGTGAAAGTGAAAGTGGCCCGCTCACACGCTTATGGAGAAGGATCGGCTCAATGACTTCGGCGCATACAAGAAGGCGCTCGAGTTGTTCGATCTCGTGGTTGAAGACATGTCGGCACTGGCCCGAAAGCCGGAGTGCGTGCGGCTCATCGGCCAGCAAATCGATGCCGCGGACTCGATTGGCGCCAATATTGACGAAGGCTATGGGCGGGGAACTAAAAAGGAGTTCGCCCATTTCTGTCTTTACGCTCGCGGCAGCGCTCGCGAAGTGCGCGGACGATACGAACGGATGAAACACTGGCCTTCTCCCGAGGTCATTGCTGACCGAACTGCCCTCGCCACCGAGATCATCGCCATCCTTACGAAGACAAATCGCACGCTCCGATCGTGAGAGCGCGTCACTTTCACTTTCACTTTCACTTTCACTCCCTGCCCCATGCTCTGCCGAGTCGCTGAATCTCTCTACTGGATGGCCCGCTACGTCGAGCGGGCGGAAAACAACGCGCGCATCCTCGATGTCAACCTCCAGGTCACCCTCGACGACAATCACGACGGTGCCGCAGCCGAGCGGGTCGAATGGGAACCGATCATCGCCACCCTCGAAGATCAGAAGCTCTTCGCGGCGCACTACGAAGCGATCAACGCGATCAATGTCTGCGAGTTCGTCACCTTCTCGCGGGAGAATCCGAACTCCATTGCTTCGAGTGTCGCCTCCGCGCGGGAGAATGCG
>JANPIS010000545.1:0-4301 GCA_031425095.1 Chthoniobacteraceae bacterium
TCGTATGCGGAACTGATGAAAGTCCGCGCGACACTGGAGAAGCACTTCAAGGACGTGCAGGACGTGGAGTTCACCGTGCAGGACGGTAAGCTCTTTATGCTCCAGACGCGCAATGGCAAACGCACCGCCGCCGCGGCGCTGAAGTTCTCGATGGATATGTACAAGGAGAAGCTCATCGACTGGGAGACCGCGGTGCTCCGCAACCCGGCCGACCAGCTCGACCAGCTCCTCGCGCCGATCTTCGACGTTGCCGACGTGAAGAAGGCCAAAGCCCTCGCGACTGGCTTGCCCGCCGGACCAGGCGCCGCGTCTGGGAAGATCTACCTCAACGCCGACCGCGCTGCTGCCGCTGCGGAGAAGGGCGAAAAGGTCCTCCTCGTCCGCAACGAAACATCGCCGGAAGATCTCCGCGGCATGATCGCCGCCGAAGGCATCCTGACCGCGAAAGGTGGCGTCTCTTCGCACGCCGCGCTCGTCGCCCGTCAGATGGGCAAGGTCTGTATCTGCGGCGCCAGCGCGCTTCAGATCGACTACAAGGCCAAGACCGTGAAGGTCGCCGGCCAGACGTTCAAGGAAGGCGACTTCCTCTCGATCGATGGCACCAGCGGTATCGTCTATGGCGGCCAGCTCGCCACGCAGCCGAGCGAGATCATCACCGGCATGCTCCACGGCGATAAGCGCGCGCAGAAGACCGAGAAATTCGCTGCTTTCAACCAGCTCATGAAGTGGTGTGCGCAGGCCACTCGCATGGAAGTCCGCACCAATGCCGACAACCCCGAGCAAACGCAGAACGCCCTCGCCTTCGGCGCCACCGGCATCGGCCTCACCCGCACCGAGCACATGTTCTTCGAGGGCGACCGCATCGACGCCATGCGCGAGATGATTCTCGCCGACAAGACCGAGGACCGCATCGCCGCGCTCAAAAAACTCCTGCCGTATCAGCGCAAGGATTTCACCGGCATCTTCAAGGCCCTCAAAGGCTACCCGGCGACCATCCGCTTCCTCGATCCGCCGCTCCATGAATTCCTGCCGCACGACCACGCTTCGCAGCAGTCGCTCGCGGAAAAGATCGGCATCAGCTCCGAGAAAATCGCCCAGCGCGTCAAGGACCTCCACGAGTTCAACCCCATGCTCGGCCACCGCGGCTGCCGCCTCGGCATCGCGTATCCCGAAATCACCGAGATGCAGGCCCGCGCCGTCTTCGAAGCCGCCGCCGATGTGGCCAAGCTCAAGATCAAGGTGAAGCCCGAGATCATGATCCCGCTTGTCGGCTTTAAGAAGGAACTCGACCTCCAGGTCGAGATCGTCCACCGCGTCGCAAAGGAAGTGATGGCCGCGAAGAAAGTGAAGTTCGACTACATGGTCGGCACCATGATCGAAGTCCCGCGCGGCGCCCTCACCGCCGACGAAATCGCGCAGACCGCCGAGTTCTTCAGCTTCGGCACGAACGATCTCACCCAGACCGCGCTCGGCATCAGCCGCGACGACATGGGGAACTTCCTCATGCCCTACGTCGAGAATGAGATCTTCAAGAAGAACCCCTTCGCCAGCCTCGATCAGGTCGGCGTCGGTCTGCTCATGAAGATGGCCGTCGAAAAAGGCCGCAGCAGCCGTCCCGGCATCAAGCTCGGCATCTGCGGCGAACACGGCGGCGATCCCGACAGCGTGAAGTTCTGCCACAAGCTCGGCCTGAACTACGTGAGCTGCTCGCCTTACCGCGTGCCCGTCGCCCGCCTCGCCGCCGCCCAGGCCGCGATCGAGGAAAAGCGCGCGGCGAAGAAGAAATAAGCCACCGCGCAATTCGATGACCTCACTCAGAATGCCGCCCCGGGAAACCGGGGCGGCATTTCTGTGACCCGCCAGAGTTAAATGCAAAAACTCCGCGACTACTTCCGGCTTTTCTTGGCGGTCTGCACTGCCGTCGTGGTTTCTGGCTGCGCGCAGCGTGTTTCGTTCAGTGCTGCAAAGCGCGCCGCCGTGCGCAATGCCGACGTCGCAAGACAGAGCGCATATCCCGATCGCGAACATGTGATCATCTACACATTGGGCCAGAATCTAGCGGTTGCCCTCGGAGGTGTGATCGGTTCGGCCGCGGCCGTAAGCGCCGCGGGCGACGACCGGACCCAGTTTTCCGCCTTCCTGAAATCTCAGCAGATCGATGCGGGTCTGATCATGGCTGAGGCCTTCGATCGAGAGTTAAAAAACTCCCGCCTGTGGCCGGTGTCGGAAGGTCCGGCCGATGCGACGTTCCGCTTTGATGTAAAGGTTGTCGGTTTGATGATTCCGAATGGTTTCACCGGACGGCTCTCCCCGTATCTCGCGGTCGAAGGAAAACTCGTGCGTCGCGATGGCTCCGTGCTTTGGCAGCGGACGGATTTCATCCGGGACGCCGACGTGCGCTGCGGGCTTGAGGAATACCTGCAGCGTCCAGACGTGCTTCGCGCCGCATTGGAGACCGCTGCCCGCAAGCTCTCGCAGCAGTTCATCGAAAGCATTCGCGAGGAGAGCGCCGACTAGTTTTCGTCGCACACTTCACTGACGAAAACTGGAGCGAACTCCGGTCACGGCAACTGTGCGGTCAGGATTTTTTCCGTTGGAAATCCTAGCCGGCGCGCATCGGCGAGGTGGCGGTCGCGAATGGCCGGAGATAAATGGGAATCGCGTGCGAGCAGCCAGAGATACTTCCGATCCGGCGTGCCGACGAGTGCAACGGAGTAGTCCGGTTCGAGACCGATGATCCAGTAGTTGCCCTCGGCCGGCACAGGCGCAAGCGCAGCGAAGCCGCCGAAACGCACCTGCAGCCGGGCATTCCCGCTGCCGGGAACTGCAGTGGCGCGACCTTCGACCGCTTTCTCGGTACTGCCGTCGCGCAGTTCGGTGTTGCGCACTTTCACGGAGCCGTCGCTCTCCGCCGTGTATTCCGCGATGGCTCGGCCGCCTTCTTTTTGGAAAAAGTTCGGCAGCCTTGCGATTTCGTACCAGCGGCCGGCGTAGCGGGTGAGATCAACTTGAGCGACAGTCGGCAGTGGGGCCGAATTTTCCGTGCAACCAGCGAGCGCGAGCGCGGTGAGGAGGAGAACGAGACGGAACACGAACATTGTACGAATCAGGCGCTGCCGTTGGTTGCAACGCAACGCTCCTCCCGCCCAGGGCAAATCTATCGCTTGCGTTTAGGTGGAAAACCGCGAATCTCCCTGCCCCTTCGTCCGGCGCGTGCCGGTGCGGAGTGCTTCTCGAAAGCGATCGCAATTCAACGGAATCGGGCCCGCGCCGCTTTCATCGCTCCGCTCCCCGCGGAGCTTCAGTGCTCTCCATTATGCCAGTCGACGATACCATTCAGACCGAAGGAAAAATCACCTCAGTGCTCGCCGGAACGATGTTCCGTGTCGAACTCGCGAACAAGCATCTCGTGCTCGCGCACATCTCAGGGAAAATGCGGAAGCGTTTCATCCGCCTCACCGCTGGGGATCGCGTGAAGATGGAGATGTCTCCTTACGATCTGAACAAGGCGCGTATCGTTTACCGTCTCGGGTAGTCGGGCGGTCGGAGGAAAAAGTGGGCGCGCGCGATCCTCGTTGCGTGCGGTGGAGAGAGTGTCGAAGAATCTGCGGATGAAATACCGCCGCTTCGGACGCACCAACTTGCAGATGCCGGTCTTCTCGTGCGGCGGGATGCGGTATCAGCAGAGCTGGGATGACATCAAACCTGAGGCCGTGGAGGAGGCCGGGCAGCGGACCCTCGAGGCCACGGTCCTGCAAGCGCTCGAACTCGGGATCAATCACATCGAGACCGCACGCGGCTACGGTTCGAGTGAGATGCAACTCGGGTGGATCCTTCCGCGGCTCCCGCGGGAAAAGATGATCGTGCAGACGAAGGTCGCGCCGTTCGCGACAGCGAAGGAGTTCCTCGAGACCTTCGAGACCTCGATGCGATACCTGAAGCTCGATCACGTCGATCTGCTCTCGTTGCACGGCATCAACAATGCAGAGCTGCTCGACTGGTCGCTGCGCAAAGGCGGCTGCCTCGATGCCGCACGTCAGCTCCAGCGCGAGGGTCGCTGCCGCTTCATCGGATTCACCACCCACGCGACCACGGACGTGATCGTGAAAGCGATCGAAAGCGACGGCTTCGACTACGTGAACCTCCACTGGTACTTCGTGAACGATTTCAACTGGGCCGCGGTGGAAGCGGCGACCGCGCGCGACATGGGCGTCTTCATCATCAGCCCCACGGATAAGGGCGGCATGCTTTTCAATCCGCCGCCAAAGCTGGTTGATCTCTGCACGCCGCTGTCGCCAATT
>JANPIS010000546.1:0-11371 GCA_031425095.1 Chthoniobacteraceae bacterium
TGCTCCACATCACCGACATGACCTGGGGCCGCCTCGGTCACCCGAGCGAACTCCTCAAGGTCGGCCAGGAAGTCACCGTCCAGGTCCTCGACATCAACAAGGAAAAAGAGCGCGTCTCCCTCGGCCTCAAGCAGACCCAGAAGAATCCGTGGGAAGAAACCGAGAACCGGTTCCCCGTCGGCTCGAAGGTCAAAGGCAAGATCACGAACCTCGTGCCCTACGGCGCCTTCGTCGAAATCGAAGAAGGAGTCGAAGGTCTCATCCACGTCTCCGAGCTCTCTTGGACCAAGCGCATCACTCGCCCGAGCGACGTTCTTACCATCGGCCAGGAAGTCGAAGCCGTCGTCCTCGGCGTGAATAAGGAAGAGCAGAAGATCAGCCTCGGCGTCCGCCAGCTCGAGCCAAATCCTTGGGACGAGATCGAACACCGCTACGCCATCGGCAAGCAGGTCAAGGGCACCGTCCGCAACATGACCGCCTACGGCGCCTTCGTGGAACTCGAAGAGGGCATCGACGGCATGATCCACGTCTCCGACATGTCGTGGACACGCAAGATCAACCATCCATCCGAGATGCTGAAGAAGGGCGACGAACTCGAAGCCGTCGTCATCGACATCGACAAGCAGAACCAGCGCATCAGCCTCGGGGTCAAGCAGCTCGACGAAGATCCGTGGAAGGCGATCGATGCCCGCTACAAGATCGGCGACCTCGTCAAAGGCAAGGTCTCGAAGATCGCCACCTTCGGCGCCTTCGTCTCGCTCGATGGCGACATCGACGGCCTCGTCCATATCTCGCAGATCAGCGAAGACCGGATCGACAAGATCAAGGATCATCTGAAGATCGGCCAGGAGATCGAAGCCCGCGTCATCAAGGTCGATAAGACCGAGCGCCGCATCGGCCTCTCCGTGAAAGCCGCGAACTACAACGAAGAAGACATCAAGCGCGAAGCCGCTGCCTTCGACAGCCTCAAACCAGGTGAAGACATGGTGGGCCTCGAACAAGCCTTCGCCGCCGCCGCCGAGGAATACCGCCCCGGCGACAGCAAGAAAAAGTAACCTATGGAAAAACCCCAAATCACTGCCTGGGTTAAGACCCAATGTGGCTGGAGCAACGGCATCCGTGCCGTCCTGGCCAAGTATGACCTTCCCTACGAAGAGAAGGACATCATCAAGAACCCAGCCTTCCGCTGGGAAATGGAACAGAAGAGCGGCCAGCCGCTCAGTCCCTGCGTCGAAGTCAACGGCACCATGCTCGCTGACATCAGCGGCGAGGAGCTCGAACAGTGGATGCTCGGCCAGAACCTCGTCGGCAACAGCGACAAGAGCACCGACGTGCCCCTGAACCGCTCCTGCTCCGACGCCGAGCACGAAGCAATGCGCCGCGGCGAACCCGTGAAGTTCCAGTCCTAGACGAAACAGATCTCGCGATCTCCGGATCGCGACCCAGAGAAGCCGCGCCTCCGCAAGGGGGCGCGGTTTTTCTTTGTGAGCACCAGCGCCGTCCCGCTGCCTCGATCTCAAAGCAGATCCATCTGCCCCGCCGATTCATCACCGCCTCGCAGTTCTTTTCCCGAAGGCAGCGAGACGTGCAGACCGAGTCGCTCGGCAAGGCGAGCGCAAGTTTCCGGCGCGAAGCCCTCAAAGTGGTTATTCGCCAGGACCACCACGCGCCGGAGGCGGTGGAGACTCTCTCGGATGCGGGCAGCCCAGAGGTCGAGGGAGGTCTCACGCGACCAAAGGAGGCTGCGATAGGAGTGCACGGTGGAACCGTCGCCCCGATACTTCGTGTCGAGATCGCCCATCAGGCGGACGTAAGCGAAGTCTGCCGTCTCCGGCGCAAATGCGAGCGCTCCCTCGGCCTGTTGCGCGAGCGACGTCAGATCGCTCCAGACCCACGCTACGCGGTGTTCGGTCAGGAGGTGCGCGATGCGCGGGAGGTGCCACTCGCGCCGGCGGAATTCGACGGCGAAGGGCCAGCCCGCAGGCAGTGCATGCAAGAACCCACGAAGCGCGCCTTCGTCGTGTCGCGGCGAGAACGAGGGCGGCAATTGCACGAGGATGGCTCCGAGCTTCGCGCGCAAGGGCGTGATGCCGTCGAGGAACTCATGCACCAGCTCGGTGCTCTCGCGGAGCCGTCGATCATGGGTGATCTCGCGCGGAAGTTTGCAGGTGAAGGTAAAGTCGGGCGGCGTGACCTCGGCCCAGTGCGCAGCGACGTGAACTGCTGGGACGGCGTAGAAGGTCGAGTCGATCTCTACGGTGTGGAGATAACGCGAATAGAACTCCAACCGCCGATTCGGCGGCAGGTGCTCAGGATAGAAGACGCCGCGCCAGTCATCAAAGCTCCAAGCGCACGTGCCGATGGCGACATTCATCCGAGCCGCTCCGCGACGCTCTCGCAGAGTCCAACGAACGTTTCTTCCGCCAGGGAGAGCCGGCGGCCGCGCCAGTGCAGGATGCCCCAGCGCCGTTTCAGCTTCCGCCGCCCGAGCGGCAGCGCCACGAGTGACTTTTCCTCGATCTCCCCGCGCGCGGTCCACGGCGCGGCGATGCTGATCCCGAGCCCGAGCTTCACGAGCTCCTTGATCGCTTCCATGTTCCCGAGGTCGAGCAGGCTGTGCAGGACGATCTCGTCCTCGCGGAAGTAGGCCTCGATCATCTTAAAGGTGTAGCTGCCCTTTCCGTAGAGGATGTAGTGCTCGCGGGCGATTTCGTCGCGCGCCACCTTGCCCGCCTTCGCCCACGGATGCAGCGGGCTCACGATGAACTGCAACTCGTCGGTAAACATCGGGCGGAAATCGAGCTGCGCCTCGCGGTGCGGTTCGAGATTCACCGCGAGATCGATCTGATGCGCCCGCAGGGCCTCGATGTTTTCGGGTGTATCCCCGGGCTGGATCGAAATCGCGCACTGCGGGAAGCTCTCCTTGAACTCGCGCAACACGCCCGGGAGGACATGCTGGCAGGCTGTGGTGCTCGCCCCGATTCGCAGGCGGCTTGTCCCCCATTTCCCCAAGCGCCCGAGTTCCGACCGCGCGCTGCTCATTTCTTCCAGGATGCGCTCGACCCGCACCAGCAGTTGTTCCCCGGCCTGCGTCAGCACCACGCTTTTGCCCAATCTGTCCAAAAGGCGACAGCCCATGTCGCTTTCCAGCCCTTTGATGGCGTGGCTGATCGCGCTCTGTGTGAGATGCAGCTCCTGCGCAGTGCGGGTGAAACTCCCGGTGCGGGCGAGCACGGAGAAGGCGCGCAGCTGCCTGCTATCAAGAGGTTGCGACATGTATGAATCTCTTTCATCACATTCATAAAAACATCGCAATCTGTTTATACGCCCACTTCACCACTCGTGGCATGGCAGAGGCTAAAGGGGCCGCATCGCAAATTCCGCCACATCGATGCGCAAAAAAACCCACCCTCTCCACCGCCCGATCCGACTCGGGTTTGTGGCGCTCGTGGACAGCGCACCCTTGATCATGGCGCAGGAGCTCGGGCTCTTTGAAAAATACGATGTCGAAGTCGAACTCCACCGGGAGGTCGGGTGGGCGACGATTCGCGACAAGGTAATCTACGGAGAGCTCGAAGCCGCCCATGCTCCCGCCGGACTCGTCGTCTCCGCGAGTTGTGGCCTGGGTTCGATCCAAGCTGACTGCCTGACCGCGCTCGTGCTGAATCTCCAGGGTAACGCGATCACCCTCTCCGAGAGTCTGTGGCGCCGCGGCGTGCGTGACGGGCACACGTTGCGTCAGGTGGTCTCCGGGAATCGGGAACGGCTGACCCTCGGTGTGGTGCATCCCTTCTCCGCGCACAATTGCCTCCTGCGCCTCTGGCTCCGCGAGCACGGCCTCGAGCCGGTGCGCGACGTGCAGATCGTCGTCGTGCCGCCCGCCCAGGTGCATGCGAACCTGAAGGCCGGACACCTCGATGGCTACTGTGTCGGCGAACCTTGGAATTCGATGGCCGTTCTTTCACGCACGGGATGGTGTGTCGCCACGAGTCTCGATCTCGCGCCTCGCCATCCGGAAAAGGTGCTCATGGTCCGCAAGACGTTCGCCGAGCGGATGGAGCGCGAGCACCTTGCGCTCGTCGCCGCCCTCCTCGAGGCCTGCGCCTTCTGCGAGAAGCCAGCGAACCGCGAGCGCCTCATCGAAACTCTCGCCCAGCCCGAATACATCGGCGCCCCCATTCAGTCCCTGGCCATGGGCATGGGCGGCACCTTCGACTACGGGTACGGGCGCGTGGAAAAGCACCACAACTTTCACGTCTTCGCCGGCACCGACGTCAATGAACCCAGCCCCGACAAGGCCAAGTGGGTTCTCGAAAACCTCCTCTCCGCAGGCCTCGTCCCCGATCCCACCGTCCTGCCGCGCAACGGAACGCAGGACTGGTTCCGCGCAGACCTCCACCGTCAGGCACTCACGCTCAACTCCACCACCACCAAATGAAACAAGACCCCGACCTCAACCAATCCCGTCGCAGCTTCCTTTCCAAAACCACTAAAGGCCTCGGACTTGCCGCTCTACTTGGCGGTCTCCCAAAAGGCTGGGTCGGATCCGCATACGCCAGCGATGCACCGGAAACCGCCGAGCTGAAATTCGGTATCATCGCGCTGACGGACTGCTCCTCGATCGTCATCGCGCACGAAAAGGGGCTCTTCAAAAAGTATGGCGTTAACTCGGTCGTGACGAAGGGCGCGAACTGGGCTGCGATTCGGGATTCGCTGTCCAACGGTGACATCCAGGGCACCCACATGCTCATCGGCATGCCGATCGCCTCCACCATGGGGTTGGCTGGCTCACCCAAGAAGCCAATGATCGTGCCGTGGCTCATGAACCGCAACGGACAGGCGATCACGCTTGCAAATAAGTTTAAGGGGAAGGTTTCGGACGACCCAAAAGCTCTCAAGCCTTTCGTCGAAGAAGCAAAGAAGGCCGGCGCCCCGCTCTCCTTCGCGATGACGTTTCCCCCCGGCACGCACGCCATGTGGATGCGCTACTATCTCGCCGCCGGCGGCATCAATCCCGACACCGATGTCTCGCTCATCACCGTGCCCCCGCCACAGATGGTGGCCAATATGAAAGCCGGCAAGATGGATGGCTACTGTGTCGGGGAACCCTGGAACGCCCGCGCCATCGCTGACGACATCGGCTTCACCAGCGTCTCGACCCAGGCAATCTGGAAAGATCATCCGGAGAAGGTCTGTGCGTTCACCGAAGAGTTCGCCGCGAAGAACCCGAAGACCGTGAAGGCCGTCCTCAAAGCTCTACACGAAGCCAGCGTCTGGCTTGACGTGATGGATAACCGTCCCGAACAGGCCAAGATCGTAGCCTCACCGACCTACATCAATTGCCCTGAGGACGTGATTCTCGGTCGCTTGCAGGGCAAGTATCTGTATGGCGACGGCCGGAAGCTGAAGGACCCGAACTACATGATCTTCAGCGACCGGAACTGCAACTATCCGCAGCCCAAGTATTGCAAGTGGTGGCTCACCCAGTTCCGGCGCTGGGGGCTCGTGGAAGGCGCGCCGGACTACGAGGGCGTCGCCAAGCAGGTCATGCGTCCTGACATTTACGAAGAAGCCATGAAGGAGATCGGCTACACCAAGGGCGTCCTGGATAACAGCCCGGAGACGCTCTTCGACGGCGTGAAATTTGATCCCAAGGGCGATCTGGAAGCCTACGCGAAGGGCTTCCCGATCCACAGCGTCAAGGGTTAGCCCGCGATGGACGACTTTGACCTCGATCTCACTTTGAACGGCTCCGCTCCGACTGGGCGCGCGCTTGGTTGCGATATCCCCGCCAACCGCGGAGAAGGTCTCGATCTCGCGACGCTCCTGCCAGGCAGCCGGACGAGTGGGGTTTCGGTTGAGGGAGGGCCAGAAGTGGCGCAACTCTCATTCGGCATTCTGCCACTGGTGGATTGCGCGCCGATCGTGGTCGCGTTGGCCCACGGCCTTTTCGCCAAATACGGCCTCCAGGCAAACATCACCAAGGTCGCAAGCTGGACCGCGCTCCGCGATGCCCTGAACTCCGGACAACTCCAAGCCGCCCAAATGCTCTTCGGCATGCCGATCGGTGCCGCCGTTGGAAAGTTGGGCACCGAACAGAAGCCCCTCGTCATCCCATGGATCCTGAGTCGCAATGGACAGGCCATCACGCTGGGTAGCAAGTATCGCGGCAAGATCGGCGCCGACCCCAAGTTCCTTCGTCCGATAGCCTTCGAGGCCCGGGACAAAGGCCGTCCCTTAGTCTTTGGCATCACGCTGGCCCCGGGCACCCACGCCATGTGGCTCCGCTACTGGCTGGCCGCGGGCGGCATTCATCCCGACAAAGATCTGGCCCTCATCACTGTGCCGCCACCGCAGATGGTGGCCAATTTGCGCACCGGGCGCATGGACGGCTTCTGCGTCGGTGAACCGTGGAACACTCGCGCGATCGCCGACGACTTGGGCTTCACGGCGATCGCGACGGAGGAGATCTGGCCCGACCATCCGGAGAAGGTCCTGGCGTTCACGGAGGAGTTCGCTGAAGCGCATCCGAAGACGGTCAAGGCCGTGTTGAAGGCCCTGCACGAAGCCAGCGTGTGGTGCGACGATCCGGCAAACCACGACGCCCTAGCTGCTCTCCTGAGCCAACCCGAATACATCGGAGCGCCCTCGGAGCTAATCTGCGCCCGCCTCGGGACCCGCATGGATTACGGCGATGGCCGCCAACGCACGGACCTCCGCGGTCTGACGTTCAGCGCCCGGAACGCCAACTATCCGCAAGCCAAGTATGCCCTCTGGTGGCTCTCACAGTTCCGCCGCTGGACGATGCTGCCACTCGCCCCGGATTACGTCGGTGTAGCCGCCCGGGTGATGCGACCCGACTTCTACGAGGCGGCGATGCGCGAGATCGGCGCTCCGAGTGTCAGCCTTGATCTGACTCCCGAGGTTTTCTTCGACGGTCTTACTTTCCAACCCGCTGCTCCCGAAGAATACGCCTCCGCTTTTCCCGTGACCAGCGTCCACAAATAGCCAACAGTACCTATGAACGAAAACTCTTTAAAGAAACTCGATTGGCTTATCCTTCCTGCCGTCGGCGTCATCGTCTGCTTGATCTTCTGGGCTTCCATCGCCGGCAAGGAAAAGAAGACGGAATACGTCGACGACTTTGGCGATAAGATCGTGAAAGTGCAACGCAGCGGCGTATCGGCCGATCTCCCCTCTCCCATCGAAACGTGGGACAGGAGTAAGCTCTACATCACCGAACCCTTCGCCAAGCGCGGCGAACTGGACCAAGGTATTCTCCGATTCACCTGGCTTTCGTTAAAGCTCGTCGTTCAAGGCTATGCCATCGCGCTTATCGTCGGCACGCCGATCGGCTTCTTCCTTGGCCTCTCGAAGACTTTCTCGAAGATGTTCGATCCCATCTTTCAAGTCCTTCGCCCCGTATCTCCTCTCGCCTGGCTGCCGCTGGGGATGGTGCTCTTCCTGGGAGCAAAAGTCAGCATTCCGGGAACTAGTCTAGATTATACGGCTTCCGATCTCGCCGCGATTTTCACGATCGCTATCTGCTCCATGTGGCCCACCGTTCTCAATACCGCCGTCGGAGTGCGCGCCATCCCCCAAGACTACCTGAATGTCGCCAAGGTCCTGAAACTCTCGCGGACCAAAACGCTCTTCAAAGTTCTCCTCCCCGCGACGCTCCCTTACATGTTCACGGGCTTCCGACTCTCACTTGGTATTGCGTGGCTGGTGATCGTCGCGGCGGAAATGCTCACCGGAAAGCCCGGCATCGGCGGCTTTCTCTGGCAGCAATACAACGCGCTTAGCTACGCGCACATCATCCTCTCCATTCTCACCATTGGAATCGTCGGCTTCCTGCTCGATCGCATGATGAGCGTGATCGAGGGACGCTTCAAAACCGCCTGAACCACATCATGGCTTATCTTGAAATGAAAGGAGTGAGCAAGGGCTTCGGCCCCGCAAAAGCGCGCACCGAAGTGCTGCATGATCTGCATCTCGAAGTCGAACAGGGCGAGTTTGTCGCCATCGTCGGTTACTCCGGTGCAGGTAAAACAACGCTGATGTCCCTCATTCTCGGCCTGCAGTTCCCGGATGTGGGCACGGTGACTCTCAAGGGCCAGCGCGTGACCGGTCCCGGCCCCGACCGCGGTATCGTCTTTCAGAACTACAGCCTGCTCCCATGGCTCACTGTCTACGAGAATGTGGCCCTGGCCGTGGATCAGATCTTTCCAGAATGGACGGCAGAGCAACGGCGCGCCCACACCGAAAAGTACATCGCGATGGTGAATCTCACTCCCGCATTGAAGAAGATCCCGAGTGAACTCTCCGGCGGCATGCGCCAGCGAGTCTCCGTGGCCCGGGCCTTGGCCATGCAGCCGGAGATTCTTTTGCTCGATGAGCCCCTCAGCGCACTCGACGCACTCACGCGCGCCAATCTGCAGGACGAAATCAACCGCATCTGCCAGGAAGAGAAGAAGACCGTCATCTTGATCACCAATGACCCGGACGAAGCCATCCTACTCGCCGATCGCGTGATCCCTCTGACCGCCGGTCCCCGCGCCACGCTCGGGCCTTCGATCCCCGTCACTATCCCCCGGCCGCGTCTGCGCACCGAGATAGGAACCAACTACGATTTCAAACAGACTCGCATCGAAGTCGTGGACTACCTGCTGAAAGCAACCGACCAGAAGAAGACGGCGATGACCATGAAGTTGGTGCTGCCTGACCTCATCCCAGAAGACCTCGACGCCCCGCGCCTACCCTTCGGCCAGACACGCCGTCCGCGCCGCCGCAGCGAAGAGAAGCGCGAATCCGTGGAGGTGATGGCGTGAGCGACAAAGCTTACCTGGAGCTTTCAAAGCTGACCAAGAGCTACCCATCGCCCAAGGGTGAAGCCGTCATCGTGAAAAACGTGGACTTCAAGTTCCACAAAGGCGAGTTCGTCACCGTCATCGGCCACTCGGGATGTGGTAAGTCCACGATCCTTATGATGGTAGCCGGGCTCAGCACGATCACCTCCGGGGCCATCATCCTTGCCGGCAAGGAACTCACCGGTCCTGGACCAGATCGCGGAGTCGTCTTCCAATCCCCATCCCTACTTCCCTGGATGAGCGCGAAGGAAAACGTCATGCTCGGTGTGAACCAAGTTTTTTACACCGCGGAACCTATCGAGCGCGAACAGATCGCCGAATATTACCTCACACTTGTGGGACTTGGAGACGCCATGGAGAAGCGTCCAATGGAACTTTCCCAAGGCATGCGGCAGCGGGTCGGAATCGCCAGGGCCTTCGCGCTCGCGCCCAAAATGCTGCTCCTCGACGAGCCCTTTGGCATGCTCGACTCGCTCACTCGATACGAACTTCAGGAGGTGCTCATCCAGCTTTGGCGGCGCGAGAAGATCACCGCCATGATGGTCACGCATGATGTCGATGAAGCACTCTTCCTGAGCGACCGCATCATCTGCATGACCGACGGGCCCGAGGCGGGCATCGGTGAAGTGATCGAGGTCAGCTTTCCTCGCCCCAGAGAGCGCAAGGCCGTTATGGAACATCAAGACTACTACAGCCTCCGCGCGCAGCTCATCCACTTCCTTGAGGTAAAGGCGCACAAGCAACCGTCCCAACCAGACTCATCCGCGATCGCCACTGCCGACAAGTCGGTGGAGGTCGCTGCTGCATGAACCGGATGCTCCCGCTCATGCCTTCAGAAAAACCACCCCGCGGCGGAGCATTGTCGCACCCATCCATCCACACCATGACCCAACCAACCAAAAAAAGCGGAGCGCTGCTTGCGGCAGCGCTCCTGACCAGCAGCTTCATGTCCATCCACGCGGGAGAGACGTATGCGAAGTCAACCGGCGGCAAAGCCATGCTCGACAAGGCCCCGGAAAGCAACCCCCTGAGTTTTCTTGGGGGCGCTCTGGTCTTCGACTTCCAAGAACGTGTCCGCTGGGAGATTCGCGACAACAACTTTGACTTCAACGACGCTGTCAATGCGCTCACTGACGACAACTGGTTTCTGCAACGCGCCCGCATCGGCATGCTGGTCAAACCCTGCGATTGGTTCAAAATCTACGTGCAGGGCCAGGACTCGCGGGAGATCAATTCCGATCGGCCCGATTTTCCCGGCCTCCTTGGAGCCGAAGGTGACGACGCCTTTGATCTCCGGCAGGGCTGGTTTGAATTTGGCAACGCCAAGAACTTCCCTCTCACCCTCAAGGTGGGTCGGCAGATCCTCAGCTACGGCGACGAGCGGCTCATCGGTGCCTTCGACTGGAACAACATTGGCCGCACCTTCGATGCGGTAAAACTCCGCTGGGAGGAAAAGACGTGGTGGCTCGATGCCTTCGCTTCGACCGTCGTAGTTCCGGAGCGCGGAAGTTACAACCAGTCTGACCTCTTCAATGGCAACGAGACCGACCGTGAGCAGATCTTTAGCGGGCTCTACTTCAGCACGACAGGGCTCGGGCCCCAAACGATCGACCTCTACGCGCTGCATCTGCACGAGAATACCAACGCAAGATTCCAGCCGGCCGCTCGCGGCAACACGGATTTCGCAACCTTTGGGGTGCGCATCAAGTCAAAGCCAGGTGCCTTCGCGTCCTCGGCTCCGGCCCCAGCCTCCGACGGCAAATCGGTCATGGATGGGAAATCGACGCCACCGCCCGCTGCGCCGAAACCTGTGGGTCTCGACTACGAACTCGAAGCCGCTTTCCAGACTGGCGAAGTGCGCGGGCTCGATCTCACGGCTTTCGCGGTACACGGCGGCCTGGGTTACACCTTTGACACCAGTTGGATGCCTCGGCTCGGCGTGGCGTATAACTACGGCTCCGGTGATGATGATCCGGCTGACGGCCAGATCGAGACGTTTCAAAATCTCTTTCCGACGAACCATAAATTCTACGGCCAGATGGACGTCTTCTCCTGGCAAAACATGCATGAGATCGAAGTCAGTCTGAAGGCGCAGCCAGTAAAGGCCGTGACGCTCAAAGCGGAATTCCACGCCTTCTGGCTCGCGAGCACCGACGACGTCTGGTACCGCGCCAATGGTACCGCCGCAGTCCGACCCCTGGGCGTTCTGGCTCGCAATGCTGATAGCTATGCAGGCTCTGAAGTGGACGTACTCGCCCAATGGAACGTGAACAAGCACTTGGCGGTGGAAGTTGGCTTTAGCCACTTCTTCGCGGGGGATTACCTCAGTGACACCGGCGCAAGCGACGATGCAAATTTTGGTTACCTCCAGGCGACCATCACCTTCTAACATCCCCCTTTCTTGGTTGGTTCGTCCGCCGCGCGGTCACTCCCGCGCGGCGGACCCAAGCCAAAGGCCGTTTTCCATCACAATGACGAATCCGATTCCTTTCATCCCTGAC
>JANPIS010000547.1:0-30298 GCA_031425095.1 Chthoniobacteraceae bacterium
CTGTGGTCGCCGTCGATGAAGACCGCGTCGAACTTCTGACCGCGGAGATCGAACGACGTGCGCCCGACCTCGTAACGCAGCGGAACGAGATCGCGCATTTCTCGGTGGAAAATGAAGCCCGGCCAGACGTCGATGCTCAGCGCCTCGAAGGCGGGATTGAACCGTGCGAGATACGCCGCGGCGAGGGACGCCGTGGCGCCATTGAAGCAGCCGATCTCGAGATACCGCGCTGGCCGATGTGCGGCCGCGAGTTGCAGCCAGCGCGCGAACTCGCGCGGGAGCTGCACGACGCCTTGCTGCGATCCATTGAGGAAATCCTCCTCCCCTTCGTAGGCGATCGCCGCTTCCGGGATCGGCACAAGTCCGACGGAGCGGATCGTCTCGACGAGCCAATCCAGAGACTCGAGCTCCGGCAGCGCAGCCGCGCGAATCCGCTCCACGCCCGCAATCACGCGCGCGAAATCCGCGCGTTCGATGTCGTAGGATTGCAGGGCAGGGGACATCCGTCGGGTTCGATCGCTGCGCCGCCGCGTCAGTTGGGGGAGATGCCGACTTCGATCGGCACGACGAGGATTTTCCCATCGACCATGACCTCGCAGAAAAAGCGGATGCGTCCGGCCTTCGGCGGATAAAGGCGAAAGCCCAGCGCCGGTCCGCCGCGAAGGTCGTCGCGCAGCACTTCGCCGCCCTCCGGATGCAGTCGCACGATGGTCTCGCCGTCGTCATAGAATCCCGTGAGATGCGCAAAGGCCTTCAGGTAGGGCGCGAGCTGGGTCATGGGTTCGCCTTTCTGGTCGGTGACGGTCAAGCGCATCAAGCGCGTCTCCCGCACGCGCGGCCGGGTGCCCTGGCGATCGTCAAAAGTCAGTTGAAACGTGAGCCCGCCCGCGGTGCCGGTGCGATCGTCGCTCAGCGCAGTGCTGGGTTGCGGCGCACCTGATGACGGGAGTTCGGCGGTCGGGAACTCGGCCAACCCCGTCGCCGCTGGCGTCACATCCACCCAGATGCGATACGGAGCGGTGAGGCGCGGCGTGAAGGTGAAGGCGTATTCGCCGGGAGTCTCGGTCGGCTGCGGATGATGGCGCTGAAAATCGCCGAGGCTCGGATCCACGAGGAGGAGATGCATGCGCTGGCCATGCGTGAGGAGCAGTTCGTGCGGGATCGCCGGCGAGCCATCGAGGTGCGCGAGTTTGAGTTTCACCGTTGTTGGCTTGCCGGCCTCGAGCGGAGCATCGGCCTGGGCCGTGGTGTTGAGCGTGGGTGCGCGCGGCATCGTGTAGATGAAACTGTACGGGATGCGGCGCGGGAGCAGTCGCTCGCGGCACGTTTGACACATCGCCTGACTGTCGGTGGAAAGATTTTCGGGATGCGTCGGGCAGTAGTAGATCTCCGCCTCCACCGTTTTCGCGTCGAACTGGGCGGCCATCTGCTCGATCTCCCGGCGGAGCCCGGCGTAACCCGCTTCCACCCGCGGCAGATCGTTCGCGATGCCGCCCGCGGCGATGATGTTGATGAAATTGAAGGCGCGCACGGCGAGCGAATCGAGGGACGTCGTTGCGCTCGGCGATGGAGCGAGGCGCACGAGCGTGCGGATGGAAGGGCTGCAGAGCGAAACTTGCAGGGCGATCTCATCGGTGCGCTTCTCGGAGATCAGCGTCTCGAGGTTCTTTCGCGCCAGCCCGATCACGTTCCACGCTTCCGAGACCGTAGCGGGCTCGAGAACATTTTTCGGCAGCGGCACATCGGCGCGGGCCAGGGGGAGAAAGGGCAGGAGGGCGCAGAGCAGCGAGGGGAACGTGAGCCGGAGCATCCAGCAGATGAAGCCGCGCATCGCGAAAATTGCAACAGCTGCCCGTCCGCGTTCGCAGGTCCCAGCCGTAAATTGAAGCCGCCCCCAACTTGCCCGGGCCGATCGGAGCACAAGAACTTTCGGCGTCGCTGTAAGGCTCTATCCTATAGTGGGAAAATGCCTTGTTTGTTCCTCGGATTGCGCGAGAAACCAGCGCGTCAGAACGTAGCCGGAGAGCCCGCGCGCCGTTCGCTTTCCCCCCTTATGAATCGAATCAACCTCCGAGTGTTTGCGGCCGCAGTCATCGTCTTGGCGGCTGCTCTTTCCTTGTTTCTGCGGCTGGAAAAGAGCCGCGAGCCGCAATCCGCAGCGCCGCTGCCTCCGGAGGCAACAGAGCAGTCCGCGACGGGCGAGCGAGTGACGATCGCTCCTGCCGCTGCGCCTGCGCCCGAGGAGAGCAAGACGAGCACACGTGCTGCCGCGCCCGCGGCGGTGGAGGCTTTTCGCGAGTGGGCCGGGGAGTATCTGGCGGCGACGAGTGATGCCAGGGTGGACCTCATGGCGCGCGGCGAAGTGCTCGCTGCAGCGCACAAGCGCGAGATCGCCGGGTTGATCCGCCGTAATCCCGAGCAGGCGCTGGCGAATGCGGTGCCGATGGTCATCCGCCAGGATCTTCCGCCGCAGATCGTCGCGCAGCTCGAGGAGCGCGTGCGGACGCGCGGAGCGCTGGAGGTGTGGGGGAATGTACCGGACCCCGATGCGCCACAAGCGGTCGAGCCTTACACCCGCACGCTCACGGCGGCGGATGGGAAGCGGTGGAATGCCTTCGTCTATGGGCAGCGCGCGGGGCAGCGGACAATGAATACGATCTCCGCGAATGGTATCGCCGTCGCACGCGACATGGCGGTGGCGGATTCTCCGGTGCGCCAGCTCGAAGTTGGTGAACGTCCCGTGGCCGATGGGCGGAAGGTGGAGACGGCTTGTCCGGTCTCGGGGATCATCACGCCAGTCGAGCAAAAGCCCGACGCCACGCTCCCGCCGGTCACCGCGGAGACGCCGGCCTTTGAGACCGTGGAACGTCTCGTGTATGTGTGCAGCGGCGGGCACATCGAGCAGGTGGCGCAGCAGATTTCCGTGGAGGAAGAGCGGGCGCACTGGGCTTCGATGGGCTACGAGCTGAATGCGGGCGCGGGCTCCGCACCGGGCACGGCGCCAGTCGGCACGGTGCCGGGCAGCTTCACCACGGGGCATCGCAAGTTTCTCTACATCCGCGCGACTTTCCCTGACCACCGCATCGATCCGATGAGCGACGCGGAGTGCCTCGATGTGCTGCGGCAAATGGCCGACTATATTTCGCAGACCAGTTACGGGCGCTGTTATTTCACCTACGCCACACCGCCGCTCATCGTACTGCCATATCCCGAAAGCTGGTATGTGCAGCGCGATGCCGATGTGGGCGGTGCGGATAACCTGATCTATAACCACGCGCGCCAGATCGCACGGACGATGGGTTACGATTACCTCTCCTACGATCTCGATTGCGCGCGGTGGAATGGGAGCGTCGGTTCGTATGGCGGCAGCGCATCGGTGGGTGGTCGTGGGATGCGGATGAAGACGAACAGCGTGGGCACCTTCCTCCATGAGCTCGGGCACAACCTCGGCGTCTGGCACGCGAACTACTGGCGCACGACGCCGCCGAGCACGATCGGGCCGGGCAACAATCTCGAGTACGGCAACACCTTCGACCTCATGGGTTCGAGCGGCTCGCTGGGGCAATACACGGCGCACTTTAAGAACATCCTGAACTGGCTCCCCGACGAGACGCACTGGCGCGTGACGCAGAGCGGGCTCTACCGGATTCATCAGTTTGATTACCCGGTCGCCGATCCGGCGAACCGTTATGCGTTGCGCGTTCGCAAGGACGCGGAGCGCGAGTACTTCGCGGAGTTCCGCCAGCGGCACACGACGAATGTCGGCTTTATGAATGGGCTGATGATGACGTGGGACGGCTGGGGTCAGGGTGGCATCGGCGGCAGTGGCGGCAGCCCCTTCAATGGCAGCAATCGCGGCGCGCAGCTCCTCGACATGACGCCGGGTTCGTTCGGAAACGGGATCACGGATACGCGCAACGACTCTGCACTCTGGCTCGGGCGCACCTTCTCCGATGACGATGTGAACATTCACATCACGCCGGTGGCGAAGATCGCGGGCGCGGTGCCGGCGATGGATGTGTATGTGAGCCTCGGCGATGTGCCGGGTAATGCGGCGCCGACGCTGGCGATCAGCGTGGACAACAACGCGCCGGTCACGAGCGAAGTGGTCACTTTCACCGCGACAGCCACCGATCCGAATAGCGACCCGATCGCCTATGCCTGGGTCTTCGGCGATGGCACTTACTCGCTGAATAACTCCGCCACGCAGACGAAATCGTGGAGCAGCGCGGGCCACTACCAGGTGCTCTGCACCGCGAGCGACATGAAGGGAAAACGCACGACGCGTGCGCTGCTCGTCACCGTCGGAACGCCGACGACCTTTAGCGTGAGCGGGCAGATCACCGGCCCCGGCGCGACGCCGCTCGAAGGCGTGTATGTGGCGAACTACGCGCCGCAGAATCAGACCAGCCACTCGAACAGCGCGACCTTCCGTGGCACGTGGACGGATAGCGATGGCAACTACACGCTGACCGGCCTCACCGGCGGCGGCTACACGATCACGCCGAATCTGTATCCGAATGTCTTCACCGCGTCGGGCTTCAGCAATCCGGTCACCGTCGGCCCGAGTGCGACGGGGAAAAACTTCACGAGTGTGCAACTCCCCACGCTTACGATCACCGCGCCGGACCCAACGGCGAATGAAGCCGCGTCGCCCGGCACCGGCACAATCCGCATCACGCGCAGCGGCAGCACCACCGCCGCGCTCGACGTCCAGATCTTCAATGCCAGCACCGGCAGCGCGGCGCGCCCCGCCGATTACACGCTGAGCCCCGCGCTGACGGCGGCGACGAACGAGGGCGGCAACGGCACGTCCTTCCTCACGATCCCGGCGGGCGCGAGCTTCCTCGACATCACGATCACGCCCGTGAACGACAGCTCCGCCGAGGGCACCGAGGATGCCGTGCTGAATTTTGCCAACACCGCCGGCGGCTATGTGCTCGCGGGTGCGGCGACGGGCACGGTCGAGATCGTCGATGATGAAAACGCGACGCTGCCCGTGGTGAAGATCACCGCGCTGGACAACGTCGCGCGCGAAGTGGGCGGCGACACTGCGACGCTGCTCGTGGAGCGCAACCTCGTCACGGCGAGTCCGCTCACCGTGAACGTCACGCTCACCGGTAGCGCGACCAACGTGACCGACTACGCCATCACGAGCCCGGTTACGATTCCCGCCAATGCCGCAAACACGACGATCACCATCACGCCAGTAAACGATGCTGCGCAGGAAGGGACTGAGACGGTGGTGGTGACCATCGCGACGAATGCCGGCTACGCCCGCGACACGCAATCGAACAGCCAGACCGTGCAACTGCACGACGACGATGTGCCCACGCTCACGCTCACCGCCACCGATGCCACGGCGAGCGAAACCGGCACTGATCCCGGCGTCTTTACGATCTCGCGTACCGGCGGCGACATCGCCCTGCCGTTGACTGTGGATTACTCGCTCGCTGGCCGCGCCATTCACGGCGGCGACTATCGCCGACTCGAAGGCCGCGCCGTCATTCCTGCTGGCGAAGCTTCGACGACCGTCGAGATCTGGCCATTCGACGACGCCATCGACGAAGGCGCGCAGGACGTGATCCTCCAGCTCCGCAGCACCACGACGTACGTCATCGCGGGCACTGGCATTGCGACCGTCAACATCACGGACAACGACGCATCGCAATTCTACGTGAAAGTGACGCAGAGCGGCGTGACCGAACCCGCGAGCGGCAGCACGACGGCGATCACGTTTCAGATCATCCGCCCCGCCACTGGCAACGCCGTGACCGTGAACTACGCGATCGGCGGGACCGCCACGAGCGGCACGGACTTCACCGCAGTCGCGCCGAGCGTTGCTTTCGCCGCGGGCGATACCACGAAATCAATCACCATCTCCGCGCTCGCCGATACCGCGCTCGAAGACGCCGAGACCGTGACGCTCACGCTCCTGCCGGGGGCGGGCTACACGCTGATGCCGGCGATCGATCCCGTCGGGGTCGGTTACATCCTCGATGGCGATCAGCCGACAATCGACGTGGCCGTGGCCGACACGGGCAGCGCTTTGCAGACCCACGGCTCCGAGACCAGCGGGGCGGGAGTGCTGCGCTTGAGTGTCGTGCGGAAAGTCGCGACCGCCGCGGACCTCATCGTGAACTACACGATGAGCGGCACTGCGACCGAGGGCGTGGACTACACGGGCACCACCGGCAGCGTGACGATCCTCGCAAACGCCACCGGCGCCTACATCGACGTCACGCCGGTGAACGACACGATCCCCGAAGGTGTTGAATCCATCGTGCTGAATGTGACGCCCGATCCCGGCAATTACGGCGTCCGCACTGGCAGCGCCACGATGTTCCTCGCGGACAATGACGCTTTCGCCAGTGGCGCGGTCGCCTTTGCCAGCGGCACGAGCACCGTCGCGGAAAGTGCGGGCACGCACAACGTGGCGGTGAACGTCACCGGCTCGCCTGCGGGCGAAATCCGCGTGCGCTATCGCGTCGCCAGCGGCACTGCCACGGGCAACGGCCACGACTTCACCCTCGCCGAAGGCACGCTCACTTATCCACTCGGCACGACGACGCAGAACATCGCGATCGCGATCACCGCGGACCTCATCCCCGAGCCCGCGGAGACGATTGTGCTGAATCTCTTCAATCAATCCGGCGGCAATCTCGGCACGAGCACGCACACCGTCACGATCAACAGCCTCTCGCTGCCCGAGGCCTTCACCGATCTCGCGAGCAATATCCTGAGCACGAGCGCGACGCTCAATGGCCACGTGCTGCCGAACGGCGTCGCGAGCGATGTGTGGTTTGAATACGGCGGCACCACGACTTACGGGACGACCACGGCGCCGCAAGCCATCGGCAGCGGCACCGCGAGTGTGAATGTGACCGCCGCGATCTCCGGGCTCACGCTGCCCGGCTATCACTTCCGCTGCGTAGCGCAGAATGCGATGGGCACGACTTACGGCATCGATCAGGTCTTCGGCGCGACCGTCACGCCGGTCGCCACCACGCTCGATGCCACCGCGATCACGCTCACCGGCGCGACGCTCAATGGCCTCGCCAACAGCAACGGTGTGACCGGCACCGCGCGCTTCGAGTGGGGCCTGGACACCAGTTACGGGAACGTCACGACGGTCCAAAATCTCACGGCTTCGACGGCGAACATGCCGGTCGCGCGGGCGATCACCGGTCTCGCCACTGGCACCACGTATCACTTCCGCCTCGTCGTGCAGACGTCCGTCGGCACCGTGAATGGCTCGGACTTCACCTTCACCACCCCGGCGCCGACGATCGTGCGCACGGGATCCTTTGCGGGCGTCGGGCAGACGGGCTTTTCGCTCGATGGCACCGTGAATCCTGGCGGCGTCGCCACGGACTACTTCTTCGAGTACGGAGCCGACACCGGCTACGGCGACGCGACGCCCGTGCAGAACGCCGGCGCCGGCACGGCGAATGTGACCGCGCGTTGCGCCGTGCAGGGCCTTACCGCGGGCGAGACGTACCATGTCCGGCTGGTCGCTACGAACACCTTCGGCACGACGCTCGGTGAAAATCAGATCGTCACGCTACTGCCGGGAGCGACCGACATGATCGAGCCCGTCTTCCTCTACACGATGACGGGCAGCGCGCCGCTCGGCGGTCTGCGGCTCGGAATAGATGGCGCACTCTATGGGGCGACAAACTCGGGCGGCACTTACAACCTCGGCTCGGTGTATCGCGTGACGACTGGTGGGACTGGCGCGGCGCTGGCGAATTTCTACGGCAACGCGAACTCCGGCGCCGACGGCTCCGGTCCGCAAGGTAACCTCGTGCAGACCGCAGACGGCACGCTCTTCGGCACGACGAATAGCGGCGGCGTGAATGGCAACGGCACGGTCTGGAAGCTCGCGCCAGACGGCACGCGGACCACGCTGGTGAGTTTTACCGGCACGAGCGGTGTGGCGATGGGCACGAATCCGATCGCCGGACTCACCCTCGGCGCGGACGGCGCGCTCTACGGCGTGACCCAAACTGGCGGCAATTCCGGCACTGGACTCGGCACGATCTTCAAGGTCACGACGTCTGGCGTTTTCACGACGTTGGTGAATTTCACCGGCACCACCGGCGCGATGCTCGGCTCGAATCCGCGCGGGAATCTCGTGCTCGCGAGCGATGGCACTTTCTACGGCACCACCGCGACCGGTGGCAGCGGGGGCGGCTTCGGCACAATCTTCAAAGTGACGCCCGCAGGCGCGCTCACTAATCTGGTGAATTTCACCGGCACCACCGGTGCGGCACTCGGTGCGACGCCGCTTGCCGGACTTGTGCAGGGGACGGATGGCAACTTCTACGGCACGACGAGCGCGGGCGGCTCCACGAATTTCGGCACGGTCTTCAAAGTCACTCCTACCGGCACGTTGACCACGCTTGTGACCTTCACTGGCACGACCGGAGTGGCGCTCGGCACCGGGCCGAAAGGCGCGCTTGTCTTCGGCACCGACGGTGCGCTCTACGGCACCACGCAGACCGGTGGCACCGGCAGCACGGGTCTCGGTACGGTCTTCAAAGTCACGACCGCCGGCACACTCACGACGCTCGTAAATTTCACCGGTATCACCGGCGCAGCGTTCGGTGCGACACCGCAAGGCGGCCTCGTCGCGCATCCCGACGGCAGCTTCTACGGCACGACGAATAGCGGCGGCGCGAACAACAACGGCAGCGTCTTCCGGGTTGCCGCTGATGGATCGCTCACCACGCTGCTCAGCTTCACTGCTCCACCTACGCTTGCGAAGCTGCTCCAGGCCAGTGACGGCGAACTCTACGGCACCACCACGAGTGGTGGTGGCGCGCAGGGTGTGGGCACCGTGATCGCCGGCCCGGTGGGCGGCGCGCTTGATATACTCACCACTCTCGTGCCCACGACCGGCACCACAGCATGGGCTTCGCGGGGCGGCTTCATGCAGGCCGCAAATGGCGAACTCTGGGCGACGAGCAATGCGGGCGGCATCGGCACGGGCAATAGCGGCAGCGTCTTCAAGGTCACGCCTGGCGGCGTCTTCACGACGGTCATTGGCTTCACCGGCACGACCGGCACGAATCTCGGATCGGCTCCGCAGGCCGGGCTGCTGCTCGGGGCTGATGGCAATCACTGGGGCACCACGAGCACCGGCGGCACCAATAGCGCGGGCACGATCTTCCGCGTCACTCCGGGCGGCACGCAGACGACCCTCGTGAATCTCGCCACCGCGACTGGCTCAAGTCCGCAGTCGCCGCTCATCCGCGCCACCGACAACAACTACTACGGCACGGCGAACAGCGGCGGCACGGGTGGCTTTGGTGCCGTGTATCGTCTCAGCTCCGGCGGCACCTTTACCTCGGTCTTGAGTTTCACCGGCCCGGGCGGCGCGAATCCCGGTGCGAATCCGCAGGGCGCGATCGCGCAGATGCCGGACGGAAGTATCTACGGGACGACGAACGCCGGCGGCCTGCGCAATTTCGGTACCGTGTGGAAGATGAGCAGCGGTGTGCTCACGAACCTCGCGCACTTTGGTGGAAACAACGTCGGCGAACTCCGCGGACAAAACCCAACCTCCGGACTCGTGAAAGGCGCGGATGGCCATCTTTACGGCACGACGAATGTCGGTGGTGTGTACAATCAGGGCACCCTTTACCGCGTCTCCACCGATGGCGCCGTGGTCTCGCTTTATTCCTTCACGGGACGCGAAGAAGGTGTGCGGCCCGATCACGGTCTTACGCGCGCCAGCGACGGCTATCTCTACGGCGTGAGCAATGTCGGTGTGTATCGTTTCCGTCCGCCGTCCGTGCCCGTCACGCTCCCGGCGACGAGCATCACCACGACGAGCGCGACGATCCGCGGGTCGGCCACACCGGGCGCCTTCAGCGGCACCGCATGGCTCGAGTGGGGCACCTCGGCCTTCAGCGTTCCCACGGCGCCGGAGAGCTTCGCCGCAGGCGGAGCGACCGTGGCGCTGAATACGGCGATCACCGGTCTCCAGCCCTTCCTCACTTACAAAGTGCGCGCCGTGGTGGACTGCGAACTCGGCCTCTTCTACGGCGCCGAGCGCACCTTCGCCACCACGCCGAACGCCACCTTTGCCAACGCGACGAACGTGCCGGTGAGCGCGCCGAATTTCGCCGCCAGCGGCATCACGCCCGTGCTCAGCCTCGGCTTCGCGCCGCCACCCGGCACCGTGCTTACGCTGGTGCGCAACACCGGCTTTGATCCGGTGAACGGCACCTTCAATGGGCTACCCGACAGCGCGGGGATCACGATGACCTTCGCGTCGGTCCCGTATCTCTTCCGCCTCAGCTACACCGGCGGTGATGGCAATGACATTACGCTCACCCGCGTCGATCAGCTCATCACCTTCCCGGCCATCCCGCCGAAAGCACCGACCGATGTGCCCTTCAGCCTGAGCGCCACGGCGACGAGCGGCCTGCCGGTGGAATATGAGATCGTCGCTGGCGGCAGCATTGCGAGCGTAAGCGGAAACACGATCACGCTCAGCGGCACGACAGGCGTCGTCACCGTGAAAGCCACGCAACCCGGCAACGGAGCCACCATCGCTGCAGCGCCCGCAGTGCTCCGCACCTTCGCCGTCACCGGTCACTCACCTTTCATTGTACTGAGCGCGAGCAAGGGCACCGATATGATCGTCGGCATCCGTGCCGACGGCACGCTTTGGGCGTGGGGTTCGAATTCCGCGGGCCAGATCGGAGATGGCTCGACCACGACGCGCCGCACACCAGTGCAGATCGGTACAGCCACGACCTGGCGCACCGTTTATGCCGGCAGCTCGCATGTCGTCGCGACACGCACCGATGGCACACTCTGGACCTGGGGCTCGAATGGCAGTGGCCAGATCGGCGATGGCACCACCACCCAGCGTAACGCGCCGGTGCAGATCGGCGCCGCGACCGATTGGGCCAACGCCGTCGCCGGCGGCACCCACACCGTCGCGGTGAAGACCGACGGCACGCTCTGGGCGTGGGGCGCCAATGCGCTCGGGCAGGTCGGACAGGGCAGCGTGACGACGACTTCCTACACCACACCGACCCAGGTCGGCACGGCGACGAACTGGCGAACCGCCATCGGCTCGCTCGGCGCGGGCGGTGACTGCGCACACGCCCTCGCCACTGACGGCACGCTTTGGGCGTGGGGCACCAATGCTTCCGGCCAACTCGGCGACGCCAGCACCACGCAGCGCAACGCTCCCGTGCAAATCGGCACCGCCACGACCTGGAGCCGCGTCGCCTCGGGCAGCTCCTTCACCACCGCCCTGCGCACCGACGCCACGCTTTGGACCTGGGGCAGCAATGCCAGCGGCCAGGTCGGTGACGGCACACTGACCAACCGCACCTCGCCGGCGCAGCTCGGCACCGCCACGTGGGCGAACGTCATCGGCAGCGCGAGCCACTTCCTTGCGCAAAAGACCGACGGCACCCTGTGGTCGTGCGGCCTGAATACCAACGGCCAGCTCGGGCGAAACACCGTCGATGTGACCGTAAGTCCGCAGTCTCCGGGGCAGGTGAATTCCGACACCAACTGGCAACTCATCGCCGCCAGCCCCACGTCCTCTTACGGAGCGAAAAGCGACGGCACCGTGTGGTCATGGGGCGGCAACGGTACTGGCCAGCTCGGCAATTTCCCGCGCACCGCGCTTCCGGTGGCGCCGCAACTCGGCCCCGTGCTCATGGCCTCTGGCGGAGCGAGTCACACGCTGATTCTCCGACCCGACGGCAGCGTCTGGGCCGTCGGTGCAAACGCCAACGGGCAACTCGGCCTCGGCGCAACGGACGGCGCCATGCATCCCTTTCCGGAGGCGATTGGCGCGGGATCGTCTTGGAAACACATTTCCGCAGGCGGCTTCCACACCATGCTCATCCGCGACGACGGCACGCTTTGGGCCTGTGGCGCGAATGCCAATGGCCAGCTCGGCGACGGCACTACGATCCAGCGCACGGCGCTCGTGCAGATCGGCTCTGCGAAGAATTGGCGGCGCGTGATCACCGGCGGCCAGCACACGCTCGGCCTCCGCGAAGACGGCACCCTCTGGGCCTGGGGCGCGAATGCCTCCGGCCAGCTCGGCGACGGCACGCTCGTCAACCGCAACGTCCCGACGCAGGTCGGCACTGCGACGGACTGGAGCGCGATCTGGGTCACCTATGGCGGCAATGGCACCGGCGCCACTTCCATCGCGATGAAAACGAACGGCTCGCTCTGGCTCTGGGGCGAAGGCAGCAACGGCCAACTCGGCAACGGCGTCCTTGGCGATATCAGCGCGCCTGCCCAACTCGGCGCGGTGGGCGAATGGCGCACCGTCGGCACCGGCTCGACGCATCTGCTCGCCATCAAGAGCAACGGCACGCTCTGGGCCTGGGGCACGAATGGCGGTGGCACTCTCGGCGACGGCACGACCACGCAGCGCAACGCTCCGGTGCAAATTGGTGCGGCGACCAACTGGCGCTCGATTTCCGCGGGCACCCTTTCCTCCTTCGGCGTGCGCGACGACGGCACCCTCTGGGCGTGGGGCGCCAACACCCTCGGCAACCTCGGCGACGGCGCCTTCACCGGACGCACCGCACCCGCGCAGGTCGGCAGTTCCACGGGTTGGTTGAACGTGCAGCCGATCACCGTGAGCCACGCGCTCATGCAGGCCGCGGACTCCACGCTGTGGGCGTTCGGACAGGCGACGAGCGGCCAGATCGGCCAGGCCTGGCGTAATCAGATGGTGCCCGATGTCGTGCTGCCGGCGATCAGTCCGGTGCAGTCGATCAGCTTCACTGCGCCGGCGACGGTGCCGGTGGGGAATACGATCACGCTCGCCGCGACGACGGGGAGCGGGTTGCCCGCACGGTATCTCGTGACCGGGCCGGCGACGTTGCAGGGCGACCAGTTGCGCATCGACGCGGCGGGGCTCGTGAGCGTCACGGCTTACCAGCCGGGGGACAACTTCTGGCAGTCGTCCGATATGGTGCACAAGTTCCTCAATGCACCCGTGCCCGACGTGACCACACTCACGGCGACGAACGTCGGCACGACCACCGCGACGATCCGCGCGACGATCAATCCGAACGGCAGCACGACCACCGCGCAATTCCAGCGGGGGCCGAACACGAGCTACGGGACCAATTCCGCAATCACGCTGAGCCCCAGCAACGGCACCCTGCCGCAGACCGTCTCGCTCGCGCTCACTGGCCTCACCCCCGGCGCGACTTATCACTTCCGTGCCACCGCGACAAATGGAGTGGGTACGACCGACGGCGCCGACATTACCTTCAGGACGCTCAGCACCGACGCCAGCCTCAGTGCGCTGGCGCTTTCTGCGGGGACACTCACGCCGAATTTTGCCCCGGGCGCCACGAGCTACACCACGGTCGTGTCGTTCGCGACCACCAGCCTGACGGTCACCCCGACCGCGGCTGAAAGCCACGCCGCGATCACGGTCAATGATGAGCCCGTCGTCTCGAGCGCGGCATCGACCCCAGTCTCGCTGGGTGTCGGGGTGAACACGGTGAGCATCGCGGTCACCGCAGAGGATCAAGTCACCGTGAGAACCTATTCCATCTCCGTCACGCGCCGCTCCGCCTACGAAGAGTGGGCCCTCGGCGCCGGTGTAACGGGGGCCAATTCCGGCAGCATGGAAGACTTTGACGGGGACGGTTTATCGAATGTGCTCGAGTGGGCCGTGGGCACAGGCGCGAGCAGCGGCAACTCGAGTCCGATATCCGTCGTCGGTCCCGCGGTCACGCCCGGTAGTCCCACGACCATTGGCCCGGCTGGCGCGCGCCTCGCCCTTTTCGCCCGCCGGTCCAACTACCTCGCCGAAGGCCTGACGTACTCCGTCGAGTTCACCCACGATTTCACGGACTGGGTGGCGACCACCGCCACACTCACGGCCGTCGCAACCAACGGCGAATACGAGGCCGTCACCGCGCCATTTCCGGCGGACGTGAATGGCCAGGAACCGCGCTTCTTCCGGGTCCGAGTGTCCATCGCGCCTTGAGCGGCAATACGCCGTCCCGAGCCAAGCCAATCGCCGAGCTCCGCGTGGAGTGAAGTGTCCGTCCATCCTGTGGCCCTCTCTTCCGCTGCCGAAATGCGGAAAAGAGTGGAGGCGAGGGGAGTTGAACCCCTGTCCTGATGGCTTCCGTCACAAGCTTCTACATGTTTAGCCGTGCCTTTAATTTAGGAGTCCGACTGCCGGCGGGCGGGCTATCGTGCTCCGAGCATCCACGAAAGAAGTTCACCTTGGGCGCGGTTGCTCCGCCCTCGGCAGAGCCTGCTGTCGTCGCAGCTACACCTAGCAGGCGTTGGTGTAGCCACGTCGCGGTCAATTAAGCCGCGAGAGCGAGATCTTCGTAATCGTTCGCGTTTATTTTTTTGCCCGGAGATTTTACGTGGCCAACCAGGCTTCCACGACATGCCGCCTGTGTCTCGAGTCAACAGTCGAAACCAGTACGCCCCCGTTTTTTGGGAGGCCATGAAGCTAGCGTGAGTGGGGTGCAACGCAACGGGCATTTTCCCCATTCGCCAAATCCACGTTCGGCTGGGTTGCGGCTTGAGCGAGGGGTGCCTTTCCTCCACAACGCGGTTCATCGCGTGCGGGGCGATGTGTTCGAAGTCCGATCCCGCACCTGATTTCCCCTCCCAGCACTTCACTGCGTGTCCCCGAACGACTGGATCCTGATCGCCCTCGCCGCGGCCGCCGTCGCGGTTCTGGTGGTGCTCGTCACGCGGTGGAAAGTGAACGCCTTCATCGCGCTGAGTCTGGCGTCTCTCATGGTCGGCGCGGGTGCAGTGATGATCGGTGTCGTGCCAAAGGATTCGAATACGCCGCTGACGATGCTCGGGGTGATCGATGGCTTCGGCGCCGGTCTGGGGCGAACGCTCGGGGGGATCGCGGCGGTCATCGGGCTCGGAACGATGCTGGGGAAGCTGCTCGCCGAATGCGGCGGTGCGGAGGTGCTGGGGAAACGATTCGCGGTCTTCTTCGGTGCGGATCGCGCCGTGTGGTGCATCATGGCTCTGGGCTTGGTAGTGGGGCTGGTGACCTGGTTTGCCGTCGGGCTCGTGCTGCTCCTCCCGATCCTGCTGACGCTCACGGCGCAGGCCCGAAAGCCGTTCCTCCTTCTCGCCCTTCCGCTGCTTTCCTGCCTCTCCGTGATGCATGGGCTGATGCCGCCGCACCCGGGGCCCGTGGCGGCGCTCGGCGCTTTCAAGGATCTCCAGCCGAACATGGGCGCAGTGTTGATGTGGGGGTTCGTCATCGGCCTTCCGATGGCGATGATTGGAGGACCGCTTTTCGCGGCGCGCGTCACGCGGTTGGTGGAGGTGCAGGCGCCGCCGATGCCGAATCTCGGGGGTCGCGAGGGAATCTCTCCACCGGGATTTGGGCTTACGCTTTTCTCCATCCTCCTGCCGGTGCTCCTGATGCTGCTGGATACGATCGCCAAGCTCGCGCTGCCCGCGGAGTCGGTGGTGGCGAAGGGCGCTGCGTTCATCGGGCATCCGACGATGGCGCTGATGCTCTCGGTGCTTTTCGCGTCGTGGTCACTTGGAACTCACTGCGGCTATCCCGCTTCGCGGATTCTGAGTTTCACGGAAGAGAGTATCGCGACGATCGGGATGACGCTGCTCGTCGTCGGTGCGGGCGGGGGATTCGCGACGGTCTTGAAAGCGGCCGGGGTCGCGGATGCCATGGGCGTGCTGGCGAAGACGCTCGGCCTGCCCATCCTGCTCTATGGCTGGATGGTGGCGGTCTTTATCCGGATCGCGACGGGTTCGGCGACGGTTGCCATCACCACGGCGGCGGGGCTGCTCGCGCCGATCATGGGAGAGTATCCGGGCACGAATATCGAGTTGCTGATCATCGCGATCGGCTGCGGCTCGCTGATCCTCTCGCACTTGAATGACGGCGGTTTTTGGATCGTGAAGGACGTGCTCGGCTTCACCGTCAGCCAGACCCTCCGGACTTGGACGGTGATGGAGACGATCCTCGCGGTGGTGGGCCTGGCGCTGACGGCGCTCGTGCACGCCGTGTGGCGACTGGTTTAACGAGGCGGATTGGAAATCGAATTCTCCGTCACACACTCCGGGATTGTCATCGGTGCGTGCGCCAGACTTCTCTGGCACCGCGCGGGCGGGCGGCTACATGGTCCTTTGCCCGCCACTTTGTGAAACGCGTCCTCATCATCGGTGCCAGCCTTGCCCTTCTCGGGCTTGTCTTTTTTTACCTCCGAACGCGCGCGAGGAATTTCGGGGGCGCTAGCGATGGAGAGATCGCATCCGTCGAGGCGCCGAACCCGAGCGAATTGCCACCCGGTGAGATCGATGTCTTCGCCGTTCCGCGGCTCATCGCCGGAGGGGAGCAGGGGATGGCGGTCACCCAGCGGCTCTTCGGCGAAGGCAAGTATGGTGAGGCGGAAGGGCTGCTCTCCGCCATGGTGCGGGCGGAGCCGCGGATCGGCAGCAATCACTACAATCTGGCCTGCGCACTGGCCCTGCAGGGGAAGTCGGAGCCCGCGCTCAAGAGTCTGCGCGCGGCGATCGAGCATGGTTTCCGCGACGTGAAACACATCGCCGCCGATTCGGACCTCCGGTCTCTCCACGGGCTTCCGGAGTTCCAGACGCTCCTCGAGTTGGCGAAGACGAGCGCGCTCCCGGCCACACCGCCGCAGGTCGCGCCGGCTCGAATCCGCGACGGGATCGCTCTCGTCGGCAAGGCGAACACCGCCATCTATTCGCCGCTCGGCGTGCTCTATAGCAGCTTCGAGTTCAACCCAAAGGATCCGCGCAGTTCCGCCACGGCAGTGAAAGGGCACGGCAAGGCGGGCGAACTGGTGCGGCAATGGCAGCATGAGGGTCACGCTGCGGGGCTTTACAGCGTCCTCTACGACAATCGTGATCGCGATCACAGCACCCTGGGCGCGCAGGAGTTTCCGCAGCTCACCTTTGTCGAGTACTCCGACGAGGCCCGGCGTGAAGGGCTCGATCACGGCCTGCAGGTGCGTTTCCTCTACAATCTTCCGACCCTCGGCAACTCTTCGACGGCGCAAACGGGCGGCGGACTCTGGCGGAGCCAGGCGCGGAGCGCGCAGTCCTCACCTTCCGCACTCGGCGTGCAATACCAGGAGTACTTCAGCAATCAGCTCTACGTCTATCCCGAGCACCGGGACTACGACTCCGGACACAACGGCTCCGGCGGCGGCTGGGGTGACGTCTTTCCCGCTCACACGCCCTACTGCCTCATCACTCGCGGTTCCTCCGGCTCGGATCTACCGATGCTCCGTGCGCTGGCGCTGACGATCGCCGCTTTCCGTCCGGAGACGCGCGAGCGGTTGGTGAGCCAGAAAATGCTCGCGCCGACTTTGCAGGCGATTCTGCGGCGCTGCTATCGGCCGGTGCGGTCGGACGACGACTACTTTACCGGTCGCGCACATCCACTGGCGTTCGATGTCACGCTGCTCGATCCTGAGCGGATGGTGCGAATGGCACAGGCCATGCCGGCCGAGGAAGTGCCGCCGGTGGTCCGCATGACCGTGAAGGAGGAGGACGGCCCGACGCCCGGGGCGCAATACTTCGATGCGACGCCCGGGGAGGTGCTCTTCGACTCCGCGTGCGCCGTGGCTCGCGTCTGGCACCGCGCGGCGCGCACCTGGCGCATGGTCATCAATACCGAGGCAAGCGTCGATGCGAATGGTCGCCCGCTGACTTACCGCTGGGCGCTCCTGCAGGGAGACCCTGCGAAAGTGCAGATCGTAACCCTCACGCCCAAGGGCTCCGTGGCCGAACTGCGCGTCACGTGGCACGACCGATTCGTCGTTTCGCCCGAGGACAATCTCGCGAGCAACCGCGTGGACATCGCAGTTTTCGCCAGCAACGGCGTGCATTGGTCGGCGCCGGCCTTCGTCACCTTTTTCTGCCCCGATAGCGTGAGCCGTCGCTACGACGCCTCCGGCCGACTCGAGAGTATCGAGTTCCGATCGACAGCCACGGGCGGTAACTACGCCGACCCGCTCGTGCATACTCCGCGCGACTGGCGCGACGAGTTACACTACGACGACACCGGCCATCTGCTCGGCTGGTCGCGCCATCGCGGGGGATCAGTCGAAGATTTCACCAGCGACGGCTACCTCGTCAGCGAGAAGGACCAATATGGGCGGGCCACACTGGCGCGGGAGGTCCGCTACATCGCGGAGAGCCATGGCACCGGCGGCCCCTACCTGCGCCAGATCACCGGCGAGACCGCCTATCGCTACGACTACATCTCCGCCGAAGATCGCCGCGGTCGCGTGACCCGCCTCGACGCAGCGCCACGCTCCGCCCGCACTCCCTAAAGCCACCGTGAATGGCGTTCCCCGTCGCGCCAGGCCAAGTCTCCAGGCCCTCGATCCGCCACGTCAAAGGTGACCCGTTAAGAAGGAGGAGAGGAAGGCGAAGAAGAAGATTTCGAGGTTCGGCGCTCTCTTGGACGGGCTGCTAAATCGTCTTGAGGAATTCGATCAGGGCGCGCTTGTCGGCTTCGGGCAGCTCTGCGCCGAAGACATGTCCGCGGTCTTCGATTAGGTCAGGCGCTTTGCTGGCCTTAAAGAGCGCGGGCAGGATGTCCCTATTCATCAACTCTTCGAGGGCCACCGCATCGAGGTTGCGGGCCGCGGCGTCGGCGAGTTTCGTTTTGATCGCGAGGACCATTTCCGCCAGGGGCCGGACTGGAAGTTCGGGGTTCACATTCGCGATCAGATTGATCGGTGTTCCTGCTGGGAAGGGCCCGACACGGAACCATCCGTCCGGGTCAGCATGCGGCGCGAGCAGGCTGTTCAAGGGTTCGGGAATCGCCGAGACATGCAGTTGCAGGGTGCTGGGTGCGGTGGTGCGGAGGATCGAGTCGCGACCGGCGCGCCGTTCTGGCCAGAGGAGTTTTTCCATCCCGTCCTGATAGGCCTCGATCCGTCCCTGGACCGACGGGTCGCCCGTGTATTTTCCGATGGAATTGTTGTGCAGGAAAGGTGCGGTGGCCCAGAGCGCCACGAGCGACGGCGGGCGATAGGCGCCCGTTCCGCCGCCGGGCAGCACGAAGCGGTCATTTTTTTCCGTGACGGGATTCCAGGCATCAATCTCCCCGCTTACGCCGAGATTCTTGTAGGTCTCCGAAGAAAACGCGTGCCAGACCTCACCGCGCCGGTGGTTGGTCGCGAGGGCTCGCGAGTAGTTGGTCCCAATCGCGATCACATCGTAGCGCTCCTCGTTGGTAAACGAGTTGTCCCGGAGAAACTCGGGCTTTTCAACTTCCCGCAGGAACCACTCTCCGGCCTCAACGCCCGTCGGCGGCTGGCGACTCGAGTGGCAGCGAGCACAATTCTGGACAAACACGACCGCGCCGCGCGACACCTTTGCCGTCTCGACAAAGGCGCGCCCGCCGGGCGCATCGGGCAGGCGCATCGGGCCGAGGCGCTGCAGGAAGCGGGTGATGTTTCCCGAACGCTCCTCCGTTGAGACAAAGTAGGGCGAAAACTTGCGGCCCGCTTTGATCGAGAAAGGACGCGTCGGAATGAGGCCGACGAGCGGATTGATCTGCTGCAACCAGTGCTGGCTGTACATGCCCATGTTCACGTACGAGCGCAGGATCGCCCCGGGCATCCCGACGCTGTCGGAAGCATCCACCTGCAACCGCGGGATAGACATCTCCACGCGCTGGTTCGGCAGGAGCATGAAGTCCGGATGCATGAACTCCTGCCGGCCCGAATTCAAACGCGTCGCGAGCGAAAGAATCGGTGAGATCGCGCTCGGGTTGTTGATGTTGTCGCTCGCAATGCGCGTTGTGTCCGAAGTCCCGGGCGCCTGCGCCTGAAGCATCTCGGCAAAGAACCCGCCTGCTTTTGCACCGTGGGCGAAGACGCGGCCTTCGCGCAGATACTGATTGCCGATTGCCGAACTGAGATTCTCCCATCGCGGACTCTCGGGGTTCGTCGGCGGATTCAGCGGGTGAAAGCCGACGTGACAGGCTGCGCAGGTGATGCCCACGCGATACGGCCGCACCAGCGACGGGCTCGCGGCATACGCAGCGTCCTTTTCGTAGCGTTCGGCATTCCACACCTGCCGCGCCGAGGCGTCAAAGTCGGGATTCGGAAAGAGCCGGAATCCCATCACGCCCGCCGAGCGGCCATAGACTTCGGGGTCATAAGCGTCCGAATCCTTCTCGAGACGCTCATCGATCCAGAGTCCGAATTCATCCGGCTTGGTCGCCGCCCGGTAGGCGGGATCGCTGATCAGTCCGGATTGCTTGAAGCGTTCTCCACGCTGGCGCGAGTCGATCGTCTTCAGCAGATCGACGAGGCCGTGGCTGTCGCGGGCCATGCGATCCCAGAACTGTTCATTTCCACCCGTCCACAGCATCCACATGTTGCGCCCGGCGATCTCCTCGCTGAGCAGTTCGATGCCGCCATCCATCGGCTGGAAGAGATCGAAGACGACATCCTGCATGCGCCCCACCGGGATGCCGGGTGGGGCGTCGGTCATCGTCGGGTCGACCTTCTTGCAGCCGGCGAAGAACACCGCACCCGCGAGCACTACGCCGACGATGGGGAGGGGTGATTTCATTCGGCAGGATACCGCGATCGGAGCAGGGCCGCGCGGCGTTCGGCGGTTTCCCGAAGCGCCAGCGCGCTAGACGTCGAGCTTCGTCCAGGCTGCGTTTTTCTTCGAGCTCGCGACCACGGCCTCGATGAAGGCCATGCCGCGCACGCCATCGCTGATTTTCGGATAGTCGTTTTCCACGGCCGTGATCTTGCGTCCATCGAGCCGGGAACGGATCGAGGAGGCGAAGTTCTTGTAGATGTTCGCGAACGCTTCGAGGTAGCCCTCGGGATGAGAAGGCGGCGTGCGCGTGGCGGCAGCCGCGGTGGCCGTGAGATAGCCGTTGCCGGTGCGAAAGATCTGGGTCGGTGCGTCGAGCCACTTCACGAGCAGCGTGTTCGGCTCGTTCTGATGCCACTCGAGGCCGCCCTTCTCGCCGTACACGCGGATGTTCAGATTGTTCTCTTCGCCCACGCTGATCTGGGAGCTGTGCAGCACCCCCTTTGCGCCATTGTCAAAACGCAGGAGGATATTGCCGTCGTCGTCGAGCTTGCGACCTTTGACGAACGTCGTGAGGTCCGCCGCCAGCTCGCTGATTTTCAAGCCGGTCATGTATTCGGCGAGATTCTCCGCATGCGTGCCGATGTCGCCGATGCATCCCGCGGCGCCGCTCTTTTTCGGATCCGTGCGCCAGGAGGCCTGCTTCTGACCGGACGCCTCGAGGCGCGTCGCGAGCCAGCCCTGCGGATATTCGACGACGACCTTGCGGATCTTCCCGAGCTTGCCGTCGGCGATCAGCACACGCGCTTCTTTCACCAGCGGGTAGCCGGTGTAGTTGTGCGTGAGGCCGTAGAGCAGCCCGGTCTTCTTCACGATCGCGTCGAGCTTCTTCGCTTCGGCGAGGTTGAAGGTCGCCGGCTTGTCCGAGAGCACATGGAAGCCGCTCTCCAGCGCCAGTTTCGCCGGAGGAAAGTGCATGTGATTCGGCGTCACGATCGAGACGAAGTCCATCCGATCCCCCTCCGGCAGCTTTGCCTCGGCCTTGATCATCTCCTCGTAGCTGCCGTAGCAGCGCTTTGCGGGAAGAAAGAAATCCTGGCCGGACAAGCGCGATTTTTCCGGATCCGAGGAGAAGGCTCCGCAGACCAGTTCGATCTGCCCGTCGATGTTTGCGGCGATGCGATGCACTGCGCCGATGAAGGCGCCGCGCCCGCCGCCGATCATGCCGTAACGAATTTTGCGACTCATAGAATTTGGGGAATGAGGTGAGAAGTTCGCGAGCGTTTAAGCGGCAGCGCGGCTCGCGGGCAAGCGGGAAGCGAGAGTTGCGTATGGTGGGTCGGGCATGCGAGGAGACGGGTCCATGAATGCTTCCATGCCGTCTCTCGTCGCCGGCGCCGCGCTGGCCGGGGTGCTGGCGTGCGTCGGGGATGTGCTGATTCCCTGGGTGCTCGGGCGGATGGTGCCCGGTTACGACGGCACGCGCGAAGTGCTCAGCAAGCTCGGGATGGCGGGAAGTCCGGTGCGACTCTGGATCAACGCATGGTGGTGCGTCTTCGGCTTCCTCATGGTGACTTTTGCGTGGGGCTACTTCCAGAGTTTTGCGCACGGGAAGCTCCACTCGTGCGCGGGGGCCGCGACGGTGCTGCTAGTCCTCTTCGGACTCGGTGCGGGACCGGGTGCTGGGCTCTTCCCGATGGATATCCCGGGGAATGCATCGACGCTCAGCGGATCGCTCCATCACTGGCTCTCCGGCGCGGGCTTTGCGGCGCTCATCTTTGTGCCGCTCCTCGGGGTCTGGGTCTTTGCGAGCCAGCCAACGATGATCTTTCTCTCCATCGTGGCGCAAATTGGAGGCCTCGCCGCTGGCACATTCGTCGTGATGTCCGAACGGACCGGCGTCGACGGTTGGCTCGCCCGCGGTGGCCTCTGGCAGCGCGCGCTGCTCGTGAATTACTACCTCTACTTCCTCGCCATCGCCGTGGTGATGCTGCGCACGCGCAGTTTTGCCTGATCGGCGCGAGCGGCGTCACGCCGGGCGTTCGCTCGTCTCAACGTCTCGCGCACGACTTGCAGCACCGCACGGCCCTGCGTACTCTCCGCGCTATGCCTACACCCAAGCTCGTGGCCTTCGCCGGCAGCCTCCGCGCCGGTTCTTTCAATAAGAAGCTCGTTGTCATCGCCGCCGAGGCCGCGCGTGTGGCAGGTGCGGAAGTCACCGTCGTCGATCTCCGCGACCTCGCCCTCCCGCTCTATGATCAAGATCTCGAAGACACCAGCGGCCTGCCACCGGGCGCGAAGGAATTCAAAGCGCTGCTCCGTGCGAGCGACGGTTTTCTGATCGCCTCGCCGGAATACAACAGTTCCATCACCCCGGCGCTGAAAAATGCGATCGACTGGGCCTCACGCGCCGAGGCCGACGACGAACCACCGCTCGCCGCTTACAAAGGCAAAGTGGCCGCCCTCCTTGCCGCCTCGCCTGGCGCGCTCGGCGGCTTGCGCGGACTCGTCTCGCTACGTTCCCTCCTCGGCAATATTGGCGTGGTCGTTCTGCCGGAGCAGGTCTGTATTTCCGTCGCGCACGAAGCCTTTGACGATGCCGGCAAGCTCCAGGATGAGCAGAGGGCAAAGCAGGTCTCGACGCTCGCGAACGGCTTGGTGGAGATGCTTCGCAAGCTGCACGGGTAAGCGACGACGAATGTCTCGCGCTTGGGAGGCTGCGGTTCTCGGTGTTCAAGCTGCGCTCGGAAACGGCACGTCCGCAGCCTGACGTTTCGGTCAATACACGTAAGCGAACTCGTTCGCGTTCAGCAGCGCGAGACAGACATCGGCGAGGGCGCGCGTGCGGGCGGGGACGTCGGACGGTTGCAGATCGGGCACGAAATCCACGTAGGCGGGCAGCTTTTCCTGAAAGGCGAATTTCTCGCCGGTGTTTTCCTCGACGGCTTCGCGGCGGACTTCGAGCGGCGGCTTCGGTGATGGGGGCGCGGTGTCGCCGATCAGCGCGGCGATCTCGCGCCAGTGGGTGAGGCAGCTTTGCATCTCATCGGTGCGCGGCGCGCGGGAGAAAGTGAGCTGGAAGCAGCGTGTGATCGCGTCCTCGTCGGTCTTCGTTTCCTGCACGGCGCGATTCGCGAGAGCCAGGGCGCGGGCGTGACTGCTCAGGCCGTTGAAGAGGCTGAAGACCTGCGGCGTCACCGTGCTGGCTTCGCGGCGTTCGCAGGAAAAATCCGGCGCGGGTGCGTTGAAGACTTCCTGCATCGGGTCGGTGAGGCCGCGCAGCTTCAGCGCGTAGAGCGAGCGGCGATGGCGCTCGGCGGGCAAAGGATTCGGCACCCACGCGGAGGCAAAGGTGCCCATGACCTGCCGTGGCTGGAGCGCGGCTTCGAGATTGATCTCGGGTCGGTTCGGGATGCCGCCGAGCGTGGGATTGAGTTCGCCAGTGGCGGCGAGCATGGCGTCGCGGAGTTCCTCGGCAGTGAGGCGGCGTGGATGAAAAACGGCGTAGCTGGTGCCGGTCGGATCTTTCTCGGCGAGCAGCTTGCGATCGGGATGAAGGCTGCCGCGACGATAGACCTCGGAGTTCATGATAACCCGGTGCAGCGCTTTGAAAGACCAGCCTTGCTCGACGAAAGTCGCCGCCAGCCAGTCGAGCAACTCAGGATGGGTGGGCTTCTTGCCGGTGCTGCCGAAATTATTCGGATTCCCCGCGATCGGCTGGTCGAAGTGCCAGAGCCAGACACGGTTCACGATCGCGCGCGTAGTCAGCGGATTCTCCGGGCTTGCGACCCACTCGGCGAAGGCTTTGCGGCGGCCGTCGATCGTCTCAGGGATCGTGGGCGGCTGCTTCCCGGCAATCACGCTGAGCACGCCAGGCTGCACCTTCGCGCCCGAGCCGAAGGGATCGCCGCCGGTGAGGATGCACGTCTCCTCGAGTTCGCCATTGGTCATGCGATCCTGCGGCATGCGGATCGGTTGATAGACCGAGGTGACCTGCGGCGTGCGGCCATTGTACACGGAGAAGGCAAAGGGCTCGTAGCGCTCCAGTTCCCACTTCAGCCGCTCCAGCCCCTTCCGCGCGACGCGTTCATTCCCGTAGTCCTCCGGCGCGAAGCCAACGAGCTTGGGCGGATACTGCTCCTCCGGCAGGCCCTGCTTTTGCAAAGCCGCACGGGCGGTCTCAAAGACGCCGGTGAAACTGCGATTCTTCTTCATCTTGCCGCCGCCGCTCACAAACACGCGCGCCGATTTCACCGCCGTATCCCACGCCGTGCGATCGAGCTTCTTCTCCGCAAACCATTGCTCCGCGTTCACGAGCAGCTTCTCGTCGAGCACTCCCAGTGTCGCCATGTGCTCGGCGAAGCGCGCTTCGAGATACTTCTTCTCGGCAAAGCCAGCGGTGTTCTCTGCATTCAAAAATGGCGCTGGGCGCTCCGTAAGCTGTGTCGTCGCGAAGACCGCTTGGATCGAATAAAAGTCGCGCGTCGGCACGGGATCGAACTTGTGATCATGGCAGCGCGCGCATTGCAGCGAGTGCGCGAGGAAGGTTTCGCCGACGGCATTCGTCACATCGTCGAGGAAACGCTGGCGCGCGACCTTCGCCACTTCCATGCCCGTGAGTTCCCATGGACCCATGCGGAGAAAGCCCGTCGCGATGAGCTTCTCGGGATCCGCCGGATCGATTTCGTCGCCCGCGATCTGCTCGCGGATGAACTGGTCATAGGGCTTGTCGCTGTTGAACGCGCGCACCACGTAATCGCGATAACGCCACGCATTGCCGCGCTCGTAGTCATTGGCAAAGCCGCTCGAATCCGCGTAGCGCGTCACGTCGAGCCAGTGTTGCGCCATGCGTTCGCCGTAGTGTGGCGAGGTGAGCAGGCGGTCGATGAGATTGCGGATTGCGGATCGCGGATCGCGAGTGGATGCGGACTCGAAGGCCGCCACTTCCTCCGGCGTCGGCGGCAATCCCGTGAGATCGAAAGTGGCGCGGCGGATGAAAGTCCGCGCATCCGCCGGCGCTGCGGGCGACAGACCCGCAGGCATCTTCGCCGCGACCAATCTGTCGATCGCGCTCTGCTCACCATCCTTCATCCTTCCGCCTTCATCCTTCCGCAACGTCCGATACGCCCATAGGCCTTCCGGTTTGTATTTGCGATCCGTCCATTCGGCTCCGAGGCCTCCGCTGGTCTTCATCGGGATGCCATCCTCAGCGGACCACTTCTCTGCATTCGCTTTCGCTATTTCCTTCACCCGCGCCTCATTCGGCCACGGTGCGCCGCCGGCAATCCAGTCTTTGATCCACCCGATCTGTTCCTTGTTCAGCTTGTCCGCTTCCTTGGGCGGCATTGGTTCCCAATCTGCGTGGTCACGCAACACGGAGAGATAAAGCGGGCTCTCCTCCGGCTTGCCCGACGTCACCGCGGCCAAACCACTCTCGCCGCCTTTGAAAAAGCCCTCGCGCGTCCGCATATCGTAGTCGGATTTGATTTTCTCCGGGTCCTTCCCATGGCAGGCGATGCATTTCTCCGCGACGAGCGGCGCGATCCGGCGCGCGTAGAGCGCCTCAGCGGAATCGTCGGCGAGCGCGATCACGGAAGGCAGGACAAAGAAGAGAGCGAGGGGAAAGAGACGGCGCATGAGCTTCACAGAGACTACTGCGTCCAGTGCCGTATTTGGACAAATTCTCGCGTCGAGAATGTGGAGGGACACTCATTGCCTCTGAGGAGCATTCCACGGAGTGGCGAAATTCCTGTCGCCGACCAGTGATCGCGCCTGATTAGTAGCAAGCACCCTGGCGGAACACTCGCGCTACGGCACGTTCACTCGCAGGCGGTAGAAGGCTTTGCCCTGGCCGGCAATGCCGGGGTCGCGGAATTCGATGGAGAAGAAGCCGGGGACGTTCGTGACACCGACGCCGTAGTTGTGGATGACGCTGGTGCGGAGGTTTACGTCGCCGATGGTCACCCACGGGCCGACGCCGGGGAGGCTGCGTTGCAGCTCGTAGAGCAGGTCGGTGGCGAAGGAGTTCAAGGGGAAGCTGAAGCGCGCTTCGGTGCCATCGGGGGTGCGGAGGAATGTGGTGCCGGTGCAGCCGCCGGGGACGGCGCCGTCGGTGAAGGTGGCGTATTCGAGGACGTTCGGGCGGCCGTCGCCGTCGAAGTCGAAGCCGGGGGCGCGTTGCGCGAGGAGGGCGTTGGCGGGGAGCGTCTCGTAGTTCCACGCGGCGTAGTTGCGGGGGATGCCGGCTTCGTAGGCGCCGATGTCGGGGAGGCCGAAGATAGGTTGGCCGCGCTGGTCGCTGGTGGCGGTGGAGGTGGGGGCGGCTTCGCGGGCGGGGCTGCCGGGGAGCAGGGCCACGGTCTGCGTGGGGCCGCCGTAGTCGCCGAGCGGGGCGAGGAGCGGTGGGGCGTTGAGGAAAGTGCCGCTGAAGCCACTGCCTGAAATCCCCTGGACGATGTTCTGACCCACGCCGGTGGTGGTTGCTCCCGGTTGGTTAAAAATGTCGGGGCCGCTGCCGATGGCGGTGTTTCCCGCGACGATGCTGTGGGTCAGTGTCGTCGTGCCGGTGCGGTTGGAAATGCCGCCGCCGAATTCGGCCTCATTGCCGGAGACAGTGCAGTGCGTCAGCGCCAGCGTGCCGAACGTCTGGGTAATCGCGCCGCCGTCGCCGCCGCTGAGGGCGGCGTGATTGCCGGAGAGCGTGCAGTGCGTGAGCGTCGCGGCGCCGTTTACTTTGTGAATCGCGCCGCCGTCGCCGTTGCTGCCCGCGGTATTTCCGGCGAGCGTGCATTGCGTGAGCATCATCGAGCCGGTCGTCTGGTAGATCGCGCCGCCGTCGGTGGTGGAATTTCCGGTGAGGGTGCATTGCGTCAGCGTGAGCGTGCCGCCGTCATTGAGGATGGCTCCGCCACTGCCACTGGCGCGGGTATTATTGGAGAGCACGCAGCGCGTGAGGACGAGCGTGCCGAAGTTGGCGATCGCATTGCCATTGCCGCTCTGCAAGGCGCCACCGCCATGGGCGCCGGTGAGGCTGAGCCCGAGGAGCGCGAGGCTTTTCCCGCTGCTCACGCTGAAGAGGCGGTTCGAGCCAGGGCCGCCGCCGATCGTCACGCCGGCGGGCAGGCTGCTGGCATCGACGGTCACGGCGTCGGGATCGTCGATGACGATCTCGCCGTCGGGGAAGATGGTCGCGCCGGAGAGGCTCGGGTGGAAGGTGACGGTATCCGCGCCGGGCTTGCTCGCGGCATAAGTCAGCACGGCGCGCAGCGAGCCGGTGCCGGAGAAGTTCGCGTTAGTCACTTCCAGTGCGCTCACCAAGGTAAGCACCGCGTCATTGCCACTGCCTCCGGTGTAACTTATCCGCGCATTGAGCACCGACGAGCCAGGCCATGCGACGCTCGCGCCTTCTGGCAGATCGCGAAAGGTGCCGACGATGGCGTCGGTGCCGTCATTTTCCACGAGGGTGAAAGTGTTCCCCGCGACTCCGGCGAAGGTCGTGCCGGTGAGGTCGAGGGTCCGGCTATTGAGGTCCACGCCGCCGGCCACGCTCAGCCGAGGGTAGCCGGTATCCGCCGTCGCACTGGTGATCGGCATGACGAGCCGGCTCTCGGTCGCGGACGGGACTACGCCGAGCTTGAGCGTGCCGCCGGCGAGCGAGACATCGGTGCCGGTGCCGGGCGCGCGGATGCCGCCGGACACCGCGAAAAGATAGAGATCCGTCGCGGTGGCGCGCGTGATCGGCGCGGTGAGCTCAATGGCACCGCTGCCAAAATTGCGCACGAACAGGGCGCTCGTGAAGACGCGGTCGAGCTTCACATCCGAGAGGCCGAGCCGGCCCGGCGCGTTTTCGCCGCCGAGGTCCGCGATGGTCGTGGGCGAATCCGGGAGGAACAACACCGCGCTCGTCGCGTTCGTGGTAATGCTCGATGTGCTGGAGATGGCGAGGCTGTCGGTCTGCACATCGATGCTGTTCTCGCCCACCGGCATCGAGATGGTGGCGAAATTATCCACCGACACGCCGATGCTCCCGCCGGGACCAGCGACCCCGCGCACGGAGATGCCGCCCCCGGCAGAGGTGATCGCTGCGCCCGCGCCGCCCATTTCCACGCCGCTATTTACGCCGCTGCCGGGCGCGCCTGCTCCGGTGCCGGTCACCGTCACCGTGGCCGGGCCCGTGGCGCGGACGGTGCCATTGAGCAGGGATACGCCGATGCCGAAATTCGCGCTCACCGGCCCGCCGGTGCCGGTGACGTTCACCATGCCCACCGTGGTCGAAGTGCTCTCGATCCGCGTCCCCGCGCCATTCAAGGTCACGCCGCGATTCACGCTGCCCGAGCCCGCGCCGCCCGTGCCGGTCACGTTCACATTGACCCGCTCGCCGCCGCCAATGATCGCGCCGCTGTCGAGGTTCACCCCGAGCTGATAGCCGCCGGCATCGTTGCCGCCCCGTCCTTTCACCGTGAGCGTCGTGGCGGCGAAGTTATTTCCCGTGCAACGCAGAGTGGTGCCGGAGAGATTCACGCCGACGAAATTTCCCGGCGTCGCCGGCTCCTGCTGATTGGCCTCCACCGTGAGCGTCCCGTACTCCGTCGTGAGACTGGCGCCACTCCCGAGCGACACACTGCGGCTGCAGCGCACCGTGATGGCGCCCGCTTCGGACGTGGTGAGATGGACATTGGCCGCCACATTCACCGAGTCCGCGCCGGGGCTGGCCGCGTCGTCCTGGAGATCGACATTGAGGGAGCTGAAGCCAATGAAAGTAATGTCGCCCGTGAAGTTCACCGTGTCGTCGCCCGTGCCGCCATTGAGGGTGAAGTTCGGGAAGAGGGAGCCGAGGGAGCCGACCACAATGGTGTCATCGCCCGCGCCCGCATTCACGGTGATGACACCGCCCAATGCATACGGAATACTCCCGCTGTCCCCCGTGATGAAAGCCGCGCCATTGAGGCTGAAGGTGCGCCCCGGCGCGGCAAACTTGATGGTGCTCCCGCCCTGCGCGGAGACGGTGAGCGTGTCGCCAAAGCCCGAGCGATCCGTAACGACGATCTGCCCGCCGCTGCTGGTCACTTCGTAATCCGGCGCCGCCGCCACGGTGAAGGTAAAGCCCCAGGCTTCATTCCCTGGCAGCACGAGCCCGGTCTTGGAGAAAGTGTAAGTCCCCGCGTAGAGCGGCACCGGCACCGAGTTAGTCGCCGACCCCGAAGTCTGAATGAGCGTGACCTTCCGCCCCGGCAGCACCGTGACCTTGAAGAAATCCACATCGCCCCCACCGATCGCGCCGGAGAAATCATTCCCGCCGAGATCGAGGACATAAGTGGCCGCGCTCGCCGCATCGTTCGCAAAATCCGGCGGCTCGATGACGGTGAGCGCGAATGCGCGGGGGATCGACCAACTCTGCAGCAGCCCGACGGCGAGGATAGCCAGGAAGAAGCGCGCGGTTTTCATGACGGGAAGTGACAGGAGCAGCATCGGCGATCCCTCACTCGCGGATGACGCGGTAGAAGCGTCTCGGCGTGCTGGAGAAACTCACGATCGGGGTCAGGAAATCGAAGCCGTCGAGGCCGGCGAAGGTGGTCGCGGTGTACCAGGTCACGAGGTCGTCGCTGAACTCCACGCGGTGATTGCGGCCCGGCACGGAGCCCCAGCGCAACGGGAAGATGCCGAGGTTTGGATTGGCGTTGGGGGTGCGCCGGATGAGGACGGGATCGAGCGGGAAGGGCGAGGT
>JANPIS010000548.1:0-8458 GCA_031425095.1 Chthoniobacteraceae bacterium
ATGTTCTGCAAGTCTTCCGAGAGCTTGTGCGGCACCTCGACCGCCGGATGGCCCGGCGGGAGGGTGGGTGCCGGCAGGGGCTCGGGCGTGGTGGTCATGTTTCCTTGGGTTCGCGCTTCGGCAGTTCAGCGCCGCGTGCGAGCAGCCAACCTAGCGCAGTCAGTGCCACGCCCGTCGAAAGCGGAAGAAAACGATGCAGCGGCTCGGTCACCGCGGGGCCGAGCCAGCTGCGGAGATAGTCGTCGTGCAGCATCATCTCGACAGCCACATAGCCGAGCACGCCGCCGCCGATCCAGATGATGAAACGAAAACGCTGCATGAGCTTCGCGAGGATGCCGCTGCCCCACACGACCAGGGGGATGGAGAGGAGGAGACCGAAGACGACCAGCAGCATGTCTCCCTTGGCCGCGGCCGCGATGGCAAGGACGTTGTCGAGGCTCATGACGACGTCCGCCACGATGATGATCCAGACCGCTTCTTTGAGCGTGGTGCCGTGGCGCCCTTTCTCGTCCACCTCGTCTTCGCCACGGAGGAGTTTGATTGCGATCCAGATCAGCGCGAGGCCACCGACCAGCCGGAGCATCGGCACCTGCATCAGGTACGACACCGCGAGGATGAAACCGATCCGCAGGCCGACGGCGCCAGCGGTCCCCCACATGCGTCCCCAAAACTGCTGCACCGGGGCAAGTCCGCGAACGGCCAGCGCGATGACCAGCGCGTTATCTCCGGCGAGACAGATATCGAGGATGACGATCCGGATCCACCGTGCCCAGAATTGCGGGTCGGTCAGCTCTTGCATGGAGGGTTGCGGTGCAGGTGGCAGGCCATCGGGAAGGACTCGTCTAAAGCCATTCCTTCTGGCCGGCAACTCGGATACGCGCTGGCCTCCGCGCGCTGGCGGCAGCGATGCGCGCTGCCTCCCGGAACCGCGCTACGGATTCCAGCTCACGGTGAGTGTCTCGAGCTCATTGCTCGCGAGGCTCACGGCTTCGTTCGGCGGCGGGGTGTTCCCGGTGCCCGAGTTTTTCATTTTGAAGTTGATGGTGTAGGCGCCGGGCACGAGGCCCGTCTGCGTCGTGCCCTGCTCCCAGTAGGGGCTGTAGGGATTCACGCCTTGCTTGTAGCGCCACTGAATCGCGTAGGAGGATGTGGCGTTGCTGTTGTTGACGCGGATCTTCGACGTGCCTCCGCCGGAGCCGGAGGAGTGGGGTTGGATGACGAAACCAGTGGGCATGGGTGTGAACGGACCGCAGTCCGCCTCTGTTGGGGTTTGGAACGGACGAGCGGGCGATTTTTCCGCGGACTGCCACCGACGGCACTCCGCGCCGCGACCTCACGATCACCGGACACACATTCTGCACTCGCCTTCATGCGTTCCGAAGTGCCACCGATGACCTCCGTCCGGCAAGCGAAAATCCGCCGCCGGCGGTCACTTTTCAGAAGTTCAGACGGCAGCGGACGACGAACGTCCGTTCGCGCACCAGTTCCTCGTAGGGGTTCAGCGGATTGAGCCGGTAATCTTCGTCGGTGAGATTCAGCACCCCGACGCTGATTTCACACTGGTCGCGACGGAAGCGGTATCCGGCGAAGGCATTGAACTGCCAAAAGTCTTCGCTCGGCCGGCCGGCGTCGCGGGTCGTTTGCTCCGTCCGATAAAAACCCGGCCCCGCCCCGCGGAGTGTCGCGTCCGTGACGAAGTCGTCGTTATCCTGCCGGTGCCAGTTTACCTCCGCGCGGGCGAAGAACCCGCTCGGGTGATTGTAGATCGCCTGGGCGCTGAGTTCGTGCAGGTGTGCTTCAGAGCGCTGCCGCGCATTCGCCGCCAGCGTCCGCACGTTGTCAACGTCCTGCGAAAGGCGTGCGGCTTTCTCGAGGCCAGCGAGGGTGCTCTCGAGCTGCGAGTGCGCGTAGCGGTATCGCAGACCGAAGACCCACCGGTCGCCGACCAGCTGGCGAATCGTGGCGACGAGATTTTGCTCCCGGTAGCGGAGCCGCTCCTCGAGTGAGGTGGGGAGAAAGGCGAGCACTTTGCTCAGGGCGGTGAGGCCCTCAAACGCGCCGACCGTGCGGTCGTTGTCCTGCTCGATGTTCAGATACTCGAGCCCGAGGTAGGTGCGGGACGGGAGCTTCTGTTCGATGCTCAGGCCGCTGAAGCGAAACTCACTTCCGGTGAGCGATCCGACGAGCGACTCCGAAACGAGGTTGCGCTGCACTTGGAGGAAGCCGGCGACTTGCGACGGCTCGAGGCGCACCCCCTCATCGAAACTCGCGCCGCCCAGAGCCTCCGCATACGCCGCGCGAATCGTGGCTCCGCGCCACGGCTGGAGGATCATGCCAGCTTTCGGCATCACTTTCTCGATGGTCTTCTGCCGGTCGGCGATTGGCGGGCTCAGGAAATTCTCGGGATACTCCAGCCGCTCGTACGTCACACCGGCGGTGAGCGAGAGCCACGGGGCGACACGCCAGATGTCGTACAGGTAGAAATTCAGCCGCTGGTAATCGACCGAGTATTCCTGATCCGCGGGCGGGTTGCGGTAGCGTTCGAGATCGTCGATCGGCAGCCCTTTGTTCGGGTCGGTGAGACGCGTCCGCGTCTCGATGTCGCCCCACTGGTAGCGCGCACCACCGATCACGGTCGTGGGTCCGAAGGTTGCGATCTGCTGCCATTCGATGCTGTGCGCGAGGAGGTCGGCGCGGTAGTCGAGGTCGAAGTCGAAGGTGTCGTAGCGCTCGATCTGCCCACGCCCGAGGTACGCCTCCATGAGGTCGAAAAATGCCGCGTCGCGCGGGATCGTGGTGCCGACCTCAAAGGGAAAGAGAAAGGGGAACTCCGACGAGACGTTCGCGTAGCGCAGCGGAACGCCGGCGTCCTGCACCTTTACGGTGTACTCATTCGCAAGCCGCCCGAAGAGGAGCAGGCTGTGATGGCCGGGCGCCCATTCGCGATGCCAGCCGAGCAGCGCGACACCGGGGTCCTGCTCCTCGTGTGCGGAGAAGGTGAGACCGGCGCGATTCGGAACTCGGACAGTTTGGCGGATGCCATCGACCTCGCGCTCCACGGCCATGCTGCCGACGTCGTTGGGGTCGTACCGCTGAAAAACGTCACCGGATCTCTGATCGCCGATGCCGACGCGGAGCAGCATCGTATCTTGCGGGCCGAGTTGCAGCTTGAAGGATCCGGAGAGTTCGAAGCGCGACAACTTGTTGTTCGGCCGGGTGCCGTCCTGGTAGTGATACTTGCCGTCGAGCGCGTAGCTGACGTTGCCGGAGGTGCCGAACTGGGAGGCCGTCGCCCGGATTCGCCCGTCGCTGAAGTATTCCGCGACCGAGGAGAAACCGAGGCCGTCTTTTTCGAAGAGCTTCGAATACTCGTGCTGGGAGACGAACTGCGACAGAGAGCCTCCGCCGACGGGAGAGAGCAATTGCGAGAGGAGCAGCTCGCTGTACCACGCGGGATCGTAGCGCAGCCGGATGCCCTCCGGATCGCGGATTTCGTTGTAGCTGTTGGAAAGGAAAAGGTGAGCCGACGCGCTGGTGTAGTCGCTGGCCACCCCGCGGACGGCCTCGCGCACGCTCTCCTCGGTCATGCCATTGCGATGATAGATGGAAGCGAGATTCGCAGACCGGACGGCGCGGTCCTGATCGAGCAGGAACTGGGAGCGGTAAACGCCCCGGTTTTCATTTAGCGCGAGCGACCTCTCGAGGTCGGCGATCGATTCGTTGAAGCGGTTTTCCTCTTGCCGCTGGAGCGCGGAATAGAGCCACGGAGTCGGGTCGGCGGGATCAAGCTGGTGAGCGCGATCGAGTTCCTCATGGGCCTCCGCATTCATCCCGACTTCGCCGAACGCCTTGGCGAGGTAGCTGCGGAGCAGGGAGCGATTTGGCTCCAAGGCCGCGGCGGTCTGGAGGTCCATGCGGCCGTCGGATTCGCGGCCTTGGCGGATCGCGGTGAGCCCGCGCCCGAGCCAGGCGTTGCCGAGCGCACCGTCGAGGGCGATGGCCGTGTCGAAGGAGCGCAAAGCTTCGGCCGTGCGATTCTGCGCGCTGGACAGAAAGCCCTGCAGTGCGAAGCCCTGAGCGTTCCGAGGCGCGAACTGAAGTCCCCGCGCGAGCGCCTCCTGCGCCCGGCTGGTGCGACCGAAGGAAAATTCCAGTTCGGCAAGACGCACCCACGCCAAGCCAAAGCTGGGCGACAACTCCGTGGCCCGCCGTGCGGCATCGCGCGCGTCGCTGAGCCGACTGAGGGATTGCTGGTAGTAGGAATCCGCGAGCCATTCGCTGGCCGTGCGGGTTCCCGCCGCACCGGTCCATTCCCGCAACTGCACCGCGGCGATCGTTTGCTCGAGCGCCCGACGCGCTGGCTGCCCTGCGGGCAATCCTCGCAGCAATGCGCGGGCATCTTCCACCTGGCCAGACGAAAGGACGATCGCTGCGCGGAATGCTCGTTCGTTGGCCGAAAGCGCGCCGCCTCGGCGGGGCAGCGCCCTCAGCGCCGCTGGCAAGTCTCCCACCCGGTAGGCTGCGATCGCTGCTCCACGCACGTCGGCGAACTCCTCCGGATCAATCACCCCCGGATAGTAGAGGCACCACTGGACGATTTTCACCGCGTCGATCACCGCCGTTTTTCGTGGCGCACGCCCGATCTCAGCCTCTCCTTGCTCGCCGCTGTGCAGCAGCACACGCCCGTGCGCGTTGCTGAACTCCACCTCCCCATCGAACATCGCCAGCGTGGTTTTCCCGCTGTCCGCAACTCGCACGGCAAATTCCGTCCCGCGGATCGCCCCGTTGGCCGCGGGGGTGCGGATTTCGAGGTTCTCCGGCTGGTCCTTGTGCTGGAGAAAAATGCCGCCTTTGCGGACTTCGATCGCCTTTTTCAACGTCGAACCGGGCGGTCGCGTGATCTCGACGGTCGTCAACTCGTCGATCCGAAGGAGGCTCAAGTCGGCAAATCGCACCGCCGCGCGGCTGAATTCGCCGGTGCGCAGCCTGGCCCCGATATTCAATCCGAGCCCGGTCTCCGCTGGACGCCAGACCTCGCCACGCCCCTGAGCCTCGACGAAGTTTGCCTTCTCAACGAGGGTCGCGGCAGGGCCGGTGATGGAGGGTTCCGCAGGCGCGTTGGGCTCACAAAGGACCAGCAGGCTGACGCTCAAAACGAGGGAGCGAACCGCAAACATGCGGCGGAGGGCATAGCGATCGACGACCCTGTCCGGCAATCAGAATGTGTCGATGGAGGCAGTTCGGCGCTGCAAATGTGGTTGCCGCTGCTTACTCTGTAGGACAATCGCTGACGCGCGAGTTGCCTCCGGGGCCGATCTCCATTTCGGCCAAGTTTTGGCTGTCCATTTGCCTCCGGAAGGCACTACTCTCCACCAGTATTTGGTTCATCGAGGGAGTAACATGACCTTCGTGTTCCTTCCAGTGTCGGCCACAGTGAAGCCATCCATTCAGGTAATGACCAAGCGTTTTAACTATCTCGGCGAAAGCCAGCGGACCACTCCGATTCATGCCCAGACAGAGAGGCTGTCGTGCCCGGGGATTCCGTTTTTTGCCGTGCTTTCCCTGCTTTGTGGGATGTTTGCCGGTTCGGCGCAGGCAGTTCTGACAACCCTCAGCTACTCGCCAGGTCTTGGCGACATGGCGCAGAACAAGGCTTACACGTGGCGCCTCGACAATCTCCCGACGAATTTGGTCACCGGAGCGACGCTGACGTTTTCAGATATTAAGAATTGGGATGCGAACGCCAATAAGCTCTTCACTCACTTGCTGGACTCGGCGAACACCGGCGGGGTGAACTCGTTCAACGATGGCTCGAGCACGCGCACGACGATGGCCGACGTGACGGACGACTTTGCGAATCCGCGGCATCACGCGTCGCCCGATTGGCTCGTCGCCCCGGGGACTGGAGACACAAAGCTCTTCGGCAAATCCTTCTCGATGACGCCCACCTCGTGGACCTACACGTTCAACGAGGCCGAGCTGACGAAGCTCAATCAGTATCTTTCGGACGGCACGATTGCCTTCGGTTTCGATTCGGACAGCCACTACTTCAATGAGGGCATCACGTTTAGCATGATGTTCCTCCCGCCGCCTCCCGCGGCATCTCCGATCCCGGAAGCTTCCACCGTGCTTCCGCTCGCGAGCATTTTGCTGCTCGCCGTCGTGGTGCAGAGTCGCTCTCGTCGGCGGGGGTTCACGCTCCCAGCTTAATCGGTAGGGCTGGGCGGTGCAGTCGGGTAGAACCAATAGGGTCCGCTGGCATCTCTGCTGCTTTGCATCCTGTTGCAGCACCCGCAACGGCTCCACCGTTGCAGTCGGCTCGCCTCGTATGTCTGCCGAAAACCCGATCGTCATCCTCCTCGAAGATTGCCCCGTCACGGGGCTCTTGATCGAACGGTCGATTTTTCAGTCGATTCCATCCTGCCGACTGATCTGGGCGCGGAGCATCGAGGACGCAAAACGCCGTGTCACCGGCATTCCGGTCGAACTATTCGTCGTCGATATCGGCCTTCCCGATGGCTGCGGCCTCGATTTTCTCGTGGAAATGTCGGAGTCCCATCCCTCGGCCCGGGCGATGGTGATGACGGCATCACCGCTCCCGGAATATCAGGTGAATTCTGCCGCGCTGGGCGTGCTCCACTTTATCCAAAAGCCCGTCCAGCCCACGGAACTGATCGCGCAGCTGCGCGTCGCTTTGGACGCCGAGCCGGCAGGGCGCGTGGATGAAGATTTCAGCGCAACACTCCGCAACGTGACGCCGATGGATGTTCTCCAGTTCAAGTGCCTGGCAGGCGATTCAACGGTCATCGAATTTCGTTCCCGAACGCATTCGGGCGTCATCCACCTCGAGCGCGGCGAAATTGTCCATGCGCAAACCGGTGACCTGAAGGGCATCAAGGCGCTCAATCAAATCATCTCGTGGAAACGCGGGAAGGTGACGGAGCTTCCGGTTCCCCCGGGTGCCGAGCGGACGATCCATTGCTCGTGGCAGACGCTGCTCATGGATGCCGCGCAATGTCTCGACGAACGCGCGCTGGCGCCCGTCTGAGGTCGCTGTTTCCGGTTTCGTGGGTGGGAAGGCGTGCGCGTTCGTGATTTCCTTGTCGGGTGTCCGTGCCGCCGACCATGCGCCCGTCTTCTGCCGCGTTTCAGACGCGCTTGGTGACTGTCGAAGAAGCCCGCCCGCACGGAGCGTGGCGGAGCTCACTCGCGCGTCTCGCAAAAGATCATCGCTACCACGAGATCGTCGCCGAGACGCTCGGCTCAGACTTTGATTGCCGGTGTCTGCTCGTCTCCGATGCCGCTGGCGAGATCGTCTCGGCGCAGCCGTGTTTTCTCGTCGATCAAGACCTCGCGCTCACGGCTCCGCGAGCGGTGCGGGCGCTCTTGCGCGGATTGCGGAATTTTGCGCCGCGCCTCCTCCGACTGCGCATGCTGATGGGAGGGTGTGCGGCGGGTGAGGGACCTCCGTCGGCCATCGGCCTGAATCCATTGCGCACCGCGCTGCTCCACGAAGCGCGGGTGCTCGGAGCGAGTCTTGCGGTCTGGAAGGATGTGCCTTCCGAGTATCGCGCGGCATTCGACGGCGACTCACGGTATGTGCGCATCGCCAGTATGCCGGCAACCCGGCTCGTGCTCGGCTATGCGAATTTCGACGACTACCTTGCGCGCCGCGTGAGCCACGCCACTCGGAAGAATTTGCGACGAAAGTTCAAAGCCGCACCGGCACTGACCTTCGAAGTGACGAACCATCTCGGCGCGATGGCCGACGAAGTGCATGCGCTCTACGCGCAAGTGCTCGCGCGCTCGCGGCTTCACTTCGAGCGGCTCACGCCAGCGTTCCTGAGTGAACTCGGCGCACGTATGCCGGATCGCGCGCGCTTTTTCCTTTGGCGACGGGACGGACGGCTGGTCGCCGCGAGCGTCTGCCTTGTCCACGATGGCGTGCTCTATGATGAATATCTCGGTCTCGATTACGCGGTGGCGCTCGACTGGCACCTCTACTTCCTGACTTTCCGCGATGTCCTTTCGTGGGCGCTCGCGCAAGGCCTCCGCGAGTATCACAGCACTCCGCTCGGCTATGGGCCGAAGCTCCACCTCGGATTCGAACTCGCGGCGCTCGATCTCTACGTCGCCTCGCCGCGGGTTGGCTTGCGCGGTCCGCTGCGCTGGGGCCTCGAGGCGTTCGGTCCCACGCGGGGTGAGCCGCTCCTGCGCCGTTTCCCGAACGCCGCCGAACTCTGATCGCGCCGCCGCCTAGCGTTTCTTCCGCACCGGCTCCGCGCGCCGCGCGGGCGCGATCTGGCGCCCGCTCGGATCGAAGTCGTCGATGCGCAGGAGCGTGCCGGCCTGATCGTATTGATAGATGCGCTTGCCGAGCGATTTGTCGTCCTTGTCAAAAAGTCGCGCCTCCAGAATTCGGCCGCCGGCATCGCGCTTGAAGACCTCCTTGTACTTC
>JANPIS010000549.1:0-4754 GCA_031425095.1 Chthoniobacteraceae bacterium
GCGATGGTCTGCGGGATGACCTTCATGTGGCAGCCGGTGCATACTTCATGTTCGAGGGCGACGATGGCTTCGCCCTTGTTTTTGAAGAGCCGCTCGTAGGTGTCGAGGAGGTCTTCGTCGATGGTCTCGCCGAGCTTGAGCCGTTCAGCATCGAGGCTCGTGAGCTGCCCTTCCACCGCCTGAATCTTCGCATCGAGATCGGCGATCTGCCGCTCGACCTGCGCCTTCACCGCCTTCGCCTGCGTGTCGGCTTCCGCGAGCACTACCTTGGCCTTCTCCGCATCCTCCATGAGTTTGAGTTCCCGATCTTCGAGGGTCCGCACATCACCCTCAAAACGCGTGATCTCGTGATTGAAGGCCGCAAACTCTTCGTTCTTCCGCGTCTGAAATTTCTGCGTCTGCAGCTTCGTGATCTGCTCACGCTTCGCCTGCGCTTCCACTTCCAGTCGCTTCCGCTCCACCTCGATCTCCCTGCCCCGCAGCTTCGCCGACTCGAATTGCTTCGTGATCGCCGCCAGTTTCTCGTCCAGTTCCTTGCGCTGCTGCGGCGCGTATTTCAGCTCCTGCCGGAGCGCCCGGATTTTCTTATCGCGGTCTTGGATGATGAGGAGCTGTTCGACGACTGGGAGCATCGAGTCACTCTGCGCGACGCCCAGCGAGGCGTCAATGCGCTCTGGCCTGCAGTGGCCGGGGGCACCCGCGCCCCAAGTCTCCACGGGGCGAGGGCGCCCCTACTCCTTGTCCGCCCACGGACTCAGCACAAAGGCACTCGCCGTGACTTCGAGCCGGAGGCCGGCGAGCTGGGCGACATAGCCGAGTGCTCCCGCCAGCGAGACGTTCGTGAGATCGAGCGTCACCAAACTTTCCGGTCCGGATTGGGAGGGGATCACCAAGATGTTCACGACATTCTTTTCGAGACCGAGTTCCCGACTCTTGGCGTGGAGAAGCCCCACACCCTCCGCGACGGTCGCGTCTTTCCATTGCAACCTCGGAATGACCAACTCTCGCGCTCGCGCGAGTAGTCGCGCCTCCGGGGTGCCCGCCGCTGGCTCCGGCATCGCGGTGGCCTTGGCCGCCGGCGGCCTCAGCAAGATGGCCTCTTCGCCCGCCTCGATTTCGAGGCCCGCCTGGTCGGCGACATACTTCAAGGTTTCTGCGAGCGAGATATTCTCGGAACTCAGCGAGATCAGCGTGGTATCCGACTTCGGAAGATTCAGCACGATATTCACGCCGTGCCTCCGAACCAGAGAAGGCTCGCCCTCGCAGCCATGACTTCTGACTACCATCTCGACGATCTCGCGCACTGTCGCCTCGGCGAATCCGACCGCCGGGAACATGACCTTCTCCGCATTCTCCATCATCGCACTCTTCCGTGAAGTGGGTTCCATGGGCTTCGGCCGCGCATTCACATCCGGTGCGACGACCGTCGCGTCGACCGCCTCGATTTTCACGACTGCCGGGCCGCGTTCCGGTTTCACGAATTTCACCGTAGCCAGCACAAAGTTGCGCCGTTTTGCTTGCTCACGAACGGGCGGAGTGCCGAGTTCCAGCAGGACAGATTCTCCGGGCCGGACAGTGACATGGCCTTCTCTATCTTGCGCACGGCGAAGTGGGCCCTCGCCCGGCGGCCAGCCGGCACCGCATCGGCGGCATAAAACTTCAACATCTGCTCCTCAATCGGGTCCACGGCGGCTGGCGGAGGCGTTATCGGGAGCCCTGGCGGAATGGCCTCAAGGCCCGGGATTCCGGGAATCTCGGGAGGGACTCCTATCGCATCGAGATCGTGGAAGCCCGCGAGTTTGACGATCTCGGGTCGGAGCGTGAGCTCGATGGCATCCGCGTCCTGCACTTTCGCGAGCGCGCCCAATGTGATGCCGACTCTTTTCGTGGCGTAGTCGCTCGGCTTCCAGCCGCCGGTCTTCACGTCCTTCTTCCAGCCGATCGGGTAGCGAACCTCACGCCCGATCTCGATTACGACTTCCTGTCCCGAGCGCGTCGTCGCATTCGGCGCGGCGAGGAGATCGACTCCCTTCGTCGCGCCCAGCACTGCGGCGAGTCCCGGGGCCTGTTCCGCCCCGAAGACTTCCACCACGTTCCCCAGCGTATTTTTCAACCACGGCAGGACGGCCTGAACTGCCGGCGAATTCGCGGCGACGTCGAAGAACTTCGCCTCCACGAGAACCTGCTCCTTGCCAAAGGTGAGCGCCTTTGGCGCCGCCTCGCGTTCCGCACCTTCGAGCCCCATTGCGCCGCAAAGGGCGACGGCGGATAAGCTGAGTGCGCGTACGGTTTCGATGAACTTCTTTCCGTAGTCCGCCGAGAGGTTCGCAGGCATGCGTAAAGGAAATAGAATCCCGCGCTCGCCGGGCAAGACATTTGTGTTAGCCAACACGCATCCCAGACTCGCCACGCCGACGGATCGCGCTACACCTCGCACTCCATGAAGCGTCTCCTCCCAACTCTCCTGTCCCTCTGCATCGCACTACCCTTCAGCACTCGCGCTGCGTCGGGGTCGATCCCGCTCTGGCCCGGCGAAGCGCCTGGAGAAAAAGGTGGCATCGCCGCGGAGACTGATCAGCCGCAGAAACCCGACGGCGTCACGCGGGTTACCAATGTGACGAAGCCGACGATCACGCTTTTCCCGGCACCCGCGGACCAGGCCACCGGCACGGCCGTGATCGTCTGCCCCGGCGGCGGCTATAACATTCTCGCCTGGAACAAAGAAGGCACCGAAATCTGCGAGTGGCTGAATTCCATCGGCATCACCGGCGTGCTCCTGAAGTATCGCGTGCCGAAACGCGCCGGATTGGAAAAGCACGCGCCAATGCTCCAGGACGCCCAGCGCGCTCTCGGCCTCGTGCGGCATCGTGCGAGGGAATTCGGCATCAATCCAGAACGCGTCGGCATCATGGGCTTCTCCGCCGGCGGCCATCTCTCCGCCGCCGCGAGCAACAACTTCACCGAACGCACCTACCCGCCCGTGGACGACGCGGACAAAGTAAGCTGTCGCCCGGACTTCGCGTTGCTGATCTATCCCGCGTATCTCTCGGTGAAAAACGAACCCGCCAAGGTCGATCTTCGAGACTCCGCTCCGATTCAGCTCACCTATCCCGCAGCGAAGACCGAGGGCGAAAAGCTCGCGTCCGAGCTCCCCGTCACGAAGGAGACGCCGCCCACGTTTCTCGTGATGACGCAGGACGACGGCGTGCGCGTCGAGTGCGCCCTCTTCTACTACCTCGCGCTGAAAAACGCGAAAGTGCCCGCCGAAATGCACCTCTACCCCACCGGCGGCCACGGCTACGGCCTGCGCCCGAGCGAACACTCGGTCTCGACGTGGCCCGCACGCGCCGCAGATTGGTTGAAGTCACGCGGACTCATCCGCTAGCGGCGGCCCGCACTTCGACGCTCCGCTGCCTCGCTCGAGAAACTCCGCCCAGCGCGCTCCAACCACGGCGGGCGCGAAGACGCGGTCGTAGGCTGCGCGCTGTCGCCGCCGGGATACGGTACCGGAACGAATCGCATCCGCCAGCTCACGCACCGCGCGGATCAGGCCCGCGTCGTCCACATCCGCCGGAACGACGAGCGCGCAATCTGGCTCCAGTGCCAGCTCGCGCGTGCCGCCTTGATCGGTGGCAACCCACGGCAAGCCTGCGGACATGCCTTCGATCAGACTCAGCGGCATTCCTTCATTGTGCGTCGAAGGCAGCACCAGCGCATCGAGACTGCGCAGGATCGCTGCGTGTTCCGCCTCGCCCGAATAGGCTCCGTGATAGATCACGCGCGGATGGCCAGCGAAACGTTCCGGCGGATATGCGGGTCCCGCGCCGTGCACGTGCCACTCCACATCCGCGAGCGCTGGCTCAGCAGCCAGCCGCAGCACGCGGTCCACTCCCTTTTCCGGAATCAAACGACCGACGAAACCGAACCGTAGCGGGGCATCCGCAGCGTGCTCGCGTTCCTGCACTTCGTCGGCAGTCATGGGACATGCGGCCAGGTAAGGCAGAAAAATTACGTCGCGCCGACCGAGGTTCTCGCCGATCGCCGTGCCCGTGGCGCGGCTGCACGCCACCACCTCGCCCACTTTCTCCATCACCCGACGAAAATCCGCCGACCATGTGCTCCGCTCTGTCACATCGGCCGCGGTGTGGTGATGATGAATCGTCCGCGTACCCGGTCTCGCCGCCCGCCACACGTGGCCCGCGAGTGCACTCTGTCCATTGGTATAGATCACGTCCCACTTCACGCGCCGAAGCCAGAACAAGCGCCAGTGCAGCCAAAACAGCTTCATCGCCGCGGGCGCCTCTCCCCGCGCCATCGGCAGTTCGTCCAAGCGCACGCCCGCCGCCGCCAACTCCCGCCGCAAAGGCGCGCCCAGCGAGTGACTGGTGGTGAGTAAGGTCACGCGATGTCCGCGCTTGGCCATCAGCGCGGCCGCGCCGACGACGTGGCGCTCCATGCCGCCGTAGGCCGCCATCTGCGGGGCGTAAACTAAGAGATTCATTCGCGTGAGACGTCGCAGCGTGCGCTCATGCCCTCGGAAGAATCACCGCTCGGCGCAAACTCAGTTGGCGACAGCGGGCGCAGGAGCGGGGTCGTAGTTCAGGTTCGGACCAAGCCAGCGTTCGACTTCGTGCACGGTCATGCCTTTGCGCACGTGATAGTCGGCGACTTGATCGCGGTCGATTTTGCCAAGGCCGAAGTAACGCGCCTGCGGATGCGCGAAGTAGAGGCCGCTCACACTCGAGCCGGGCCAC
>JANPIS010000550.1:0-8366 GCA_031425095.1 Chthoniobacteraceae bacterium
AAGAAATCGGCCGAAGGCACCGGCGCGCCGGATTCCGTGAAGCCCGCCTCGACGCTCAAGCTCCTCCCCGGTTTTCAGGCCGAGCTGCTCTACACCATTCCGTTTGAGACGCAGGGCTCGTGGGTGAATCTCGCGCTCGACGGTAAGGGGCGCATCCTCGCCAGCGATCAATACGGCGGGCTCTACCGCTTCCCCGCGCCGTCCCCGGGGAAGCCGCTTGATCCCGCGACGGTGCAGCCGGTGCCCGCCGCCATCCGCGGGGTGAATGGCATGCTGTGGCTCGGTGATGCGCTCTACGCCTCGGTGAATGATTACGAGGCCAAGATCACCAACGGCCTCTACCGCCTCACCGACTCCGACGGCGACGATCAGCTCGACAAGGTGGAACTGCTCCGCGACATCATCTCGAAGAACGATCACGGCGTCCACGCCCTGCTCCTCGCGCCGGATGGGAAGTCCGTCTTCTACATCACCGGCAATGGCGCGAAACCCACCGAGGTCGCGACCTGGATGGGCACGAAGCATTTCGGCGAAGATCATCTCCTGCCGCGCATGCCCGATGGGCGCGGCTTCATGCGCGACGTCATGGGCCCCGGTGGCATCATCTATCGCGTCTCGCTCGATGGGAAAACCTTCGACGCGTGGTCCACGGGCTTCCGCAATATCTTCGACGGCGGCTTCAATAAGGACGGCGAGCTCTTCACTTACGACGCCGACATGGAGTACGACTTCAATACGTCGTGGTACCGCCCTACACGGATCTGCCATGTGACGAGCGGTGGTGAGTGGGGCTGGCGCAATGGCGCGGGCAAGTATCCGCCCTTCTATCCCGATAATCTTCCGCCCGCGGTGGAGATCGGGCCGGGCTCGCCGACCGGCGTGACCTTCGGCTACGGCGCGAAATTCCCCGCGAAGTATCAGGAAGCGATGCTCATTCAGGACTGGAGCCGCGGGAAGATTCACGCGGTGCATTTCACGCCGAGCGGCTCGAGCTATACCGCGACCAAGGAGGACTTTCTCTCCGGCGCGCCGCTGGCCGTCTCCGACCTCATCATTCATCCCGCGGATGGTGCGCTCTACTTCTGCGTCGGCGGACGCAAGGTGCAATCGGCGTTTTACCGCGTGACTTACAGCGGCTCGGAATCCACTGCGCCGATCGAGATGAAGCCGAATCCCGTTGGCGCGAAAGAGCGTGCTCTCCGGCATGAGCTCGAGGCGTTTCATGGCAAGCAGGACCCCATTGCGATCGACAAAGCATGGCCGCACCTCTCCAGCGAAGACCGCTTCATCCGCACTGCCGCACGGATTGCAATCGAACACCAGCCGCCTGGGCTATGGGGAAACCGCGCATTCAATGAATCGAGTCCGACGGCCCGCCTTGAAGCCTTGCTGGCGCTCGCCCGCGCGACTGGGGTGTGCCCACTCCATCGCACGGATGACACTCCGGCACCCGATACGACGATGCAGAAGCGCATCCTCGATTCGCTCGAAGCGATGGACTGGGGCGCGCTCAACGACGGTCAGCGCATCGCGCTGGTGCGCGTGGCGGAGATTGCCTTCAACCGCTTCGGCCAGCCCGACGCCACGACCACCCAACGCTGGGTCGCCAAGCTCGACCCGTATTTCCCCGCATCGACGCGCGAGCTGAACTGGGTGCTCTGCGAGACGCTCGTCTATCTGCAGGCGCCCTCGATGGCGGCCAAGGGAACCGCGTTGCTGACCAGCGTGCCGACGCAGGAGGAGCAGATCGAATACGGTCGCTCGCTGCGCATGTTGAAGGTCGGCTGGACGAAAGAAACGCGCACCGCGTATTTCGAGTGGCTGCTCCGCGCCGCTGGCAGTTTTCGCGGTGGCGCGAGCTTCTCGAAGTTCATCGAAAACATCCGGCGCGATGCCGAGGCGACGATCACGCCCGAGGAAAAGACGGCGCTCGCGGAACTGCTCGCCCGGAAGCCGGAAGTGAAAGCACCGCTCGCGGATCTCGCGTCCTTTTTCGCCAGTCGCGGCACTCCGAAAAGTTGGACCATGGCAGATCTCGCGCCCGCTGCAGAGAAGGGGATGAAAGGGCGGAATTTTGCCAACGGGCGCAAGGTCTTCACCGCGGTGGGCTGCTACTCCTGCCATCGCTTTGGCAATGAAGGCGGCATGCAAGGTCCGGACCTTACCGGCGCCGGCGGCCGCTACTCGCCGCGCGATCTGCTCGATCAAATCATCAATCCGAGCAAGGAGATCAATGAGCAGTTCACGCCGACCGTGATCACCCTCGCCGATGGCCGTACGCTGACCGGCACGGTGGTGAACATCAGCTCCGGCGGTGACGTGCGCATCAATACCGATCCGAACGATCCCTCCCAGAGCGAGGCCGCCCCGCAGGCCCTGATCAAGAGCACCGAGCTGAGCAAAGTCTCGCTCATGCCGCCGGGCCTGCTGAACATGCTCAAGGAAGACGAAATCCTCGACCTCCTTGCCTACGCCCTCTCCGGCGGCGATCCGAAGCACACATTCTTCCGATAGTAAGTTTCACACGGAGCGCACGGAGCAGACGGAGAATGGGATAGGTATCGTGCAGGCAATCTTCTCCCCATCTCCGGGTCCTCCGTGTCCTCCGTGCGGACCTCTGCCTCTTTTCCCATGAAAGCCCGCACGCTTCTCCTACCTCTCCTTCTCGCCGGGCAATCCGTGTGGGGTGCCGAATACGACCTCGTCATCTACGGTGGCACCAGCGCCGCGGTCGTCGCCGCAGTGCAGGCGAAGAAGATGGGCAAGACCGCCGTCATCGTCAGCCCCGACGAACATCTTGGCGGCCTGAGCAGCGGCGGACTCGGCTTCACCGACACGGGGAACAAGGCCGTGATCGGTGGCCTCTCGCGGGACTTTTACCACCGCATCTGGAAACACTACGACGCCGAGTCGTCGTGGAAGTGGCAGAAGAAATCCGAATATGGAGGCAAGGGGCAGGGGACCCCGGCGATCGACGGCGAAAACCGAACGATGTGGATCTTCGAGCCGCATGCGGCGGAAAAAGTGTTTGAGGATTACGTCCGCGAATTTCAAATCCCGGTCGAGCGCGACGAGTGGCTGAATCGCAAGAGCGGCGTGAAGAAAGACGGCGCGCGCATCACGGCGATCACCACGCTGAGTGGAAAGACGTATGCCGGAAAGATGTTCATGGACGCCACCTATGAGGGCGACCTCATGGCCGCGGCCGGTGCCGACTATCACGTTGGCCGCGAGGCGAAGACAACGCACGGCGAGGATTGGAATGGCGTGCAGACCGGTGTCCTGCATCACCAGCATCACTTCGGGAAAATGGGCATCAGCCCTTACGTCGTGCCTGGCGATCCGAAGAGCGGCGTGCTCCCGCGCGTCAGCACCGAACCGCCGGGGGAATACGGCGCCGGCGACAAGCGCGTGCAGGCCTACTGCTTCCGCATGTGCCTCACTGATCATCCCGAGAACCGCATCCCCTTTCCCAAGCCCGAAGGCTACGACCCAAAGCAATACGAACTCCTCGTGCGCGTCTTCGATGCCGGCTGGCGGCAGACCTTCGGCAAGTTCGACCCGATCCCGAATCATAAGACCGACACGAACAACCACGGCCCCTTCAGCACCGACAACATCGGCTTCAACTACGACTACCCGGAGGCCACCTACGAGCGCCGCCGGGAGATCATCCGCGAGCACGAGACGTATCAGAAGGGCTGGCTCTACTTCATCGCGAACGACCCGCGCGTGCCGAAAGACGTGCAGGAAGAAATGCGCAAGTGGGGGCTGCCGAAGGACGAATTCACCGACCATGGGAACTGGTCGCACCAGCTCTACATCCGCGAAGCCCGGCGCATGATCGGCCAGTATGTGATGACGGAAAATGAGTTGCTGCAGAAACGCCCGACGCCGGACTCCGTGGGCATGGGCAGCTATACGATCGATTCGCACAACGTGCAGCGTTACATCACCCCGGAAGGTCACGTGCAGAACGAAGGTGACATCGGTGTCGGCACCAAAGGCCCGTATGAAATCGCCTACGGCTCGCTCGTGCCGAAGCGTGCCCAGTGCGCAAATCTCTTCGTCCCCGTCGCCCTGTCCGCGAGCCACATCGCTTACGGCAGCATCCGCATGGAGCCCGTCTTCATGATCCTCGGCCAATCCGCCGCGACCGCCGCCGCGCTGGCGATCGATGCCGGCCTCGCCGTGCAGGATGTGCCCTATGCAAAGCTCCGCGAGATCCTGCTGAAGGATGGCCAGGTGCTCGCCTACACCGGCCCGCGTCCGGCAGGCGGGGCCCACGGCAGCCGCGGCATGGATCCCGCGACGCTCGAAGGGATCGTCGTGGACGATGCCGCCGCAAAGCTCACCGGCGCATGGAAGGAAAGCTTCTCCGCCGCGAAGTTCGTGGGCGATGGCTACCGCCACGACGGCAAAGCGCAGGATGGCAACGCCACCGCGCGCTTCGAGGCAATGCTCCCCAAACCGGGCCGCTACGAAGTCCGCCTCGCGTATCCGCCGAACAGCAACCGCTCTTCGAAGATCGTGGTGGAAATCGAGCACGCCGGCGGCAAAGCAAGCGTCACCATCAGTCAGAAGGAGGTGCCGAAGATCGACGGTCTTTTTAGCGCCCTCGGGACGTTTGATTTCGGGACCACGGGAGCCGTCACCATCGCGAATCGCGGTGCCGATGGCTATGTCGTCATCGACGCAGTGCAGTGGTTGCCAGCAGGGAGGTAGCGGTTCGCTCGCATCAGCCCGATCGGTTTTTCCTTTCGGCGCCGGAGGGGCTGAAGGACATTCGACGCGCATGGCCGCTCCGACTGGCACGATTACGTTTCTTTTCACCGACATCGAAGGCAGCACCAAAAAGTGGGAGCGCCATCCGGATGCGATGCGGCGCATGCTCGGGCGGCATGATGCATTGCTCCGCGCGGCGTTCGAGACGCAGGGTGGGCTGGTGTTCAAGACGGTGGGCGATGCTTTTTGCGTGGCCTTCGATACAGCGCAGCGAGGATTGAATGGCGCACTCGCTGCGCAGCGGGCTTTGCGTGCGGAGACCTGGGAGGAAGTGGGGGAACTCAAGGTGCGGATGGCGCTGCACACGGGCGCCGCGGAGCACCGGGATGGGGATTACTTCGGCCAGGCGCTGAATCGCGTGGCGCGGATGCTGGCCACGGCGCACGGCGGGCAGGTGCTCCTCTCGCTGGCGACCCAGGAGCTCGTGCGGGATCAATTGCCCGAGGGTGTGCAGGTGCGTTCGCTCGGGGAGCATCGGCTGCGCGATCTGGCGCGCGCCGAGCATCTCTATCAGCTCTACGCGCAGGATCTGCCATCGGAGTTTCCGCCGCTGCGTTCGCTCGAGAGCATCCCGAACAATCTGCCGATCCAGCTCACGAGTTTCGTCGGCCGCGAAAAGGAAATGGCCGAAGTGAAGCGGCTGCTGGAGAGCACCCGGCTCCTGACGCTGAGCGGAATGGGTGGCACCGGAAAAACGCGGCTCTCGCTGCAGGTGGCGGCGGAGGTGCTCGACAGCTTCGCGGACGGGGTGTGGCTGGTGGAGTTTGCGACGATCGACGATGCCGCGGTGGTGCCGGAGACAGTCGCGGCGGCGCTCGATCTCCGACAGGAACCGGAACGCACGCTGACCGCAACGCTCACGGGCTACCTCCGCGGCCGCGCGCTGCTTCTCATCTTCGACAACTGCGAGCACGTCATCGCCGCGTGCGCGCGCCTCGCCGAGACGCTGCTGCGTGCGTGCCCGCGGCTGCGCATCCTGGCGAGCAGCCGCGAACCACTCGGCATCGCCGGGGAGACGGCGTGGCCGGTGCCCGCGCTGTCGTTGCCGGATCATTGGCGCGAGATCGCGGATGGACCGGACGCGGTCGAGCGGCTCACGCAGTACGAGGCGGTGCGACTTTTCATCGACCGAGCGCGGATCGCCCGTCCGGCCTTTCAGCTCACGAATGAGAACGCGCCAACGATCGCGCGCATTTGCTGGCGTCTCGATGGCATCGCGCTGGCCATCGAGCTCGCCGCGGCGCGGGTGAAGGTGCTCACGCTCCAGCAGATCGTCGAACGCCTCGACGATCGCTTTCACCTCCTGACGACCGGCAGCCGGACCGCGGTGCCGCGGCAGCAGACGCTGCGGTCGCTGATCGACTGGAGTTACGACCTGCTGAGCGAAGAAGAGCGGATGCTCTTGCGGCGCCTCTCCGTCTTTGCGCGCGGGCGTACTCTCGAGGCGATCGAAAAGGTGTGCTCGGACGGTGGACTGGATCCGTATGGGATCGTCGATCTGCTCACGCAGCTCGTGGATAAGTCGCTCGTGCAGGTGGAAAAATCGCCCGAACACGGCGCACGTTATGTGATGCTGGAGTCAATCTGGGATTACAGCAACGAGAAGCTCATCGAGGCGGGGGAATCCGACGCCTACCGGCTGCGACACCTCGATTTTTTCCTGCGCTATGCAGAGGAGACCGAGCCAAAGACCATGGGCCCTGAGCAGCGCGAGTGGCTGGTTCGTCTCGAGCCGGACGATTTCAATTTCCGCTACGCCGTGGAGGCGAGCACGGAGCTTCCCGGCCAGGCGCAGAAAGGACTGCGACTGCTCACGGCGATCGCCCGTCATGTGGAAGTGCAGGGCTTTTTCAAGGACGCACGGGAGGATCTGGCGCGACTGCTTGCGCATCCAGATGCGGCCGCGCGCGATGCGGTGCGCGCCCGGGCCTTGTCCGCCGCCGGGCGCATGGCGTGGATCAACGATGACATGGCTGCGGGTGCCGCGTATGAGCGCGAGGCGCTGGCGATCTGTCGGGAGATCGGCGATGCCCGCGGTGCCGCTCTGGCGCTCGGGAATCTCGGTCTCTACTCATGGGATGGAGGGGATTTGGATGCGGCGGAGGCGCTTTTTGAAGAAGCCAAACCGCTCGCTGCGCAGCTCAACGACGCACGCCTCACGGCGCACCTCTGCCATGCCGAGGGTATCCTGGCCGCCGCTCGCCGCGATCACCCACGGTCACTCGCGCTGGACCGCGAGAGTCATGCCCTCTACCAGAGTCTCGGCGACACGTGGCAGATCGTGATTGTCGATTGGTCGCTGGGGATTGAGGCGACGGTGCTCGGAGAATATGAGGAAGCACATGCGCGCTTCACGGGGTGTATGCGGGACGGGATCGCTCTCGGCAATCGTTGGGGAATGCCCTACCCGATCGAGGCCTTCGGCGTGCTCGCGATCGCGCAGGGAAAATTCGAGCGGGGCGCGAAGCTCCTCGGAGCTGCGGAAGGGTTGCGCGCGAAGTCTGGCAGCGTATCCCAGACGGCGGACCATCCCGCTTTCCGAGAACTCATCGCGGTCGCGGCGAAGCATCTGGCGACGGAGGCCGCCGCTGCGGCGAGGAAGGAAGGACGCGAGATGTCGCTGGATGCGGCGATGGCATACGCGTTGGAGCGATAGCCTGCGGATGGTTTACGCCTGACGCGGTCGGGCCATTCTGAAACGATCGCCTGATGCGCGTCGCATCGTTCCCTCTGCGTAAAGTCTTTGCAGCCCTGCTGCTCCTCTCCAGCACCGTCGCGGCGGAGATGTTTCCGAACGACTCCCGCCAATGGTCTCAGAACGGTTCGGCGACGCTGGTTACGAATCTCGCCGAAGTCACGCTGGCGTCGGCGCTGACCAAGGGGCGCCGCGTGAAGAGAAAGTGGAAGGTCATTCCATTTTCGACGGAAAGTCTGAACGGCTGGGCGCTCTCTGCTTATGGCAGCACGGGAGCTCCTCCGGTGCGATTGCCACTCGCGGCGCGCGGCTGGCACGCGGTGTATCTGGGACTCGCGACGGTCTCGGGTGGGATCAAAGAGGTGCGCAATGGGCTCAAGGCTCGGCTGACGGATGAGCCGGTGTTCCGTCACCTCGCGTGCAATCTTCCGCATCTGCCGGATCGCCGCGACGCCATCCAGGAACAGTTCCTCACGATCGCGTTTCTCGATGGGCAGACGCTCGAAATCGCACCGCAGCCCGGACTGCCCGCGACCGTTTGTTATGCGAAGTTGGTGCCGTTGACGGCGGACGAAGTGGCCGCGTGGTCCGCGGGCCGCGCGACGGGTGTGAAAGAAACGCGCACGGCGATCGCGACCTTCGATGGACATAGTTGGATCTGGCCTTACCAGCCGAAAACGGCCGCGGACTTGCAGGCGAACTTCCGCGGCTTCGAAGACTCGGACGTGGGCAAGTGGTGGTTTGAGGTGCTCGGCGCGGATCTCGTGTGTTATCCCTCGAAGGTCGGCAACACTCCGGGCGACGGCGCCGTGGATTTCAGCAGCGGTGGACACGCCGCATTCCAGCGCTCGCTCGACACGCTCTTCAAGAATGGCATCCATCCGCT
>JANPIS010000551.1:0-6431 GCA_031425095.1 Chthoniobacteraceae bacterium
CTCGCCGCTTACGTGCTCGGCTCGATTCCGTTTGGGCTGATCATTTCCAAGTCGCAGGGCCTCGATATCCGCGAGCACGGGAGCAAGAACATCGGCGCGACGAACGTCTGGCGGGTGATGGGAAGGAAGTGGGGGCTCACGACATTCCTCTGCGATGTAGGCAAGGGGCTTGTCGCCGTGCTGGTCGGGAAATGGCTCGCGGCGCGCTGGGGCTGGACCGTGCCGTTGCCGCATGGCGCCGAGCGCACGCAATTTCTCGCGGCGGATTTTGCCGGGATCGCCGCCGCGATGGGCTGCATCCTCGGCCACAATTTTCCCGTCTGGCTGCGCTTCAAGGGCGGCAAAGGGGTGGCCACGTCGCTCGGCGTGATCTTCGGGATGATGCCGCTCGCCGCGATCATCGTGCTCGCGATCTGGGCCGCCGTTTTCAAGATCTCCCGCTACGTTTCCCTCGCCTCACTCCTCGCTGCCGTCGCGCTCCCGGTCGTGGTCGTGGGTCTGCTCTTTTTCGGCGGCCTGCACGGATGGGGAAATTTCTACTTTGCCGTGGCGGCGGCGCTGCTCGTGATCCGACGGCACCGGAGCAATATCGCCCGGCTGGTCGCGGGGACGGAGAGTCGCTTCGGGACGAAGAGCCCGAAATCCGAGGTGGAAGCCGAGCGGCAGCCGCCGGCTTAGCGCGCGGTGTTCACTTACTCCGACGCCGGCACTTTCATCACAAACTCCGGGATGCGGGTGAAGACGCCTTCGCCCGATTCCGTCGTGCCGAAGAACGCTCCTTCCGCCGCGCTGTCACAGCCGATCACGTGGTAGCTGTTGTAGGAAAAATGCTGGCCCGGCTCGAGCCGCGGAGTTTGCCCGACCACGCCGTCGCCCTCGACCACCGTGCGATTGCCATCCACGTCCGTGACCACCCACTTGCGTCCCTTGATCGTCACGATCTCGGTCGAGTCATTGTGGATGGTGATGAAATACACATAGGGATGCGGGCGATCCGGCGGCGCGTCGAGGTGTGGCATGTGCAGGACACGATCGACCGTGGCGCGCAGGCCGGAGAGTTCGGAGAGATGGGCGGGCATGAAGGCGAGGGAGAATGCAGATGGTGGAATAAGAATGAAGCTCGGAATGGAGATCGTTTGTCATGCATTCTCCGTCCCTGATTTTTTTCTTTGATGCTCCCCGCCATCCTTTCCATTGCCGGTTCCGACAACAGCGCCGGCGCCGGCGTGCAAGCCGATCTCAAGACGATGTCCGCACTCGGCACTTACGGTCTCACCGCCATCACGTGTGTGGTCGCGGAGGTGCCGGGGAAAGTGACCGCAATCCAGGCGATCGAGCCGGCGATCGTCGCCGAGCAGATCCGGCTGCTCTTCACCGCCTTCCCCATCGCCGCGCTGAAAACCGGGATGCTCTACTCGCGCGAAATCATCTCCGCCGTCTGCGACACGCTCGAGGAGTGTCTCGGAAAAACGTCGCCGCGTCCGCGGGTCGTCGTCGATCCCGTGATGGTGGCGACGAGCGGCGATCCGCTGCTGCTGGACGACGCTGTGGCGTTTTATCGCGAGCGCCTCTTTCCGCACGCCACCGTGATCACGCCGAATCTCGACGAAGTGCGCACACTGCTCGGTCGCTCCGTGACCAGCGTCGAAGAAATGCGCACTGCCGGTGTCGAGCTCGCGGCGCAATACGGCACAAGTTTCCTGATCAAAGGCGGGCATCTGCGCGAGTCGATTGCCACGGATCTCCTCTGCGGGCGCGACGGAATCGCAGAGTTCACCGCGCCCTTCGTCGAGGGCGTCTCGACGCACGGCACGGGCTGTACCTACTCCGCCGCGATCGCCGCGGGGCTCGGCAAAGGCCTCACGCTCCGCGACGCCGTGGCGGAAGCGAAGATCTTCGTCACGCGAGCCGTCACGCAATTCCTCCGCTGGGAGCGCAACGGCCAGCACACCGACGCGCTGCACCACTTTGCGCGATGAGCGATTGGCATCGAGTGGTGAGCCACGGATCCTCACGGATGAAACACGGATAAATTGACCGAAGGGCGCGACACACTGCACACACCGAATCCCATCCGTGTTTCATCCGTGGCTAATTCCTGCCGCGGCGGCGTACGATTGCCTCCCACACTCCGCGCCCCTAGTCTCCGCGCTCCATGAAAATCCTCGTCCTCGGCAGCGGCGGCCGCGAACACGCCCTCGTCTGGAAGCTCCGGCAAAGCCCGCGCGTCAGCGCCGTCTTCTGCGCGCCCGGCAATGCCGGCATCGGCCAGGACGCGACGCTGGTGCCGATCGGCATCCACGAGCACGAGCGGATCATCCAGTTTGCTCGCGAGGAGCAGATCGACCTGACGGTGGTCGGACCAGACGACGCGCTTGCCGCGGGCATCGTCGATGTTTTTACCGCTGCAGGCCTGCGCATCTTCGGGCCGAATCAGCGCGCCGCGCAGCTCGAGTCGTCGAAGGTTTTCGCCAAGGAATTCATGCGCCGGCACGGCATCCCCACGGCGCGCTCCGAGAGTTTTTCCGAGAGCAGTGAGGCGCTCCGCTTTGCGCAGAAGTCGAGCTATCCGCTCGTGGTGAAAGCCGACGGGCTCGCGCTCGGCAAGGGCGTGATCATCGCGCAGGATCTCCCCGAGGCGGAGACGGCGATTCGCGAGATCATGGAGGCGCGGAAGTTCGGCGACGCCGGGCGGCAGGTGGTGATCGAGGAATTCCTCGAGGGCCAGGAGTGTTCGATCCACGCGCTCGTCGATGGCCGTGGGTATCTCCTTTTCCCCAGCGCGCAGGATCACAAGCGCGCGCTCGACGGCGACGAAGGCCTGAACACCGGCGGCATGGGCACCTTCAGCCCTGCCTCACGCATCCTCCCTCCGGCCCTCGAAGCCCGCGTGCGCACCGAGGTGCTCGACCGTTTCATCGCCGGACTGAAGGCCGACGGGATCGAATATCGCGGCATGCTTTTCCCCGGACTCATGATCACGCCCGGCGGGCTGAAGGTGCTCGAGTTCAATTGCCGCTTCGGCGATCCCGAGACGCAGGTCCTGCTCACGCGGCTCGAGAGCGATCTCGTGGATCTGCTGGAGGCGACGATCGATGGCCGCCTCGCCGAAGTCCCCGCGCGTTGGAAAGCCGGCGCGGCCGTCTGCGTGGTGATGGCGTCCGGCGGCTATCCCGGCGAATATGCGAAGGGCCTGCCGATCAGCGGACTCGATCAGGTGCCCGCTGGCACCACGGTCTTTCATGCCGGCACGCGCCGGGACGGTGAGCATTTCGTGACCGCTGGTGGTCGCGTGCTCGGCGTCACCGCGCTCGCGGCGGATCTGCCCGCGGCGCGCGCCCGCGCTTACGAAGCAGTGGCCGCGATCCATTTCGAGGGCGCACAGTTTCGGCGGGATATTGCGGTGAAGGGGCTTCCGACCTAGCTTCGCCGCCACCTTATGAAACCCGGAGCGAGCCTTGCGTTCGCCGTCTTCACCCTCTGCGCCGGCGCCACGAATCACGCGCAGATCTCCGCGCTGCCGTCGCGCTCTACGGCGATCGACGCGCTCTCGCCGGATGACCTCGAGGAAGCGGTCACGTTGCTCCGCGATCATTACCTCACGCCAGCGGCGCTCGATGAGCAGGAGGTGAAACGTGCCACCTTGCAAGGCCTGCTCGACCGGCTCGGCACGGGCGCGACGCTCGTCACCGCGGGGACGGCTTCGGCAGCGGCGGCGAGCCCCTTTCGCGCCGAGGTCCTCGACGGGCGGATCGCTTACATTCGCCTCGGATCATTGACGGAAGAACACGTCACGAAACTCGACGAAGCACTCGCCGACTTCACCGGACGGTCGCTCAGTGCGCTGGTCCTCGATCTGCGTGCGACGCCTGCCGGCACGGACTACGAACGCGCGGCGGAAGTCTGCCGCCGCTTCACACCGAAAGGCCAGGTGCTCTTCACCGTGCGCAAACCGCGCGCGCAGGAGGAGCGGGTACTGACTTCGCGCGATGAGCCGAAGTACACCGGCGTGCTCGTGGTGCTCGTCGATGGCGACAGCGCCGGCAGCGCGGAAGTGATCGCTGCGGTGCTGCGCGCGCAGACCCGCGCCATGGTCATCGGGCAGCAGACGAAAGGGGAAGCGGTCGAATTTGCGGACCTCGCCCTGCCCAGTGGACGCGTGTTGCGCGCCGCCGTGGCCGAAGTCGTCCTGCCGGAGGGCGCGCCCGTTTTTCCCGGCGGCCTGAGCCCCGACCTGCGCGTGGACGTGCCGCAGGAGACAACGGACTCCGTGCTCGCTGCCGCGAAGGAGAAGCCGCTGGCCGACCTCGTTTTTGAAAAGGAACATCCGCGGATGAATGAAGCCGCACTCGTCGCTGGAGTGAATCCGGAGCTCGAAGCACTGGAGTCCGCCCAGCGCGCGCGCGCGGCCAAAGCGTCGCCGCCGATGCGCGATGTGGTGCTTCAGCGCGCGGTTGATTTCATCACGTCACTGCGTTTCCTCGACCCGAAGCCCGCGCCGCCGGAGTAATCCGTCACCGAGGCTTTTGGCCGGTCGCAGATCCCGCGTAACCGCGTGCCAGTCGGCCGCGTCTATGGCACACGTAACCCGCGTCCTCTTTCCATCCACCCCGCCATGAACCTCGCCGACGTCTTCACCTTCCTCTTCGTCATCCTCGGTTTCGTCATCGTCTTCAATGCCTACTGGCTCATGGCGACCGGACTCTTCCCGGAGTTCGTCGAGCGCTGCGCGGAGCGCATGAGGCAGCCGGTGAAGGCGACCCTGGTCGGTCTGCTCACCTTTGTGCCGGTGGTGGTGATCGGGTTTGCGATCAGCAGCAAGGCTGGCAATGGCGGGGTGAAGGTATTCGGACTTGGACTCGTACTCCTCGCCGCACTCGTCGCCCTCTTCGGCTCCGCGGGCCTCGCTCTGCGCATCGGCCGCGGCTTGCGCTCGACCCTCGATGAGCAGCAGCCGTGGCGCGCCGGAATGCGCGGCGGCATCGTGCTCGCGCTGACCTTTGTCCTGCCGTTTCTCGGCACCTTTGTGCTTATGCCGTTCGCCTTCATCGCCGGTGCCGGGGCCTTCGTGCTCGCGCGCCACCGCCGCGAACAGCCAGCGCCAGTGGTGGCGCCAGCGGAGGTGTCTGCGGTCCTGTCCAGCCCGGCCCCGTGAACCTGAGCCGCCGCCATTTCCTCGCGCTCAGTGCGGGAGCGCTCGCGGGCTGCGATGGACGCTCGGTGCGCAATGACGTGCGCCGCTTCCTCGGCAAGCCGACTGCGCCTCCGCTGGCCGGTGCGCTCACCGCGCCGCCATCCACGACGCTCGACGCCGCCGCGCACTTCCTCAACCGCCTCACCTTCGGCGCCGCGCCTGGCGATCACGCGCGCGTCTCGGCGATGGGGGCGTCCGCATTTCTCGAAGAGCAACTCGCGCCCGAGAAGCTCGACGACCGGCTTTGCGAGCGCGTGATCCGCCATGAGTTCGAGAGTCTCGCCGATCCCGAGAGCAAGATCTTCCCGCGCGGCGGGGATGACAAAGACGCGCTGCAGCAGCTCTTTCCCGCACTGAAAGATCGCGGCGCCCGCGTGGGCGATCTGTACGAGTACAAGGAGAAGGTGCTCCTCGCGGATCTCACCCGCGCGACGATCCTCCGCGCGGTGCTCAGCACGCGTCAGCTTTACGAGGTGATGGTCCATTTCTGGCGCGACCACCTGAATGTCGATCCCTCGAAGGGCGACTGCCGGTGGCTCACCGCGGCGGACGATCGCGACACCGTCCGCACGCATGCGCTCGGGAATTTCCGCGATCTCATCCGCGCCAGCGCCGTGAGTCCGGCGATGCTCTGGTACCTCGATGGCCGCGTGAACAAGCGCAGCAAGCCCGAGGAAAAGCCGAACGAAAACTACGCGCGCGAGCTGCTCGAACTGCACACCCTCGGCGTCCATGGCGGCTACACGCAGGAGGACGTGATGGAAGTGGCGCGCTGCCTCACCGGCTGGACCGTGCGGCCGAAGAAGGGCTTCTTCAAAGGCCGCGTCGAATTCAAGAAGGGCCAGCATGACGACGGCCCGAAGCGTGTGCTCGGCCAGGAGATCCCCGCCGGGCTCGGGCCTGCGGATCTCGATCGCGTGCTCGAGATCGTCACGGCGCATCCGAGCTGCGCGCAGTTCGTTGCGTGGAAACTCTGCCGCCGCTTCATCGCCGACGAACCACCCGCATCCGCCGTGCAGGCCACGGCGCGCGCCTTTGCCGATTCCCGTGGCGATATCCGCACCACCCTGCGCGCCCTTTTCGCCACGCCGGAGTTCCTCGCGCCGGAGATGCGCGGCGAGAAGTTCAAGCGCCCGTTTCATTTCATCGTCTCCGCGCTGCGCGCGACGAATGCGGAGACCGACGCGGGGAAGTCACTCGTCGATTACCTGCTCCGCCTCGGGCACGCTCCCTATCG
>JANPIS010000552.1:0-2467 GCA_031425095.1 Chthoniobacteraceae bacterium
GGCGGGCCAGACGGCGCGCGCCGCGATGTGGGTTCGAGAAATGGCAGCCGATCGCCGTGTCCGCCGCGCTTCCAGTCGTCGGTCAGCGCATCGGTCGCGAGTTCCGCGGCAAGACCGAGCTCCGCGGTCAGGAACTTCCACAGGCTCTCGGCGAGAGTCGCGAGCGCGATGCCGTGCCGCTGACCAAGGGTGGCCGCGAGCCAGTCGCTGAAGCGCAGGAATGATTCGAAACGGGAAGCGCCACCGGCCCAGAGGAGCGGTGTCGTGGTAAGGAAGTTGCCGCTGTTCGCCACGAGATCCCAGTAACGCGCGAAGCGGCGCATCCGCTGCATCGCCGGGAAGTCGATGAGGCTCGTTTGCAAAATTTCGTAGGGTGGCTGCGGGCTATACACCATCCCCCACTCTGCATCGTGGCGGACGATCGGCGTCCCGCGGAGGCGCTTCAGGATGCCGATCTGAATCTCCTGCGGCCGCAGCGCAACGAGGCGATCAAACCCCCGCCCAAAGCTCGCGACGTCCTCGCCGGGCAGGCCGACGATGAGATCGGCGTGGATGTGGACACCAGTGTGTTCGCGCAGGTAGTGGAAGTTTTCTTCGAGCTTCGCGACGTTCTGCCGGCGGCTGATGTTGCGCGACGTGGCGTTGTCGAAGGTCTGGATGCCGACCTCGAACTGCAATGCACCGGGCGGGAACTTCGCGATGATCCCGCGGAGTGCCTCGGGCAGCCGGTCGGGGATCATTTCAAAATGAAGAAAGAGTCCGTCGCGCCAGCGTTCGAGGAAGAACTGAAGGATCGCAGTGCTCGTCGGGAGATGCAGGTTGAACGTGCGATCGACGAACTTGAATTGCTGCGCACCCCGCGCGAGCAGCCGATCGAGCGCCGCGAGGAAAGGCTCAAGGGCAAAGGCGCGCACCGGGACTTCGAGCGACGAAAGGCAGAACTCACAAGTGAAGGGACAACCGCGCGACGCCTCGACGTAGAGCACACGGTGGCGGAGGTCTTCGTCGCTGTACAGTTCGTAGGGGAGCGCGATGCGTTCGAGCGTGGGCACCTCGGCCGCAATGATCTTTGGCAACTCCTCGCCCGCGAAGAGCGCGGTGCAGACTTCCGCAAACTTCAGGTCCGCCTCCCCGGTGATCGTGTGATCCGCGAGCCGCACGATCTCCTGACCCTCGGTTTCGTAGCTCACCTCCGGGCCGCCGAGGATCACGACCACATCCGGACGCAAGCGCTTCAGCAGCGCCACGACTTCCGTGGTCTGCGCGACATTCCAAATGTACACCCCAAGCCCGACGATCCGCGGCTCCCGGCGCAGCAGCGCTTCGACGATCTCGATCGGTCGCTGATTGATATCGAATTCCGCGATCTCGGCGCGGCTCCGCAACTCACCGAGATTCGCCAGGAGGTAGCGCAGTCCAAACGCGCAATGGATGTAGCGCGCGTTGAGGGTGGCCAGGACGAGATCGGGCATCGTTCGCGCAATGTGCAGCGATTCCCCGCGGAGGGAAAGGCAGCCGTCAGCGCGCTTTCGCACGGGCGGCCGCGAGATTGGCGGACACGACTTCGTCGCCCGGATTCATCCAGTGGGCTTTTTCGAGACTTGCGACCGCTTCACGGGACCGACCGAGCGTGTGGTACACGGTGCCGAGTTCATTATAGGCGAGCCAGTCCCAGCGGTCGCAACGGATCGCCTCGAGCAGCGCGTCACGGGCCTCGGTGAGCCGGCCTTGTCGCACGCGGATCTCGGCGAGTAACCGCCGCGGGTCCGGGTCGCTCGGGCCGAACTCCATCGCGCGGCGGACGTGCGTGACTGCCTCGTCGAGCCGACCCTGCATTTTGCAGACGCTGGCGAGATTGTGATACGGGCTGACGTCGCGCGGCGTGAGTTCCCGGACGCGATTGAGCAAGGAGTGCGCTTCATCGAAGCGTCCCTGCCGCGCCGCGTAGGTGCCCAGTTCGTGGAGGAAAAATGGATAGTCCGGCGCGAGTTCATGGCCTCGGCGATACTGCGCCATCACTTCTCCTTCCGAGCGGCCAGCCACGAGGAATGCAGTCGCCATCTCGCGATAGACGACCGGATGTTCGCCGATCACGGAACGCATGTGTTCGATCAGGCCGATCGGCTCGCGCCAGACCTTCACTTGTGCGGTGGTCCGGAAAACGCAGAGCGCCAGGAGCCCGGTCGCGACTGCGGCAGTAGGAACACGCAGACGAGGTCGCCTTTCGACCCACTCCGCGACCGCCCAGGCCAGCATCGTGAAGATTCCGAGGAGAGGCACGTAGGTGTACCGATCCGCGATCGACTGCGAGCCGACTTGCACGAGACCGATCACCGGCACGAGCGTGCCGAGGAACCACCACCAGCCGAAGGCGAGCCACGCCCGCCGCTGGCGCTCACGCCAGGCCAAACCGCTCACGGCCACGAGCAGCAGGAATGCTCCCGCGATCATCCACCACGGCCACCAG
>JANPIS010000553.1:0-1824 GCA_031425095.1 Chthoniobacteraceae bacterium
CATCGTCCGGAAACTCATCGCCGCCCTCCGACGGCCGCCCGAGCTGGTGATGCACGAGGTGCGCTTTGGAGCCGTTGATGCCGACGAGATTCTTCAACGCGCCAGTGATGCCGGTCTTCTGATGCGTCTTCATCTTCGGCAAGTTGATGAAGAGGTCGGCGTCGAGAATGGTCCGCGCGACGAGATACCGATGCACGCCGCGCCGATGCACGCTCACGGTCTCCGCGGGATCATAGTCCGACACGCGAAAGGAATCCGCATTGTGACTCACTTCCTCGAGTAGACTGCCCCCGTCGAGGACGATTTCGCTGTAGCCGAGCGGATCGCCCGGATGCGCGGAGTCCAGCTCCATGAAGCCACCTCGCGGCGTCCAGCGCTCACGGCGCAGATCGAGGAAGCGGATAACCGGCGCGGTGTGCCCGAGATACTTCTCGATGAGCCGATCGACGCCGCTCTGCTGGATCAATGCGGACCAATCGCAGGTCTGCAGCGGCACATCGCCGATGCTGATCGTCGCGATCGACGGATACTTCGCGAGACACGCCTCGATCGTGGCCTCGATCAGCGCGGTGCTGGTGACCAGCGCTTCGATCGGGAACTCCGGGCGTTCCTGGTGCTTCACCCAATTCGGCTTCAGCACGATGCGGCGGAAATCGCCGTCGGGAAGATTACGGGCGACGAAGTCCCGCAGATCGGGCTTCGGACCGAGCGCGACTTCGAGCCTCACGGGCGGATGAAAAGCGTCGCGAGGCCGAGGAAGGTGCCCATGCTGGCCACGTCCGTGGCCGTCGTCAGGAAGATGCTCGAGGCGGTGGCGGGGTCCGCGCCCATCCGTTTCAGCGCGAGCGGCACGAGCGCTCCGGAGATGCCGCTCAGCACGCAACTCACCGTCATCGCGACGAGCACGATGATCCCGAGCTTTAAGGCATCCGCATTCCCCTGCATCGACGCGTAGAAGAACATGCCGAGCCCGGCGGTCACGCCGACGAAGGCACCGTTGAAGAAGCCGAGCAGGGCCTCCTTGCCGACGAGTTGCTTCGCTTTGCCGGCCTTGAGTTCACCGAGCGTCATGCCGCGCAACGCCACCGCCAGCGCCTGGCAACCGGTGTTTCCAGACTGGCCGGCGAGCACGGGGAGAAAGACGGCGAGCACGACGATGCGGTCGATGGTGTGCTCGAAGATGCCGACGACGGCCGCGGCGATGAAGGCGGTGAGCAGATTGAGCTGCAGCCACGGGTGACGAAACTTCAGGCTGCGCGGCCACGGCGTGCTGAGGCGCTCCTCTTTTTCGACACCGACCATCGATCCCGGCATCGCGCTCAGCTCCACCGCCTGCGCCTCAAAGAGCGTCTGCCCGCGCACCAATCCCACCAAGCGGCCCTCGGCATCGCAGACCGGATAGACCGGATAGTGCCGGAGGATCGTTTCCTTCATCGCATCGGAGAGCGGCATCGTTGGCGTGAGATGAAACGGCTTGGGGATCATGATCGCATCGAGCCGCTGCGCCGGATTGCCGAGGAGCATCTCGCGCATCGCCACGACGCCGAGCAGGCGTTCGTGTTCATCGACGACGAAGATGTAGGTGATGAACGCGCGAGCCACGAGTTCACGGAGTTCCTGGGTGGCCTCCGCGATCGTCAGCTCCGGCCGGAAGACCGCGAGCGGCGGCTCCATCATGCGCCCCACGGTTTCCTCGGCGAAACCTTCGTTGCGCATCCACTGCTTGCGCACCGCGGGAGAAGCGGCAGCGAGGATTTTCTGGCGGCGGGTGCTCGGAAAATGCGCGAGTACATCCTGCGTCATCCCGGGATTCAGCAGCTCGAG
>JANPIS010000554.1:0-9469 GCA_031425095.1 Chthoniobacteraceae bacterium
CCCCGTGATCTCTCTTGATGTCGGTGCCACCGCGGTCGCGCTTGCAGGGCTGCCGCATGATCCACTGCTCGATGGTGTGAATGTGATCCCTTATTTCACCGGTGAGGCGAAAGGCGCGCCGCATGAGGCGCTGTTCTGGCGATGGGAAGCGCAGTCCGCGATTCGCGAAGGCAAATGGAAGCTGCTCGTCGGCGGCAAGCGCAGCTATCTCTACGATCTCGAAGTGGATCGTGAAGAGAAACATAGCCAGCTCGCGCAGCAGCCCGAACTCGCGAAGAGATTGCGCACCAAACTTGAAGCCTGGGCCGCTGAACTCCAGCCCCCCGGAATCAACCTCCGCCCAATGGCCAAGACTTGGGAGGAGTATTATGACTTCTACCTCGACGGCAAACCCGCACCCGCGCCGTCGGATGCGGAAGAAAAAGGGGAAGGCAAGGCGAAGAAGAAGAAAGCCGCGGAAGCCAAGGAAGCCAGCAAGTCCGCCGCATCGTCCGCTGCGGACCTCTTCGAGCTGCGCGACGTCAACAAAGACGGCAAAGTCACATTGGCGGAATTTCTCAACGGACGCACCGGCCCGACCGTTCCAGCCCTGGAGCAGCGTTTCAAAAACTACGATAGTGATGGTGACGGAGTCTGGACGAGGTCCGAATTGCAGTCGGCCTCCAAGCCCAAGGGCACCAACCAATGACATCTTCTCAAGGACAACGACGAGCCTTTCGCCCTGCGCGGCGGCAAGGCGACCGAGTAATGGAAATCGCGCGCCAATAAACCCGCATCACCACCATGAAACCCAAACGCCCGACCAAATCCAAAGGCCTCCAGCCAGCGAAGCCCGGCGGTGGCAAAGCTGTGCGGGCCGTGGCGGGCGGGCGCGAGGCGACTTTCCGCGCAGTGGTCGGGATGATTCAGGCGGCTCGCGGGCGGGCGTTGCAGGCGGTGAATACGGAGCTGGTGGACCTTTATTGGCAGGTCGGCGAGTTCATCAGCGGGAAAATCGAGACGGCGGCGTGGGGCGAGGGCGTGGTGGATGAACTGGCGCGCTTCATCGCGCGGCGGCATCCCGACATCAAAGGGTTCACCCGCCCGAATCTGTTCCGAATGCGTCAGTTTTATCAAACTTACCGAACCGAGACAAAAGTCTCACCACTGGTGAGACAATTGCCGTGGACGCACAACCTGCTCATTCTCATGCGCTGCAAGCGGCCCGAGGAGCGCGAGTTCTACCTGCGGTTGGCGGCGAAAGAAAAATGGGGCAGCCGCGAGTTGGAGCGACAACTGAATGCCGCGCTGTTCGCGCGGGCGGTGCTCGCCCCGCCAAAAGTCTCAGCACTGCTGAGACAATTGCATCCCGCCGTCGGGAGCGTGTTCAAAGACAGCTACCTGCTCGACTTTCTCGACCTGCCGGAAGGCCATTCCGAAGGCGACCTCCAGCGCGGACTCGTCGCCAATTTGAAGAAGTTCCTCATCGAGTTGGGACGGGATTTCGCCTTCGTCGGCGAGCAGTATGTGCTGCAAGTCGGCGGTCGGGATTTCCGTATCGACCTGCTGTTTTTCCATCGTGAATTGCAGTGCCTCGTGGCGTTCGAGCTGAAGATTGAGGAGTTCCAGCCCGAGCATCTCGGTAAACTGGAATTCTATCTCGAAGCTCTCGACCGCGATGTGCGCAAGCCGCACGAGCGTCCATCCATCGGCGTGCTGCTGTGCGCGACCAAGGACAACGAGGTGGTCGAGCCGAGCGGAGCGAGACAGATTCGCCGCAGGCGAACCCGAAGGGCGCGACGGAGGTCGCGTCAATATGCGCTGAGCCGCACCGCCTCGCCGGCGCTCATCGCGGAGTATCAAACGCAACTCCCCGACCGGACGCTGCTGCTGCGGAAGCTGCACGAGTTTTACGAACTGGCGCAGTCGTCGGCAGAAGCCAAGGCCAAGGAATGAGACCGTCGTGGCCCAACCAATCCACCATGAAACAAACCCTCGCATGCATCACTGCCGTGCTCCTGGCATCGCTCGCCACGCTTCACGCAGCGTCAGATTCCAAACCCAACATCCTCCTCATCCTTGCCGATGACATGGGATTCTCGGACCTCGGCTGCTACGGCGGTGAGATTGCGACGCCGAATCTGGACCGGCTCGCGGCGGGAGGGCTGCGCTTCACTTCATTTTATAATTCCGCGAAGTGCGAGCCGACACGCGCTTCGCTGATGAGCGGGCAGTATTGGCAGGATTGTGGACTCGGCGTGAAACGCGGGCTGACGATGGGTCAGGCGATGAAGTCGGCGGGCTACGACATGTTCGCCGCAGGCAAGTGGCACCTCGATGGGAATCCGGTCGAGCGCGGCTTCGATCATTACTTCGGTCATCTCGGCGGCGGCAGTCATTACTTCAATGGCAGCCCCACGCATCGCCTCGACGAGAAGCCTTTCAAGCCCGCGAGCGAAGCCAAATTTTACACCACCGATGCGAATGCAGACTACGCGATCAAGTTCATCAGCGATGCGCACGCGCAGGAGCCCGGCAAACCATTCTTCACCTACCTCGCCTTCAATGCGCCTCACGCGCCCTTGCAGGCGTGGCCGGAGGACATCGCCAAGTATCGCGGCAGGTATCGCCTCGGCTGGGACAAGCTGCGCGAGCAGCGCTATGCGCGGCAGATCGAGCTGGGCATCACGAAAAAGGAATGGGCGCTTTCGCCGCGGCCCGAGACGATCCCGGCGTGGGAATCGCTGACGGATGCGGAGAAGGATTTCGAAGACGCGCGCATGGCCGTCTATGCCGCGCAGGTGGATCGCATGGATCAGGCCATCGGGCGCGTGCTCGCGAAGATCAAGGAACTCGGCGAAGAAGAAAATACGCTCGTGATCTTTCTCAGTGACAATGGCGCCAGCCCCTATGATCACGGCAAGGTAGATGATCGCCGAGTCGACGCTCTGCTCGCGGGCACCTCGCGTCTCGGTTATGGACTCGGATGGGCGAACGTGAGCGAGACGCCGTTCCGCCACTACAAGCGCAATATGTTCAATGGTGGCAGTTCCACGGCTTGCATCGCCTCCTGGCCCGCTGCGGTAATGCAACGCGGCGGCATCACCGATCAGCGGGCGCACATCATTGATCTCATGGCGACCATTGTGGATGTCAGCGGTGGTAAGTGGCCTGCGGAACTCGCCGGCGAAAAGATCGCGCCGTTGCCGGGCAAGAGCCTTCGTCCGATTCTCCTCGGTGAACAGCGTGCGCCGCACGAGACGCTTTACTTCCAGCTCTTCGATCATCGCGCCGTGATCGCTGGCGACATGAAGCTCGTCTCCGACTGGGGCCGCCCATGGGAGCTGTTCAATCTCGCCACCGACCGCACCGAACTTCACGATCTCACGAAAGCCCAACCCGAGCAGGCCGCGAGCTTGGAGAAGCTGTGGAACGGCTGGGCCGCGCACACGGCCACGCGAGTCCGCACCGCCGGAGGCGAGCCGATCTACCGACATCTTGCGGATGTGGAGGAAAAGCATGTCGGCGGCGGCCCGGACACCGGCGACGGGGAGATGCGGAAGCCTAAGCGCAAGGCGAAGGGCAAGAAGGCGGACGCGCAAGCATCAGCGCTGCCGCCCGCCGCGAAGGTCAAAGCGATCCGCGCTCGCGTTGATACCACGCTCGCGATAGCCAATGGCCAACTCGTCGTGACCAGCATGGGAGACGATCCGGGATTAACGTTCGAGGCGTCGGACATCAATAGCGCCGGCCCCTACACGCTCACGTTTCGCCTGCAAAGCAGCGCCAGTGGTGATGGCGAAATCTACTGGACCACCGACACGGAGACTTCATTGCCCAAAGGCCGGCACCAAACCTTCAAAGTCACGCACGATGGCCAGTGGCACGACCTCACGCTCAACCTCGCCGAACCCAAAACCCTCCACGCCCTGCGCCTCGATCCCTGCGCGGGCAAGGGCGTGGTGCGCATCGAAGGGCTTCGGCTGAACGACACCAACGGCAAAACCTTGAAGCAATGGCCGTGACCGCGGTGCGACTCGCGTCGGGTAATGCGAATCGTTTTCCTGCCGCTTCATTGCTTGGGGCATCGCCGCCCCGAAGAACCCAGCTCCCTATCCATCCACAAAAAATCATGATCAAGAGACTTACCCTCACGCTACTGTTAGCCACGCTCGCATCTCCATTGCCATGTTTCGCACAAGAAGGCTTCAAGCCTCTTTTCAATGGCAAAGATCTGAGCGGCTGGGATGGCAATCCGGAGCTGTGGAGCGTGGAGGATGGCTGCATCACGGGGAAGACGACCGGGCCGGAGCAGTTGAGTTACAATCAGTTCCTGATCTGGCGCGGCGGGGTGGTGAAGAACTTTGAGCTGCGCGCGAAGGTGAAGCAGGCGGGGAACAATACGGGGATCCAGTATCGCAGCCGCGAATTTCCCGAAGTGGGTAAGTGGTCGATCGGCGGTTACCAATGCGACATCCATCCTTCGGCGCCGAATAACGCGATGGTCTATGGCGAGAAGTGGGGCGGCATCCTCGTGCAGAATGGGCAGAGTGTGGTGATTGATCCGCAGGGGACGAAGTGGCTCGTCGCGGGGCGCGAGCCGGTGAAGGTGGATATCGCCGAGTGGCACGAATACACGATCATCGCGCAGGGGAATCACGTCGTGCATAAGATCGACGGGCAGGTGGCGATCGATCTCGTCGATCACGGCGAGAAGACGCAACTGCTCGAGGGTTTGCTCGCTTTCCAGATTCATCGCGGGCCTGCAATGAAGGTGCAGATCAAGGACGTGATGCTGAAGGCACTGCCGGAGGGCGGCGTGGTGGCCTTTGATAAGTCAATGCTGCCGGCGAATGCGAAGCCAGCGGAGAAGACGAAAGGAGAACCGAAGGGAAAAGCGAAACGGGAACCGAAGTCCGAATCCTCCGCGCCGGATGCGAAGGCTCCCTCCGCTTCAGTGACACCGGCAGCGGGAACTTGGAAGTGGCTCTGGAATAATTCGCCAACCGCGGGACCGGGCGCTCGATTGAAGAAGGACTTCGAGCTGGCGGATGCGGCGGTGAAGGAAGCGGTCCTGCGTGTGGACTGCGACAATGGCGCGAAGGTTTTCCTCAACGGACAACTGGTCGCGACCAGTCCCGACTGGCAGAAACCAACACAGGCGGATGTGCAGAAAGCGCTGCGTGCGGGGAGGAATGAAATCCTCGTCGAAGCCACGAACAAAGGTGCAGCGGCGGGCTTCATCGCGTCACTCACGCTGCGCCTCGCCGACGGCAGCGAGCGCAATATTTTGACGGATGCCTCGTGGTCAGCCGCCGCGCCGGGATCGGATGACTGGAAGCCGGCGAAAGTGGTCGCGGACTATGGAGCGAGGCCGTGGGGCGATGTTTTCGGCAAGCGCGGGGATTCGACGCCAGCGGCGGCGACCAAAGGTAAGGGGAAAGGAAAGGCGAAGGTGCGAGGGCCAGTCTCAGCCGAGGCCCGGGAGGTCGCTCAGCCTGCGGACATTCGCATGCCACCCGGATTCCAAGTGGAACTGATCCACACCGTCTCGCGGGCCGATGAAGGCTCATGGGTCAGTCTCACGGTGGATGATCGAGGACGTCTCATCGCCAGCGATCAGTATGGCGGCCTCTTTCGTCTGACTCCGCCGCCACTCGGGAGCAAAGAGCCGGCGAAGGTCGAGAAGCTCACCGCCGAGATCGCGGGCGCGCATGGCCTGCTTTACGCGTTCGACAGTCTGTATGTGATGGTCAATGAGCGGCCCCACACGGCCGGCCTCTACCGCCTGCGTGACACGAAGGGCACCGGCCAGTTCGATGAGAAGACTTTGCTGCGCGAGATCAGAGGCCAGGGCGAGCACGGCAATCACTCGCTCGCACTCTCGCCCGATGGGAAGAGCATCATCATCGCGTGCGGAAACAGCACCGAACAACCCACGCTCGAACACACGCGCGGCTCGCGGCCCATCGGCGATGATCAAGTGCTGCCGCGCATCGGCAAAGGTGCCACGTCCTCCGACACCGAACCGCAGGCGTTCACCTGCAAAGTATCGCCCGATGGCAAGCGCCTCGAAATGATCGCCTCCGGCAATCGCAATCACTTCGACATCGCGTTCAATGCGCTCGGCGATCTTTTCACCTATGACAGCGACATGGAGTGGGACGCCGGCACGCCGTGGTATCGGCCCACGCGCATCTATCAGATCGTGAGCGGCGGCGACTACGGGTTCCGCGAATCGTCGGGCAAGCTGCACGAATACTGCGCCGATGTAGTGCCTCCGCTCGTCAACGTCGGCCCCGGTTCGCCGACGGGCGTCGTTTCAGGGTTGGGCGCGAAATTTCCCGCCAACTATCAGCACGCCATCTTCGCGTGCGACTGGACCTACGGCACGCTCTACGCCGTGCAGCTCACGCCCGAAGGCGCAGGCTATCGCGCGAAGCTGGAGGAGTTCATCACCGGCAATCCGCTGCCGCTCACCGATGTCGTCATCGGCAAAGACGGCGCGATGTATTTCGCCATCGGCGGACGCCGCACGCAGTCGGCGGTGTATCGCGTGACCTATGTGGGTAAAGAAAACACCGCACCCGCAGCCGCACCGATCGAGACACCGGAGCACAAGCTGCGCGTCGAACTCGAACGGCTGCACGACGAGGGCACCGGACCCGCGGCCATCGACAAAGCATGGCCGCATCTCGGCCATGCGGATCGTCTCGTGCGCTGGGCCGCGCGAGTCGCCATCGAGCGTCAACCCGTGCAGCTCTGGGCCGCGCGTGCTTTGCAACAAACCGAGCCATGGGCCGCGCTGGAGTCCGGCGTCGCGCTCGCGCGCATGGGTGGCAAGGAGCGGCAAAACGACCTGCTCGCGCTGCTCAATGCGATTGATTTCGCAAAGCTCACCGCGCCGCAACAACTCGCCCTCGTTCGCGCCTATCAGATCACCATCGCCCGCAGCGGCGTGCCCACCGGCGACGCGCTGGCGAAGACCATCGCGCATCTCGACCCGGTGTATCCCGCCAAGACCAATGACCTCAACACCGAGCTTTCGCGCACGCTCATCGCGCTTGGTGCGCCCGCCGCCGTCGCCAAAACGATGCAGCTGATGGCCACCGCGCGTGATGAGGAAGTGTCCTGGCTTTCCACCGAACGCCTCGCCCGCAACAGCCGCTATGGCCCGAAATTTCTCCGCACCGGAGACGCGCTCCCGAACGTCCAGCAAATCGCCTACGCCTACGCGCTGCGCATGGCGAAAGAAGGATGGACGCCCGAACTGCGACGCACGTTTTTCACCTGGTTCGCGAGCACCGCGCTGTGGGAAGGCGGCAACCAGTTCCGCGGCTTCCTGAATCAGATTAACGCCGACGCTCTCGCCAATGTGACCGACGCTGAAGAGCGCAAGCTCCTCACCAAACTCTCCACCGCCGCGCCCCCGACCGCCGTCGCTGCACCCATCGTGCCGCCGCGCGGCCCCGGCAAAAACTACAGCGTCGAGGACATCCTAGCCTTCGCCAAAGACGGCGTGCACCAGCGTGACTTCCAGCGCGGACGCGAGCTGTTCATCGCCACCGCGTGCCAGGCCTGCCATCGCCTCGGCAACGACGGCGGCGGCCTCGGCCCCGACCTCACCGGCGCCGGCAACCGCTACACGCTGCGCGACCTTTTGGAAAATATCGTCGAGCCCAGCAAAGTCATCTCCGACCAATACGAAAGCACCGTCATCGAGACGAAAGACGGCAAAGTCATCACCGGCCGCATCACCAGCGAGGACGACCACAACCTCTACGTCGCCACCAACCCCGCCGACCTCAACGACATCACCGAGGTAAAAATCACCCAGCTCAAAAGCCGCAAAGCCTCGCCCACATCGCTCATGCCGCCGGGGCTCATCAACGGCATGAACGCCGACGAAGTCCGCGACCTCATCGCGTATTTGCTCAGCGGTGGAGACAAGGCGAACGCGATGTTCAAGCCGTGAGAAAGCCCGCATCCTGAAACGCCAATCCAATCCCTTTTCATGAAACAAACCATCGCCATCATCAGTGCCCATTTGCTTGCGCAATTCGCGTCGCTTCACGCTGCGAACGACAGGAAGCCCAACATCCTCTTCGTCTACGTCGAGGACGTCGGCTACTATACCAGCGAACGGGCCGCGCGTGAGCCGAACTCGCGCATCGCGGGATTGCAGACGCCGAATCTCGATGCGCTCGCTGCGTCCAGTGTGAACTTCACGCGCACGTTCTGCGGGCAGAGCGTGTGCTCGCCGAGCAAGTCAGCCATCTACAGCGGACTGCTGCCGCACACGAACGGCATCTGGCGCAACTGCCACAATACGCACCCGAAGCTCGGCGGTCCGGAGAAATGGATTCCTCTCCCGAATCCCATCACGAAGGAAAACGATCCCACCAACCTCGCGGCCGGCGGCATGCAGGAGAACATCCCGAACCTCGTGCAGATGCTGAAGGCGAATGGAGTGTATTGCGCGCTCTCTGGGAAGCTGCATCAGCAGCCGGCGCGGAATTTCCCGTATGACGCCTTCGTCGGTACCGGCGATCTCCATGCGGTGATCAAGGCGGCGGGCGACAAGCCGTGGCTCTTCTGGTGCAATCCCGGCGACACTCACGCGCCGTGGTGGAAGCATGTGCAAAGCAAGCTCGTGAATCCGAAGGATCGCAACTCCGCACCGAAGGACGTGGACCCGGCGGCGATTCAGATGCTGCCGTGGATGCCCGACACGCCGGCGGCCCGCATCGACCTCGCGCAGTATTACTCCTGCGTGCGGAACATCGATGCGTTCGTCGGCGACATGCTGAAGAAACTCGAAGCTAGCGGACAGGCGGGCAATACGATCGTCGTCTTCACGGGCGATCACGGTATCGGTTACGCGCGCGGAAAAACCAGTGTCTATCCCGCGGGAACGCAGGTGCCGTGTTACATCAAGGGCCCCGGCGTCAAGACCGGACGCACGGTGACCGCGCCGATCTCGCAGTGGGATTTTAATCCCACTTTCCTCGAAGACTTCGGTATCGCGCGGCAGCCTGTCTGCCACGGTAAATCGCTCTGGCCGATCCTGTCTGGCAAAGTCGATGCGCTACCGGATCGGAACACGATCATGACCGAGACCAACGGCGGGCTCGCTTCGGCGCCTAAAACGCAGAAGCCCACCAAAGCCCGCGCCGTGTGCGACGGCCGCTTCTATTACATCGGGAACGCGTATCAGGACACCTTCAAGGGCCTCGTCGAACAGGCGATATCCATCGGCAGCGGTAACGGCGAGTACGGCGACCCAGGCCCGCAATACAGCATCGATCTCCACGACGAAACGGTCCGCCGCAAAGATGACCAACCACTTCCCTACGAACTCCTGCGCCAGCTTTGCATGGCCGACGCGCCGCGCGAGGAACTCTACGATCTCGACGCCGACCCATGGGCCGTGAAAAACCTCATCAACGATCCCGCCCACGCCACAACGCTGGCCAAGCTCCGGAAGGAG
>JANPIS010000555.1:0-3682 GCA_031425095.1 Chthoniobacteraceae bacterium
CTCATCCTTCATCCTTTCGACCACGCGCCCCTGCACCTGCTTCATGCCGCCCGCACTCTGCGGCGTGAGAATGCGGTATTCGCCTTCCGGGCTCCTGATGAAGATGCTGAGCACGAAGTTCACGATGCCGACGATGATCGCGCCGAAGAAGGCGTTCCAAAATCCGCCGACGTGGAAGCCGGGAACGAGGCCACCCGCGAACCAGAGCATCAGCGCATTCAGGATGAGGATGAAAAAGCCGAGCGAGAGAATGATGAATGGCACGCTGAGCACGAGCAGCACGGGGCGGATCGACGCGTTGATGATCCCGAGGAAGAGCGCCGTGCCAACGAGCGCGAGCCAGCTCTCCGCGTGCATGTCCGTGAGTTGCACCGCCACGGCCACGGCGACGGTGGTGCAGAGCCAGCGCAGGAGAAACGGCTTCAGGCCTTGATTCATCACGAGAAAATGCACGCGGTGCGCGGCAATGCCAACCGCCGAGTGCGGCTGCGAAAATCGCCAATCCGCCATAGACAATCAGACACCTGCCAATAGCATCCGCGCCGTGCGAAACCTCCTGCTGTTGCTGACCACTTTCCTGCTCGTGGGAGGTGCGGCGCTGCTCGCACAGCAGAGCGGTTCGATGAGCGAAGAGCAGAAGAAGCGCGCCTTCCTCCGGGCGCGTGAGGAAATCAAGACCGTCCCGGCCACTCCGCAGCCAGGTGCGACGCCAAGGCCAAAACCGAAACCGGTGCGTCCAGCGATGACGCCAGAACCCGCGACGCCGAGACCTTCGACGCCCAAACCCGAGCCCAAGCCCGAACCAAAGCCCGAACCAAAACCGGAGCCTGAGATGACGCCGAAGCCGCGGCCCAAACCGACGCCAGAGACCACGCCGCGACCACGACCAGCGATCACTCCACCGCCCGTCACACCCGCGCCAAAGCCCTCCGCGCCACGCCCTGCTCCGCCCAAGTCGATCCCGTCGGCACCGATCACGATCGAAAAAGAAGGCTCCAGGGAGCTCGAACCCGCGGTGGATACGGGTAGCGGAGGAGGATGGTTCGGCTTCCGCCGTTACAAATATCTGACCCGCGGAAATCGGCAGGAAATCGACAAGGCCCCGGTGGTGAAGCGGCGCTGGCGCTACATCGTCGTCCACAACAGCGGCACGCGGCAGGGTAATGCGAAGGCCTTCGACTACTACCATCGCAACGTCCGCAAGATGCCCAACGGGATGGCGTATCAATTCGTCATCGGCAACGGCACCTCGAGCGGCGACGGCGCGATCGAGATCGGCAACCGCTGGCGCCGTCAGGTGAATGGCGGCCACGTGCACAGCGATTACCTGAACCACATCGCGCTCGGCATCTGTCTCGTCGGAGATTTCAACCGTGACAAGCCAACGAAAAAACAGCTCGAGTCGCTCGATGAACTCATCCGCTACCTGCGCGGGCGCGTAGGAAAGACGGATGGCAAAATCGCAATCGTCCGAGCGCACCGTCAGATCAACCCGCCCCGCTGGCCGACGGACTGCCCCGGCAACCGTTTCCCATATAGCTGGCTCCAGCGGACGTATGATTGAGGTGGAAAGTGAAGGTGGGCGGTCGAATGCCCAAGCCACTCGCGGCTGGTCTCACCGCCGTTCCACTTTTCACTTCCACTTTCCACTCTCGTGAACATCGGGATCACGGGTGCGAGCGGTTTCCTCGGCCGGCGGTTCATCGACACGGCGTTGCGGCGCGGGCACGAGGTCGTGGCCTTTACGCGTTCACCGGTGCGCACGATCGCCGGCTGCGAGATGCGCCGGTTTGACCTCGCGACGCCGCCGGATTTTCACGGATGCGAAGCCATCGTCCATCTTGCGGGCGAATCAGTCGTGGGGCTTTGGACCGCGGCGAAAAAGCGGCGCATCGTGGAAAGTCGCGTGCTCGGAACGCGCCGGGTCGTCGAAGGCCTCGCCGCACTGGAGCAGAAACCCGAGGTCTTCGTGAGCGGATCAGCGATCGGCTTCTACGGCGATCGCGGCGAGGAAGAACTCACGGAAACGTCCGCCGTCGGACACGGATTCCTCGCTGAGACCTCGCAGGCTTGGGAAGCGGAAGCGCTGAAGGCGACGGACGTGCGGACGGTGCTGCTCCGCACATCGATCGTGCTCGGCCAGGGCGGCGCTCTGCGAGCAATGACGCCCGCTTTCCGCCTCGGCCTCGGTGGTCCGCTCGGCGATGGCCGGCAGTGGATGTCGTGGATCCACATCGACGACTGGGTCACGCTCGCACTCTTCGCGGTCGAGAATCTGGATGTGGCCGGGCCTCTCAATGCCTCCGCGCCATGGCCCGTGCGCAACGTGGACTTCACCAAGACGCTCGCCGCAACGCTTCATCGCCCCGCCGTTCTGCGCGTCCCCGCCTTCGCCCTGCGCGCCGCGCTCGGCGGCTTCTCGGCAGAACTGCTCGACAGCAAACGGGTGCTGCCAGCGGTCGCGACCGCACACGGCTTTGGCTTTCGCTTCCCCGAACTCCCCCCGGCCATGCGCGACATTCTGGGTTAAGGCCTGCGCTCCTTGACTTCACCGGCGCGCCTGATTTCCCTCAGCCATGCCCGCCCCGCAGAACATCATCGCGATCGTCTATGATTACGATCAGACGCTCTCGCCCAATTACATGCAGGACGAGGTGCTCTTTCCGAAGTTCGGCATCGACGCAAAGAAGTTCTGGGCGCGCTGCCACGCGCTGGTGAAGGACGAAGGCTACGACAACGAGCTCGCCTACATGAAGGCGCTGCTCGACTACCTCGACATGGATCGGCCGACGACCGAAGAACTGCGCGCGCTCGGCGGACGGCTGAACTTCTTCCCCGGCCTGCCGGAGATGTTCGACGAGTTCAAAGGAACGCTCCTCAACGCCCAGCACGCGGCGCACGGCATCCGGGTGGAGCACTACATCATCTCCAGCGGGCTCAGGGCCTTGATCGAAGGCTCGCGGCTAGCGCCCTATGTCCGGGCGATCTTTGGGTGTGAATTCGCCACGGATCGTGAGGGGCGCATCAGCTTTCCGCGCCGCGTGATCTCGCACACGCAGAAGACGCAGTTCATCTTCCGGATCAACAAGGGGATGCTCGAATACTCGCAGGACGTGAACGATCACATGCCTGCCGATCTTCGGCCGGTTCCGTTCGAACACATGATCTATGTCGGAGACGGACCGACGGACGTGCCGTGTTTCACCGTCGTGCGGCAGCACGGCGGACACGCCATCGCCGTGTACAATCCGGCCGACCCGTCGCGGTCGTCGTTTAAGAAATGCTACCAGCTTTCGACGCATGCGGATCGGGTGCGGCACATCGCACCGGCGGACTACCGCGCCGGCTCACATCTGCGCTGTCTGCTCGAGCAGATGGTCGAGGAAGTGGCGACGCGCATCATCGATCGCCGCGCGCGCGACGTAGAAGCGGGCACGGTGCGGGCGCCGAAGCACGCGGACTGACGGGGGAAGGGCCAAGAGGGAAATACCAGAAGCCCAGTATGAGCCAGGAATCCGGATTTAAGATTCAAGTAAAGCAGCCGAAGCGGGACGCTTGATCCCTTCCCCCCTTGGCTCTGGAAGCTCATCCGGCTCTTGGTTCGTCGCTCTTGATCGTTCCCTCGCGCTGCTACCCTCCAACACCAGCGCCAAGACCAGGACCGCCACCGGCGCGACTTGCA
>JANPIS010000556.1:0-2285 GCA_031425095.1 Chthoniobacteraceae bacterium
CGCCTCGATCGACCACGTGAGCTGTGCCTTCGAGAGCTTCTTGCCCATGAAATATTGCGCCGCCACCGGGATCGTCAGCGCCTGCGCGCCGGTGAAGCTCTTCGGCCCGCCGATGCTGATTTCAAAAGCATTCGGCGTGTACTCCTGTACCTGGAAGAAGTGCTCCGCGAGCGGCGCATCCTTCGCGTCGCCGAGCAGTTTCAGCGCGATGCGATATTCGCCGAGCGCGCCTTTCAGGAGCTGGATTTCATCGCTCAGCGAGCCGAGCGCGGAGAGCTCCATTTCCTTTTTGAAAAACTCCCGCTCGCGCGCGTCGATGCCGCGGACTTCGACTTTCGTCGCTGCCGGAATGCGCGGATGACCTTCCCGCACATCGCGGACGATCCCTTTGAAATAGACCGTCTCACCGGGCTTATAGACCGAGCGTTCGGTGAAGAGGAAAATCTGCCGGCCGTCATTGCCGCGCGCGCCGTCCTCTTCCTCGTCGTCCATTTCGTGACGCGGAATGCGGAAGCGCCAGAGCGAGATGCGGCCTTCGTCATCATGAATCGGGATGAGATTCAGATCCGCGCCGCGCTGGGCGAGCAACCAGCGCGCGTCGGTGGCGACGGGAAGCTTTGCGAGGCCGGTGTCGTCCGTCGTCGCTTCGCCAAGGCTCGTGTGTTTGTCGTCGAGCAACGTGAGTTTCACGCCGCCGAGATGACTGCCGCTCGCGAGCGAGAAGGCATGAACGAAGGTGTCTTTGCGCGACATTTTCCAGACGACGCCGAGGTCGGTGACCTGCACGATCGCCTGCACTCCGGGACGCGCGCCGGGCGTGGCGGGTTTGGCAAGCTGCTCGGCGGTCACGAGCACCACGCCGGTCTGTCCGGCGCCGAGGATTTCATCCCAGTCGAGGGCGATCGTCTGCAAGTCATCCACCTTCGCCGTGCCGGCGAGGTCCTTTTTGAAAATCTCGCGCCCCGCGATCTTCGCCGGATCGATCTTCCGATGGATCTCGTCGTCCTTCACTTCCGGCGGATTGATGTAGTCGTCGTAAGCCGCCAGCGCCTTCGGCAGCGACTCGGCCTGGAAGAGTTTCGCCGTCACGCGGAGGCGCGGGACATTCACTGCCTGGAGATGAAACTTCCGCGTGCCGGAGCTGAGCTGCTGCGGCGCATAACCCTCGAGGGTCAGCCGCGGGGCCACCTGCTCGAAGGCGAGCTTCTCCTTGTAGGGCTTCGCGAGCGAAAAGGGCTCCGCCGCGCGCAGCCCGCTGGCCACGGAAATCTCGTAGTCGCGTCCGAGCGCGAAGTCGCCCTTCAGCGTGACCGTCGCGCCGTCCACCGTGGCCGTGAGGTTTTTCGGCTCCGGCTTCACGCGAACCCAGCGCGCCACCGTCTCCGGCTTCACTTCGTCATCGAGCCGTTTGCTGAATCGCACGTAGAGATTCCGGCCTTCATCGAGCGTGTTGAGCGCGAGCGTCTCGGTGACGGTGAAGGGGAGCACGGTGCCCACATCCACGGTGAACGTCTCCGCGAGCGCCAGCGTCGGATCGGCCGCCTTCAGCCCAACCGCCACGACGAGCCGCCAGCCTTCGCCCGCGGGCAACGGCGTCCGCGGTTCGACGAAAAGCTGATTGTCGCGCGAGACATCGTCCAGCGACGTGATGCCGGGAGCTGGCGCCTGCCGGGCCGCCTCGAAGCGCGCGGCCCAGGTGAGCAGCGAGCGATCGTTGCTCTGCTGCACCGGGAAGCGGTGCTCGGGATGAAAGAGCGCGAACGCTTGCGTCACGCGCGCGGGAATCGTCTCGCCAGCCTTGTTCACGAACTTAATCGCCGCCGCCACGTCCGCCGCGCGCACATCCGCATTGAAGAGCAGATTGAACGAAGGCCGCGCGGATGCGTCGTCCGTATTTCGATAGCCCGGCGTGGCCCAGCCCTTGATCCCAAACTTCGGCGTCGTCACCACCGCGTCGAGCGTGCCCGTGAACTCCTGCCCGCCCGCATTCTTCAGCCCCTCGCGCAGGGCGAACTTGTAAGTCGTGTCCAAGGGAAACGCCTCCTCTGGCGTGAAGACCCCACTGCGCGGACTGAGCCACACGAAGCGTCCTTTCACCGCCGGCGTCGCGACGAGCGGCGGCGGCTCCGCTTCCTTGCCCACCGAGCCGCCATCGATCATCGGCTCCGGAAAGCGAAACTCGAACGTCGTGGTCGGTTCGAGTTGTTTGGTGTTGAGAATGAGTTCGACAGATTTCCCCGCAGCCAGCGCGGACGCGGCGAAACCGAGGGAAAGGACGAGCGAGG
>JANPIS010000557.1:0-8421 GCA_031425095.1 Chthoniobacteraceae bacterium
GAAGTCCGCAGCGGTCTCGAATGCGGCATCAAGCTCGGCGACTTCAACGACTACGAGCCGGGCGACGTCATCGAGTGCTACACTCTGGAGAAAGTCCCGCAGAAGCTCTGAGCGGAAGCAGTTGAGAGTTGAGGGTTGAGAGTTGAGAGCCTGTAGCTCGACTCCGCTCCCGGCCTCGCCCAACGCGGCTCTCAACTCTCAACTATGAATTCTCAACCTTCGGCCTCATGAAGCACCGCCTCGAACGCGTCAACGAGCTGATCAAGCGTGAGCTCGGCGAACTGATCGGACGCCAATGCCGATTCACCGCGCAACTCGTCACCTTGCAGCAGGTGGACATCACTCCGGACCTCAAGCACGCACACGTTTTCGTCAGCGTCATTGGCAATGAAGACGAGCAGAAGCAGGCCCTCGCCACCTTGCACGATTCGCGCGCGGACTTGCAGCGGGCGCTCTCGAAACGGGTGGTGCTGAAGTACACGCCACTCCTGCACTTCAAGCTCGATATCGCAGCCGAGCGAGGCGACCGCATTCTGCATATCCTCGATGAGCTGAAACTCCCCGAGACCCCGGTTGCACCGAAGCATGAGCGCGAATAACAGCCTCGAGGAAATCGCAGAGGTCTTGCGGACCCGCAACCGCTTCGTGGTCATGAGCCACGTCCGCCCCGACGGCGATGCGCTCGGTTGCACACTCGCGATGGCGCATTGCCTGCGACAGCTCGGCAAAGACGTCACCGCTTGGAACGAAGAAGGCGTGCTCGAAAAATTCCGCTACCTCCCGGGCCACGAGCTCGTGACGGTACCTCCCGCCGAGGCGCAGGAGTTCGAAGTCGCCGTCGTCCTCGATACCAGCGTCCTCGATCGCGTCGGCAAATGCCTGCCCGCCGTCAAAAACGCGGATGTGTGGATCAACATCGATCATCACGTTACCAATCCGCGCTTCGGCGACCTCGTCCATATCGACTCCGCCGCACCGGCCACTGGACAGATCCTCTACGAGCTTTTCCGTCAGTGCGACCTTCCGCTCACCTACGAGATGGCCGACAATCTCTTCGTCGCCATCAGCACGGACACCGGCTCCTTCCAATACCCGAGCACCACTGCCCGCACCTACGAGATCGGCGCGGACCTCGTGAAGGCTGGCGTGAATGTCGGGGCGCTCTCGCAGAAGATGTACGAGAGCTATCCGCGCCGCCGGATCGAGCTGCTCCGCGCGCTGCTGAATACGCTCCGCTTTACCTCCGGCGACCGTTCCGCGAGCATCGCCCTCACTGCTGCGACTGCGGCGCAGCTCGGCGCTCTACCCGAAGACAACGAGGGCATCATCGATCACATTCGCGCGATCGACACCGTCACCGTGGCCGCATTTTTCGAAGAGCTGCCGGAAGGCAAAGTGCGCGTCAGTCTGCGCTCCAAATCGCCGAAGGCCGACGTGAGCAAGATCTGCGGACTCTTCGGCGGCGGCGGCCACACGCTGGCCGCGGGTGCGCGGGTGAAAGGTTCGCTCGCGGAAGTGCAGGAGAATGTTTTGAAAGCCATCGATCATGAACTCGGACCAGCTTGACGGTGTACTCCTGATCGACAAGGCGCCCGGTATGACATCGCACGATGTCGTCGCCATCGTGCGTCGCTGTCTGAATACGAAGAAGGTCGGCCACTGCGGCACGCTCGATCCGCTCGCCACCGGACTGCTCATCATCGTCATCGGCCGCGGCACGAAGATCCAGGATCTCCTCATGGCTGAGGACAAGGAGTACGTCGGCACGATGCAGCTCGGCGTGACCACGGACAGCCAGGACGCCGACGGGCGGGTCGTCGAGACGCGGCCAGTGCCCGCCCTCGGGCGGGAGCAGATCGAGGCAGCGTTTGCAAAGTTCCAGGGCGACTTCTACCAGATGCCGCCCATGGTCTCTGCCATCAAAAAGGAAGGTGTGCCGCTCTACAAACTCGCGCGGCAAGGCAAGACTGTAGAGCGCGAGCCGCGCTTCGTGCATGTGTACACCCACGAGATCATCGCTGTGAATCTTCCCGCAATTGAGTTTCGCGTCGTCTGCTCTAAGGGCTTTTACGTCCGCACCTACGCCTTCGACATCGGCAATGAGCTCGGCTGCGGAGCGCATTTGCAGAGCCTGCGCCGGACGAAGAGTGGCAAGTTCACCCTTGAGCACGCCGTCACCGTCGAGGATCTGAAAACCAAGCCTGGCGCGGAGATTGCCGCGAAGGTCTTGAGCCTGCCAACGATTTCGCGGATGCGTGGGGCCTAGCGCCGTGACCCCCGTTCTCCATTCGATCACCGACCTTGCCGGAATCCCCGGCCCGCTCTACCTCGCCATCGGCGTCTTCGATGGCGTGCACCTCGGACACCAGGCCGTGCTCGGACGCGCACTCGCCGACGCACGCGCAGCGCAAGGCACCGCCGTCGCCGTCACTTTTGATCCACACCCGCTGCGCATCCTGCGACCGGACGCCGCCCCTCGCCTGCTCACCTCCACGGCGCACAAACTAAAGCTGATCCGCACGCTCGGGATCGCGCATCAACTCGTCATTCCGTTCGACCGCGACTTTGCCGGCACGCCACCGGAGGAGTTCATCCGCGCGCTCGCTGCCGCTTCCCGTCCACTGAGCGAGATCTGCGTCGGCCACGAGTGGTCTTTCGGAAAGGCTCGCGCCGGTAATCTCGCGCTACTGGAGCGGATGGGACACGAACTCGGCTTCGACGAAGTGGGCGTGCCCGCCGTGACGATCGACGGCGAGATCGTGAGCAGCACGCTCGTCCGCCGGGCGGTGGAGTCCGGACAGCTCGACCGTGCCGCACGCCTGCTGGGCCGTGAATTCACCATCCTCGGCACCGTCGTGCGCGGAGCGCAAATGGGCCGGAAGCTCGGGTTTCCGACCGCCAACCTGGCCGCCCACAACGAACAATTTCCACCGAATGGCGTGTATGCGGTCACAACCCTTCGCGGTCGCGAACGCCACAACGGCGTGGCCAACATCGGCGTGCGTCCCACCTTGACCAACTCCAGCGGCGAACGGCTGCTGGAGGTTCATTTCTTCGACTTCACCGGCGAACTCTACGGCGAGGATGTCGAAGTCTCCTTCACCCGATTTCTGCGCCCGGAGCGGAAGTTCAGCGGCCTCGACGCGCTCCAAGCTCAGATCGCCGCAGACGTGAACACCGCCCGCGCGATCTTCGCCGGCGAATAGTTGGCCGACCGGTGTAACCCGATGATGGCCTGCCGCGTCTTGTGCCGGTGAATGCATGACTTCGCACGCGCTCTCCTGGCCCGCATTGTCTTTTGCCCCCGCGCTTTCTAAAACGGCGGCAATGCCTGAGCTGCACCCCGATGCCGACGACGCGCTCGTCGCCGCCACGCTCGAGGGCGACGACAACGCCTTTGCGGAACTCGTGCAGCGGCACAAGCGGCGCGTCTTCTCCACCGCGAGCCGCTTCGCCCGCGACGCCCATCAGCTCGAGGACTTGTGTCAGGAGGTCTTCCTCCGCGCCTTTCGTCATCTCGGGAAGTTTCGGCGCGACGCGCCTTTCGAGCACTGGCTCGCGCGGCTCACGGTCTCCGCGTGTTACGATTTCCTCCGCCGCGAGCGCCGTCACCGGGGACATCTTTCACTCGACGAAATGGAGTCCGACCCCCGCGACCTTTCCGCCGACGCCGCACTGGCCGCCGGGCGCGCGCGCGAACTCGTGAAGTGGGGCATGGCGAAACTTTCAGCCGACGAAAACCTCATCCTCACGCTGCTCGAACTCGAAGAGCGCAGCGTCCGCGAGATCGCCGCGCTCACCGGATGGAGCGTGAGCAATGTGAAAGTCCGCGCTTTCCGCGCGCGGCAGAGCCTGAAAAAAATCCTCCAACTCAGCCATGAATCCTGACGCCCAACTCGACGCCCTCCTCCGTGCCGCCCGGCACGACGTCCTCGACACTTCGCGCGCAGAATTCGCTTTCGAGACCCGATTGAGCGCACGCCTGCGCGAGGAGCGCAGCGCATCTTGGCTCGCGTGGAGCTGGCGTCTTTCTCCCTTCTTCGCCGCACTCGCGGTCGCATCCGCCGTGTGGTGCCACACGAGCACCGGCATCGAAGCGGACACCGAGACCCTGCTCGACACGGTGCGGAGTGGCGGCCAGTCCTCCCTGCTCGCGTGGTGGCCGGAGGGGGAACGATGAAACGCATCCGCGGCTGCCTCACCGTGTTCTTTATCTTTGGCTGCGGCTTCCTCGTCGGCGGCTTCCTCGGCGCGCTTTTCGGATGGACGTCGCTCTTCAACAAGATCGTGAAAAGCGGCCCGGTGGCGGTGCAGGAAGTCATCATCGACCGCGTGCGGAACGACCTTCAGCTCAAGGGCGAGACGCGCGGCGAAGCGCGGAAGATCGTGCAGGAAACCGCGCTCGAGCTCGAAGCCGCGACAAACGAAGTGCGGCCCCGCGTCGCGGAAATCCTCGGCCGCGCCGAGGATCGCCTGAACGCCCTCGCAAAGGACGATCAGCAGCGCCTGAAACTCCAGCGCACCCTCAACCAAGCCCGCCGCAAGTGGCAGCCAGCCACACCCGCGCCGGCCCTTGCACCGAAGGTCGAAACCGCGCTGCCTCCGAAGAATGAATGACGCCGGTGGAGCAGCCTACGACACCAGAGGCAGGATCCGGCCGGGCAGATCGTCGATCTTCACACGTTCCTGGCGGCCGTCGTCGCGATGGCGCAGGGTCACGGTGTCGGCAAGCTCGGGGCCTTTTTCACCAAGAGTCTCAAAGTCGATGGTGACGCCGAAGGGCGTGCCGGCCTCGTCCTGACGGGCGTAACGGCGGCCGATGTTGCCAGTCTCGTCGTAGAAGCAATTCATGTGGCGCTTGAGCGCGTCGTAAACGGCGCGCGCTTTGGCCACGAGTTCCGGCTTGTTTCTCAGCAGCGGAAACACGCCGACCTTCACTGGCGCGACGCGGGGATGAAAACGCAGCACGGTGCGCTTCTCGATCTTGCCGTTCACGTCGGCTTTTTCTTCCTCGTGATACGCGGCGGCAAGCACCGCCAGAGCAAGGCGATCGAGACCCGCGGAGGGCTCGATCACGTGCGGGACGTATTGGCCTTTGAAGAGCTTCTCGCAGAACTCCTGCGCGGCGGTGCGGGCGGCGTCTTCCGGTTTGCCGTTCTTCGCGGCGCGCGCAACCCATTCGTCCTGTGCTTTGCTCACGAAGGCCGTCTTCGCCGCGTCGTCGAGTTTACCGGCAGCGGCGCGGAGTTCTTCGTCGAAGACTTCCTGCGACTTGCCGCTGTGCTTCTGGTGCTGCGAGAGATCGAAGTCGCTGCGCGCGGCGATGCCTTCGAGTTCCTCGGTGCCGAAGGGAAACTTGAAGAGGATGTCCACGCAGGCGCGCGCGTAGTGCGCGAGCTCGTCGGGCTTCTGCCGGTGGTAATCGAGCAGGTCGCTGCCGAGACCGATGCCGTCGTAATAGGCGACGCGCTGCTTTTCCCAGTAGTGATGCCACATGTCCCATCCCCAGTTTGGCTGGGGCGCGGAAAGGTCGGCGCTCTCGCTCCACTGCGCGACGGAGCCGTGGAGGATCTGCACCGCTTCATCGGGCGCGATGAAAAACTCCAGTTCCATCTGCTCAAACTCGCGTGAGCGGAAGGTAAAGTTGCGCGGCGTCACTTCATTGCGAAACGCTTTGCCGATCTGGCAAATGCCGAAAGGAATCTTCTGCCGCGAGGAGTCCACGACATTCTTGAACTGCGCAAAGATCGCCTGCGCCGTCTCCGGCCGGAGATACGCCTTGTCCTCGTCGGAAGCGGTCGCGCCGACGTAGGTGTGAAACATCAGATTGAACGGCTTCGGCTCGGTGAGCTGCGCCCCGTTCTCGGGGTTGAAAGCGCGCGTGTTTTCGACCTTCGCGGTCGTCTCGCCAAGCAGCTCGGGATTCGTGAGTCCGCGCGTGGTGTAGAACTGCACACCCACCTTGCGCGCGCTCTCCGGTGGCTTGCCGGGGGCGAGCAGCACGCTGAACGCATGCTCGACGTCGGTGCCGTCTTCGCCCTTTGCGCCCGTCCACGAGTAAACGACACCCGACTGCGGCTCCACGTGATCCGCGCGGAAGCGCTTCTTCGTCACGAGGCAGTCGCACATCGGATCGCTGAACGTGTCCACGTGGCCCGAGGCCTTCCAGATCGCCGGGTGCATGATGATCGTGGCGTCGAGGCCGACGACGTCTTCGCGGTCGCGCGTCATCGCCCGCCACCAAGTCTCGCGGAGGTTGCGCTTCAGCTCTGCGCCAAGCGGGCCGTAGTCCCAGAAGCCATTGATGCCGCCGTAGATCTCGGAGCTTTGAAAAATGAAGCCGCGGCGCTTGCACAGCGACACGATCTTTTCCATCAGGGGTGGCTCTTTCGGCTGGCTCATAGGGAGGGCGAAAGTGGGCGCGGCTCCGGGGACGCTCAAGCGAAAACTCGGGCGGGCGAGCCTTTGGACTGCGCAGACTCGTCTGCGCTTTGAGGAGGCAGGAAGCTTGCTTCCGCGGTCTGCTACTCAGCGGAGCCCGGCGGCAACTGCCACGGCGGACAAGTCCGCCCTTCCGCAAAGCACAGACAAGTCTGCGCAGTCCAAAACCGGCCGCGGCTACAGCGCGAGAAGCTCGCGCAGGAAGGGGGCGGTGCGGCTGCGTTCGCTCTTCGCGACTTCCTCGGGCGTGCCGATGGCCACGACCTCGCCGCCGGCTTCCCCAGCTTCGGGACCGATGTCCACGATGTAGTCGGCGTCGGCGATGAGGCTGAGGTTGTGCTCGATGACGAGGACGGTGTGGCCGTCATCGACGAGGCGGTGCAGCACCTTGAGCAGTTCCGCCACGTCGGCCATGTGCAGGCCGATCGTCGGCTCCTCGAGCAGGTAGAGCGTCGATTTCGCGGCGCGATTCTGGCGGAGGCGCGCGGTGTCGGCGCGGGCGACGCCGCGGGTGAGTTCACTCACGAGCTTGAGCCGCTGCGCTTCGCCGCCGCTCAACGTCGGGCTCGGCTGTCCGAGCTTCAAGTATCCGAGCCCCGTATCGCAGAGCAGCGCGAGCGGGCGATGAATGCGCGGCTGCGCCTGAAAGGCGGCCGCGGCCTGCTCGAGGGTCATGTTCATCACATCGCCGATGCTGCGGTCGTTGTAGAGCACCTCGAGCGTCGCAGCGTTGTAGCGCGAGCCGTTGCATTCGGTGCATGGCACGTAGCTCGTCGGCAGGAAGTTCATCTCGACCTTGATCACGCCCTGCCCGCCGCACGTCTCGCAGCGCCCGCCTTCCGCGTTGAAGGAAAAGCGGCTCGCGGTGTAGCCGCGCATCCGGGCGAGGGGCATCTGTGCAAAGAGCGCGCGGATTTCGTCGAAGACTTTGATGTAAGTCGCAGGCGTGGATCGCGACGTTTTGCCGATCGGCGATTGATCGACCTCATAGACCGCCTCGAAGTGCTCGACGCCGAGGATCTCGCGGCAGCCGATCGGTTCGCGGTTGCGCGTCCCGCGGGCCAGCTTCGCCGAGACAGAAGGTTTGAGCACGCCGCGCATGAGTGTGCTTTTGCCGGAGCCGGAGATGCCCGTGACCACGCTCAGGCGTCCGACTGGAAAGCGCACGCTGACGTTCTTCAAGTTGTGCAGCTTCGCGCCCTTCACCTCGAGCCAGCGATCGACGTCTGAAAGCGAGCGGCGCTCGCCACGCGTCGGATGCTTGAGCGGCTTACGGAGATACTTGCCCGTGGCGGAAGCGGCGACCTTCTGGATCTCTGCGATCGTGCCCTGCGCCACCACCGCGCCGCCGCGCGAACCCGCTCCCGGTCCGAGATCGATGATCGTATCCGCGCGCCGCATGGTGTCTTCGTCGTGCTCGACGATGACCAGCGAGTTCCCCTTGCCCTTGAGCGCTTCGAGCGTGTCGAGCAGCGCGACATTGTCCCGCGCATGGAGGCCGATCGTCGGCTCATCGAGCACGTAGAGGACGCCGCGGAGATTGGAGCCGAGCTGGGCCGCGAGGCGGATGCGCTGCGACTCACCTCCGCTCAGGGTCTTCGCCGAGCGGTCGAGCGCGAGGTAGTCGAGCCCCACCTTGCCCATGAAAGTGAGGCGCTGCTCGATCTCCGGAACGATGTCTTCGGCGATCTGCTTCTGCGTGCCAGCGAACTTCACCTTGCCGAGCAGCTCGAGCCCGCCACGCACGGACATCCCGGTGAATTCGTCGATCGTCCGCGACTGTACCCGCACGTGCCGGGCGATCTCATTGAGCCGCGCCCCGGCACAGCTCGGACACGGCCGCGCCTCCTCCTCATCGAGCGACTCGTGCTGCCGCTCCTGCGCCATCTCGATCTCGATCTGCGACTCCAGCTTTGGATCCACCGACTGCTTCCACACTTCGCCAAAGCCTTTGCACTCCACGCACCAACCATGCGGTGA
>JANPIS010000558.1:0-8740 GCA_031425095.1 Chthoniobacteraceae bacterium
AAAAATTTTGACCGCATTGTGCGCGGGTGGATGGCGCGCTCCGAGCGCCAGGGCTCCGACCGGCCGCAGGCCGCAAATTCTGTATGGGCGCTAACGCGCAGAGCAACGGCATGGCGCTCGGAGCGCGCCATCCACCTGATCATGCTCACTCTCTTCAGCACGAACGCCCTCGCGCAAGGGCCGGCGAAGGCCGAGCCGTCGCCGATCCGTTCGTGGCCCATCGCGCCGACGCGCATCGTCTGGCAGAGCGACGCCGGGGTGAAGAACTCCGCGAACCTGCTCCAGCCCAAGCCCGGACAGGCCGTGCTGAAGGAACCGCAGCCGCCCTGTGTGCTCACGCCGACCGCCGGCAAACCCGCAGGCATCCTCCTCGACTTCGGTAAGGAGCTGAATGGGTCGGTCGAGATTTTCACCCCGATCACGCCGGGCAAAGAGCCACGCTCGGTGCGCGTGCGTTTCGGCGAATCGGTGAGTGAGGCGATGGCCGAACTCGGCGAACGCGACGCGCAAAACGATCACGCCTTGCGCGACCAGACCGTCGTGCTCCCGTGGCTCGGCAAGAAGACCGTCGGTCCGAGCGGTTTTCGTTTTGTGCGCATCGACGCGCTCGATCCGCAGGTGCCCGTCTCGCTCAGCCAGGTCCGCGCCGTCCTGCAAATGCGCGACCTACCGCGCGTTGGAGCGTTCCATTGCAGCGACGAGCGGCTCAACAAAATCTGGGAGACCGGCGCCTACACCGTGCAGCTGAACATGCAGGATTACCTCTGGGACGGCATCAAGCGCGACCGACTCGTGTGGGTCGGCGACATGCATCCCGAAGTTAGCACCATCAATGCGGTCTTTGGCGAAGTGGACGTGGTGCCGCGCAGTCTCGATCTCATCCGCGACGTCACGCCCGACGCCGAGTGGATGAATGGCATCAGCTCGTACTCGATGTGGTGGGTGATCATACACGAAGACTGGTGGCTGCATCACGGTCGCCGCGATTACCTCGAAGCACAGCGCGGCAAACTCGCGGCGATCTTGAAAAGGCTCGCGTCCTCCGTGGATGAAAGCGGCGCGGAAAAACTCGGCGGCAACCGCTTCCTCGACTGGCCCTCGAGCGAAAACAAACCCGCCGTCCACGCCGGCTTGCAGGCGCTGCTGCTCATGACTCTGGAAAGTGGCGCGCGCCTATCGCAGACGCTGAGCGACGACGCAACCTCCGAGCTTTGCACCGCCGCCGCCGCGCGCCTCCGCCGCCACACCCCGCCGGACGGCAGCTCGAAGCAATCCACCGCACTCCTCGCCCTCGCCGGCCTGCGCAATGCCGATCACGCCGCCGCGACGCTAAAACGCGATGGTCCCGCCGGGCTCTCGACCTTCTACGGCTTCTATGTGCTGCAGGCGCTGGCGAAGTCCGGCGACATCGACACCGCGCTCGACTTCATCAGCCAGTATTGGGGCGCGATGCTCGACTTCGGCGCGACGACTTTCTGGGAGGACTTCGATCTCGCGTGGACCAAGGACGCGGCGCGCATCGACGAACTCGTGCCGCCCGGCAAGAAGGACCTGCACGGCGACTTCGGCGCTTATTGCTACGTGGGTTTCCGGCACAGCCTCTGCCACGGCTGGGCCAGCGGACCGACCGCGTGGCTGAGCCAGCAAGTCCTCGGCGTGCAGCCGCTCGAACCCGGCTGCAAACGCGTGCGCATCGCTCCGCAACTCGGCCGCCTCGCCTGGGCCGAGGGCGCGTATCCCACGCCCTTCGGTGCGATCAAAGTGCGCCACGAGCGCCAGCCGGATCGCAGCGTGAAGTCGGACATTCAAGCGCCCGCCGGAGTGACCGTGGAGCGCACCAGCACGGCGCTGCGCGTGAAAAATCTGCGCACCGAGTATCTCGCCAATCCCGACGGCGTCGAAGCCGCCCAGCCCCGCCTCCAGTGGCAGCTCGACTCCACGCTGCGCGGGCAAAAGCAGACCGCGTATCGCCTCCTCGTCGCCAGCTCCGCCGAGGCGCTGGCGCGCGACGAGGGCGATCTCTGGGACAGTGGCAAAGTCGCGGACGATGCGACTTCGCAGATCGCCTATGCGGGCAAGCCACTCGCGTCGGGGCAGCAGGCCTTTTGGAAAGTGCAGGCGTGGGACAAGGACGGCGCCGCCTCCGCGTGGAGTGAGCCCGCGCGGTGGAGCATGGGTCTGCTCGAGCCCGAGGATTGGAAGGCGCAGTGGATTTCCTTCCGCGACGAATCGCCGCTGCATACCGAGCGGCCCAAGCTGCACCTGCCGCCCGCGCGCCACTACCGCAAGGACTTCGCCGCACCGCGCACGGTGAAGCGCGCGACGCTCCACTTCTCCGCGCTCGGCATTGCCGAGTTGCAACTCAACGGACGCAAAGTCGGCGACGCCTGGTTCGAGAGCGGCTGGGCGGACTATGCCAAGCGCGCTTACTACCGAACGCACGACGTCACCTCGCTCGTGCGCCAAGGCCAGAACCGGATCGGCGCGATCGTCGCGGACGGTTGGTATGCGGGTTACGTCGGTTACGGGATGCTCGTCGGCTATGGCCCCGGCAAGACCGGGCGCAACATCTACGGCAAGACGCCCGCGCTGCTCGCGCAGCTCGACATCGAGTATGCGGACGGCACGCGCGAAACCGTCGGCACCGATGCCTCGTGGCAGACCAGCGGCGACGGACCGATCCGCGAGGCCGACATGCTCATGGGTGAAAGCTACGACGCGCGAAAGACCGATGAGCAAACGTGGAAATGGGAAGCTGCGATCCCCGCGGAAGCGAACGGCAGCACCAAGGCCAAGTTCTTCGAACCGGGGATCGAGCGGGAGATCGAGCTTGGCTTTCAAAAGCCGGCGAAGCTCGTGGCTTACACCGCACCGCCGATTCGCATCGTCGAGGAACTCGCGGCGAAACGCATCACTGAGCCGAAGCCGGGCACTTACCTTTTCGACCTCGGGCAAAACATCGCTGGGGTGATCCGGCTGAAAGTGAAAGGCCCGGCGGGCACCGTGGTGCAAATCCGCCACGGCGAGATGCTGCACCAGGACGGACGACTGATGACCGAGAATTTGCGCAAAGCGCGCGCGACCGATTTCTACACGCTGCGCGGTGACGCGGCGGGTGAGACGTGGCAGCCGCAGTTCACGTATCACGGATTCCAATTCGTCGAGCTGACCGGCCTGCCCACCAAGCCGGCGCTGGACGCCGTGACCGGACTCGTGCTGAGCAACGACACGACGACCACGGGTGAGTTTGCGTGCAGCGATCCGGTGATGACGCAGTTCTGGAAAAACACCGTGCGCACCCAGCGCGCAAACTTCCTCGAAGTCCCCACCGACTGCCCGCAGCGCGACGAGCGCCTCGGTTGGATGGGCGACGCGCAAATCTACGTCCGCACCGCGAGCTACAATGCGGATGTCTCCGGCTTCTTCACCAAGTGGCTCGACGATCTCGAAGAAGCGCAACGCGACTCCGGAGCCTATCCCGATTACGCCCCGTATCCCTTTGCCCACGGCAAACCCGGCGCGACCCATGGGACCGCGTGGACCGACGCGGGGATCATTTGCCCGTGGACGATCTGGCAGGTCTATGGCGATACGCGGGTGCTCGAGCGGCACTGGGCCTCGATGACGAAGTTCATGGCGTGGCGCGCGACGGCCGATCCCGCATTGAAAGGCGTGAAGCTCGGCAACACTTGGGGCGACTGGCTGAACCTCGGCGAAGAAACGCCCATCGAATACGTGGACCTCTGCTACCACTTCAGCTCCGCGCGCCTCATGAATCAGATGGCCGAAGCGCTGGGCAAAAACGCCGAGGGCTTGGAATATCTCACGCGCATGAGGAATCTCGCGGCGAGCTTCCAGAGCCAGTTCGTAAAGCCGGACGGCGCGCTGACCGTCGAGACGCAGACGGCTGCGGTGCTCGCTTTTTCGACCGGGATCATCGGGGCCTCTTCCAAGAGTGAGGAATCGCCGCGGCTCGCCTCCGTCGCGGAGAGTCTCGTGGCGCGGATCGAGAAGAATGGCTTCCGCATGGCGACCGGTTTCCTCGGCACGAAGCCGCTGCTCCCGGTCCTCACCGAGACCGGACACCACGATCTCGCCGTCCGTCTTTTCCAGAGCCGCACCTTCCCCTCTTGGGGTTACGAGGTCGAGCAAGGCGCGACCAGCGTCTGGGAGCGCTGGGATAGCTTTACCAAGGAAAACGGCTTCGACGGCGCGACTGGGAAAAACAACGCCGCGATGAATTCCTTCAGCCACTACGCCTTCGGCGCGGTGATGCAGTGGGGCTTCCAAACGCTCGCCGGCATCGACACCGACGGCCCCGGCTACCGCCGCATCCTCATCCGCCCGAACCCGCCCTCACCCGGCGCGACTGGCGAACCGAAGCCAATCGACTGGGTGAAGGCCCACTACGATTCCCTCCACGGCCGCATCACCAGCGAGTGGCGCGCGAGCGGCGCGGACTTCGAGCTGCACACCACCATCCCGGCAAACACGACGGCGACCGTCTTCCTCCCCGCCAAGGACGCCGCGTCCCTGACCGAAGGTGGCAAGCCGCTCGCCGACGCACCCGGCGTGAAGCTCCTGCGCACCGAGCCCGGTAGCGTGGTGCTGGCGGTGGAGTCCGGCAGCTACAATTTCCAATTAAAACGCTGACGCCGATGGACACCCAATCAAGGCTCGCAGCGTCTCGGCGCCGAACCGCAGGAACTCCACCAGCAAATGTGATACGTAGCCCTCGGATGTCTCGCCCCCCTTCCATCACCAGTTGGTTCACCAATGCCCTCAGGATGATTGCGGGCTTGAGCTTTCTGCTATCCGCGGAAAGCTGGGCGGGAACCATTTATAGCAATGCGACGGACTGTGCGGTTCGGTCGGATGGTGCATTCGCGGACGCTGCGACGACCACTCTGAATGTCGGTGGCGTAGGCACTTCGGTGACGGATCGTTCGGTGGTCATGGCATTTCAGTTGCCGAGTCTCAGCGCGGTGAATGTTCCGTTTATGAGCGCGTCGTTTTCGTTCAACTACGCCAGCGTACTCGGCACGCCTCCGAGCGTGGACCTTTACGGGTTGGGGCGGCGTGCGGCGGCGACGGTACTGGCGGGGGATTACTATGGCGCGACCACAACCCTCGACACGACGGACGCGAGCCTTTTGCAGGACCAGATTCTCGTGCCGGGTTCGGCGGTTGGCGTGACGACGACTGGCGTTGTCGGGAGCGCAAATCTCGCGAGCTATCTGAACGCGCAGTATGCTGGTGGCGCGGGTGCGGGGCAGTTTGTGTTTTTGCGGTTCAGCTCGGAGAGCGCGGTGGCCGGTGGAAATCGCTACACGCTGACTTCGTCGGAGGGCGCGGCGGGGAATGTCAGTATTTGGCCGCAGATCGACTACACGGTGAATCCTGGTCCTGTTGCGCCGGCGGTGGTGTCGGTGATTGCGTCGGATAGTTTCGATAGTTACTCGGGCACGTTGGCGGGGAAGGGGGCAAGCGGTTTTGGCTGGGCGGGTGGATGGGCTGCGGGTGCAGCGGGCGCGGTGACGGCGACTTCGGTGGGCAGCACGATTTTTGTGGTGCCTGCGGGCGGAGCGATGATCGGCGGCGGAAAGAGCGTGGATGTTGCAGGGACCGGCGCGGGCGTTCCGGCGACGCGGCAACTGTCCACGCCGCAGACGGGCACTTTTTATGTTGGCTTGCTGATGAAACTCGCGGGCAATCCAAACACCGGCGACACGTATGCGTTCTCGCTGACGAACAGCGCGACCGACACGACGAACGGGATCAATTTCGGTGTCACGGGGCTGCCATCCAGCGGATTGTTTGGCTACTATTTTCTCGGCAAAGGAACCAGCGTGCCGGCGGAGAATCTGGCCCAAGATGAGTGGATCGGTGCGAGCGGCTACGTGACGGATTCGCGGTATCTCGTGTTGAAGATCGAGAAGACTGCGGCGGGCAACTTCAACAAAGTAACCGGCTGGGTGAACCCAGCGACGAATGCGGAGACGGCCTTTCCGAATGGGCAGATGCAGTTGATTCAGGACTTGGGCATCGCGTCCATTTCGTCGGCAAACTTGCGGACCTCCGGCATTGATGCGGGCGATAAAATCACGATTGATTCGCTGGCGCTGACGAAGACTTTTGCGGACCTCATGGCTCCTGCGGGTCCAGGGCCGAGCAGCAGTGCGCTGGTGCCGCTGATCCAAGTCGAGACGGCTGCGAATGGCAGCGCGAATGCACCGGTGCCATCGCAACTCCTCGCTTCGGGGCAAGCATTGACGCTGTATGCGATCTCGCGTGGAGCGGACGGAAGTTTTATCGCCAATGTGAACGCGGCGTGGTCGCTCAAGGACATCACAGGCGGCGTTTTGAGTCGTGATCTCGTCGTCGCTGCGGATGGCAAGAGTGCGGTGTTCAAAGGCAATGGCTCTGGAACGGCTCGCGTGATGGCGACGGGGAATGCGACGAATGTTTCGCCCACAGGTGTGTTCAGTGTGTCGCCGCGCACCGGCGTTTCGTCGCGGCCATTTATTTGGTCACGCATGTCGGAGCGCGATGGCGTTTTGGCAAAGCTGCGCAATGCAGGCTGGGCCACGGCGCAGTTTGCGATGATGGAAGATCGTGCTGATGCAGCGGTGGCCGCGAATCGCGACACCTATCTGCGCGCCATTCCACTCACGACCACGACCGGTGTGCCAAAGTTCACGCAGACCACCACTTTGGCCACCGACACCACGGCGGTGCAGCGTTTCAATGTCGGCGTGGACTGCGCGGTGATGTATCACCTCACGGGCAATGTCGCGTATGCTCAATGTGCCGCCGATATTTTGCACAATGCCATTCAAGGGCTGAACAATGTGACGGCCACGGCAAATGGTTGGATTCTCTCGGATGGACTGCTTGGCGAGGGGCCAGCCTTGGGCACACAATTGCCCGTGATGTATGACTTCCTCTACGATTGGCTTCAGGCGGGCAATCAAGTCTATCAACTCGGCACCACGGGAGGCAGCAATGTCGCGTTCGACTTCACCGATGCGCAGGCCGTGTTCCGCAAATACTACCAGCTCATGCGCGACAACAGTCAGTATGGGAACAACTGGTCCGCCAATATGTCCGGCTGTCTCGTGCATAATGTCCTCGCCTTGGACAGCTCCTCCGAGCGCACCACATCGCTCAACACTTACCTCAACACGGACGCGCCCAATTTTTCATCGCTCCAGACGATGGCCGCGAGATACGTGAACCCCGGCGACATTTGGCCCGAGCCTTTGTCATACTCGAATGATGTGAACAAGGCTCACTCGCATCTCATGACCCTGCTCGAGCACTACGACCCCACGCTCAATCTGCATGGCGCGTATCCGAATGTGCTGAAGTCGATGCCACGCAACTTCCAGTTCATCTTCCCCAACAGCGTGCAGGTTCATTTCGGCGACTACCACAACGACGACAACTATGAGATCCCGTATTTCGAATACGAGATGGTGTATCGCCGCGCCATCGAGCGCAATCTGCCCGACCTGAAAGCGCAGTATGGAGCGCTCATCAATGACGCGGTGGCGAAGTTTAAATACAAACGCTCCGACCAAGTCCCTGCCGCCATGCAGGACGCGATGTCGCTCTTTTGGTTCGCCGATACCGTGACCGAAGCGCCCGTCGCTCTCTCCATTCCGCGCTCGGACACGCTCTCCTATCCCGGTCTCGCCTTGCAGCGCAATTTCCCGACGAACAACAGCACGACCAACGCACTGATGTATTTCATCTGCGGCGGTGGCTCCTATGTCCATCAACATGCGCACGGCATGAACATGGAGCTGTATGGCAAAGGCACGGTGCTCGGTGCTGAAGGCGGCAAAGGCGCCTACGGTTCCGCCACGCACGAGAACTACTATCGAGTCGCCGCTGCGCACAACACCGTCATCGTGAATGGCTCCACGCAAGGAGACGGAGGATGGGGCGATCTCGCCATGAACCTCGTGCAAGTCGCCGCGATGGAACCCGCAGCCTCACAGCCAGCCGTCTCACCGGACAACTCGTTCACTTGCACGACCTTTGCCGATACCATGGGCACCGCTGCTGAAGGCACCCAACAGCGCACCATGGCCATCGTGCGCACCTCGCAATCCACCGGCTACTACGTGGACATCTATCGCTCGAAATCCACCGTCTCGAATCAGTTCCACGATTACGTCTATCACAACCTCGGCGACACTCTCGACCTCACGCAAGCCGACACCACTGCACTCCCGCTGACGAGTCAGGCGAGCCGTTTTCAAACCGACATCGGCGATGTGTATCAGCAACCCGGTTGGCGTTACTTCACCGGCACTCAAGCATCCGCCACTTATGATCAAACCGTGCGCGGTCGTTTCACCGCCACGATCAACTCGGTGCCGACTTACATGGAGCTTATCATGCCCGGAGCGACAGGCCGCGAATACGCCAAAGCAAACACGCCCGCCATCCTCTCCGGCCCCGCGCCTTACGATACGCAACTCGCTCCCGTGCTAGCCGTCCGCCAAGTCGGTGAAGCTTGGAACCGCCCATTCACCGTCATCTATGAACCGCACCAAGGCACCGCCACCATCGGCACCGTGACCAATGGCACCAAGCTCGAACGCGCGGGCATCGTCGTCGGACTCAAAGTCGAAAGCACCGTCGCCACGCAGAACATCGTCCAATACATCCTCTCCAATGTCGCACCGACCGACACCTACACAGACGACACCCTCGGCATCGCCTTCAC
>JANPIS010000559.1:0-40490 GCA_031425095.1 Chthoniobacteraceae bacterium
CCCAATGGAACGTGAACAAGCACTTGGCGGTGGAAGTTGGCTTTAGCCACTTCTTCGCGGGGGATTACCTCAGCGACACCGGCGCAAGCGACGATGCAAATTTTGGTTATCTCCAGGCGACCATCACTTTCTAACATCACGTTTTTTTGGTTGGTTCGTCCGCCGCGCGGTCAATCCCGCGCGGCGGACCCAAGCCAAAGGCCGTTTTCCATCACAATGACGAATCAGATTCCTTTCATCCCTGACAATGCTCCGTTCACCGCCGAGCAACGCCTGTGGCTGAATGGCTATCTGGCGGGCTACTTCTCCGACGCTGGAGTCGGTTCTCGCGCCCTTGAAGGGAAGAGTGCTGCGCCCGCGGCGCCACCGAAGCCGCTGACGATTCTCTTTGGGAGCCAGACTGGCACGGCAGAAGGCCTCGCGAAGAAGACCGCTAAGGCTGCCGAGTCACGCGGTTTTGCGCCGAAACTCGTGTGCATGGAGAAACATGAGTCGGTGGATCTCGCTTCCTCCGAGCATTTGCTCATCATCACCAGCACCTACGGTGAGGGTGAGCCACCGGACAATGCCCAGTCCTTTTGGAGTTTCCTCAAAGGTGAAAAGGCACCGCGCCTGGAGCGCACCCATTACTCCGTGCTCGCGTTGGGCGACACGAATTACCCGGATTTCTGCCAGTTCGGAAAACTCTGCGACGAACGCTTTGCACAACTCGGCGCACAACGCGTGCATCCGCGCGTGGACTGTGACGTGGACTACGATGCGCCAGCGAAAGCTTGGACGGAAGGCGTCTTCACCGCCTTTTCCTCGACGAATGGCGCGGCAAGCGTCGCGCACCTGAACCCCAGCGACGTCTCCGCAGCCCCAGTGGCCGAAGGTCCGACAGGATTCTCCAAGGCCAATCCATTCCCGGCGCGTTTGGTCACGAATCGACTGTTGACCGGCGAAGGTTCGCGCAAGGAAGTCCGGCACTTCGAGATCGCGCTCATGGGCTCTGGCTTGAGCTACGAAGTCGGCGACGCCCTTGGCTTAATGCCGGCGAATTGCCCAGATCTCGTGGCTGACCTACTCAAGGTGCTCGGTTGCGACGGCGAGGAGGCGGTGACTACGCCGGATGGTGCGGAGACCTCACTCCGCCATGCGCTCGCCCAGACCTACGACATCACCCGTCCGTCCCCCGATTTCCTCAAAGCCGCATCGACTCGTCACGCGGAACTCGCCGCGCTGCTTGATCCCGGACGCAAAGATGACCTCAAGAAATTCCTATTGGGCCGCGAAGTGATCGACGTGCTCGCAGGCATGAGCGCGCCGTTCGAGTCTGACGGGTTTATCGGGCTGCTCAAAAAGTTGCAGCCGCGGCTATACTCCATCTCTTCGAGCCCCAAGGCACATCCCGACGAGGTGCATCTCACCGTGGGTGCCGTGCGCTACGAAAGCCACGGACGCTCGCGTAAAGGTGTCGCCTCAACCTTCCTCGCCGATCGTGTCAGCGCGGAAACCCCAGTGCCGGTTTTCATCCAAGTCTCCCACGGCTTCCGCCTGCCGATCAATGGCGACGTGCCGGTCATCATGTGCGGCCCCGGCACCGGCATCGCGCCCTTCCGCGCTTTTCTGGAAGAACGTGCAGCCATCGGAGCTAAAGGGCGCAACTGGCTCTTTTTCGGTGACCAAAAGCGGGCCACTGACTTTCTCTATCAGCAGCAACTTGAAGCGTGGCTCGCGAGTGGCCATCTCACGCGCCTCGACCTCGCCTTCTCCAGAGATCAGGCGGAGAAGATTTACGTCCAGAATCGCATGCTCGAAAACGCCGCTGAGATGTGGGCATGGCTGCAAAATGGCGCGCACTTCTATGTCTGTGGCGACGCCAGTCGCATGGCCAAGGACGTGGAAGCGGCGCTGCACAAGATCGCGGAATCCATTGGTGGCCTGAGCCCGGACGCCGCCGCCGAATATGTGGCGAAGCTTAAGTCCGAAAAACGTTACAAACGTGACGTGTATTGACCCCATGAGTACTACCGCACTGCCCCTCCAGACGATCAACGGTTCGCCGCTCACCGGCGAGCAGACGAACTATCTGACGGGCTTCTTTGCCGGAGCCGCCGCACGGGGCTTGCGCTTCGGCGATGTCGAAGCGACTCCACTGCCCGAGAAAACGGTCAGTCTTGACGACCTGATCTTCGAAGAGCGCGTGAAACGAGAGTTGCATCCGCTCGACGCCTATCCCGTGCTCCTCGATCACGCCGCGGCCAATAAGACGCCGGAGAAGGAGGAAATCTTCCGCTTCAAATGGAACGGTCTCTTCTTTCTTACGCCGAACAAGGAAGCCTTCATGGCACGGCTGCGTATTCCTGGTGGGCACCTCCAGAGCTTTCAGCTCCGCGAAGTCGCGAAGGTCGCAGCGGAACTCACCACTGGATACGTGCAAATCACCACGCGAGCGAATCTGCAGATCCGCCTCATCCTGCCCAAGGATGCGCCCGATGTGCTGCGGCGCATCCAATCGGTCGGCCTGCACACGCGCGGCGCGGGCGCGGATAACATTCGCAATCTCACCGCAAATCCTACCGCAGGTATCGACCCATGCGAACTCATCGACACGATGCCGCTCTGCCAGGAGATGGCGCAGATCATTCTCAACGATCGCGCGTTCTACGACCTCCCACGAAAGTTTAATATCGCATACGACGGCGGCGGGTTGATCGGCACCGTCGAGGATACGAACGATATCGGCGCTAAGGCCGTGAAAGTCGGCGAGGAAGTCTTCTTTCGCATCGCACTCGGTGGCGCTACGGGTCACAAGGCATTCGCTCGGGATCTTGGGGTGCTGGTGAAGCCAACGGAACTCAACAAAGTCGTCTCCGCCGTCGTCCGCGTGTATATCGCCAACGGAAATCGCAGCGACCGGAAAAAGGCGCGGCTCAAGCACCTGCTCGAAACCTGGACGCTGGAGCAGTATCTGGCCGCGACCGAGGAGGTGCTTGGCTACCACTTAGAGCGGGCCTCGTTCGACCCGGATGCGATCAGTCATCCCAGCCAGGAACTCCCGCACTCGCACGTCGGCGTCTATCCACAGAAGCAGCGTGGACTCAACTATGTCGGGGCCACACCTCCCGTAGGTCAGATCACACCAAAACAGATGTTTCGACTCGCAGAGATTGCGGAGTTGTATGGCTCGGGAGAGATCCGGCTGACGGTCTGGCAGAACTTCATCCTGCCGAATGTCCCGGATGCCTACGTGGAAACCGTGCGAAAGGCGCTGCATCGGATGGGCTGCACAACCGAGCAATCGCACCTCCGCAGCGGGCTCATCGCCTGCACGGGGAACAGCTACTGCAAATTCGCGCAAGCCAATACCAAGGGAAACGCTGCCGCACTCACAGACTATCTCGAGAAGCGCGTCGAACTTGATCAACCGATCAACATTCACCTGACCGGCTGCCCAAATTCCTGCGCGCAGCATTACATGGGGGATATTGGCTTGCTCGGCACCAAGACCAAGGTGTCGGGTGAAAGTGTGGAAGGTTATCACGTCTTCGTCGGTGGCGGTTTCGGGAAACATCAAGCGGTGGGGCGGCAGGTCTTCACGGGAGTTCCGTTCGACGATCTGAAGCTAACCATGGAGAAGATGCTCCGCGGCTATCTCCGTAATCGGGAAGGCCGGGAAACCTTTCAGCAATTCACCCAGCGTCATGACCTTAACAAGCTCCAAGCGATTTTCTCAAATGAAGAGTAGACGGTCTGATTGGTCGCTGGGGAGTGCGAGCTTATGAGCGTGCTGTCCGAAACGCCGCGCACGTTGATCGATGAGCTGCTTGAAGAGCAGCAGCGCATCACGGCAGTCGAGCGCTTCGCGCGCCAGCATGCGAGCGGCGCCGCCCCGGCTCAGGACCGCTACTATCGCGACCTCATCCCACTGACCAAGCCGCGGCCGGGACAACAGTATGCCTTTGCGGTCGATCTCGATGCCTGCACGGGATGTAAGGCCTGCGTCAGTGCGTGCCATTCCCTCAATGGACTCGAGGACGATGAGATCTGGCGCAATGTCGGTGTGCTCTACGGCGGCAGCGCGGAGGCGCCGTATCAGCAGACGGTCACGACAGCCTGCCACCACTGCGTCGAGCCCGCATGTCTCAATGGCTGTCCGGTGATGGCTTACCACAAAGATGCCGAGACCGGGATCGTGCGGCATCTTGATGACCAGTGCATCGGCTGCCAATACTGCGTCCTGAAGTGCCCGTACGACGTTCCGAAGTATTCCGCGAAACGCGGGATTGTGCGGAAGTGTGACATGTGTTCGAGCCGACTGGCGGTGGGCGAAGCTCCGGCTTGCGTGCAGGCGTGCCCAACGCAGGCGATCCGCATCGACGTGATCGAGACGGAGAAGTTTGAGCGCGACCTGCGGCCTGCGGAGGTTCTCGTTCCCGGCGCATTCGCTTCCGACTACACGAAACCAACTACGCAGTATCGGACGACCAGGCCGGCGCCGCCGAACGCGCAGGCTGGAGACTACCACGCATTGCATCTCGAGCACGCGCACTGGCCGCTAATTGCCATGCTCGTGTTCACTCAAATGAGTGTCGGGTTGGCAACCGCCATGTCATTACTCACGCACGTCGGATCTAAAGTGATCCCGGCGGTGCTCGGTGTCGCGTGCTTCGCAAGCCTTCAAGTGGGGCTTGTGGTCAGCGTCCTGCACCTCGGTCGTCCCCTCGGCGCGTGGCGATTCTTTCTCGGGTTGCGCACTTCGTGGATGAGCCGCGAGATTCTTGTGTTTGGATTGCTGGTGCCGGTCGCAGCTCTTCTTGCCGGTGCAGGCTCCGGCGGGTGGCTTGCATCACGCTGGGATTCTCCGCACTTGGCAGCGATGGGTCGTTTGAGTCCAGCACTCGCCTGGATCACGACATTGCTCGGTCTCGGAGCCGTGTACTGCTCGGCCATGATCTACATCGACACGCGGCGCCCGTTCTGGCGCGCGGAGATGACATTCACCAAGTTCTTCGGCACCTCAATGCTTCTCGGCACCACGGCAACCGCGTGCCTGCTCGCCTGGGCAGCCTTTGGTATCGATCCCTCCGTGGCACCGCTGGGACGCTGGTGCGCGATCGTGGCAACCTGCACCTTCGTGGCGCTGTTTTTGTGGGAAGCATCCGACTTCCGGTTCGCTTTGGGAAATCCTGCCGCAGCGAACCATCGGCCAGCGCGCACTATCTGGACGCTCCGTCGTGGCGTGGCACTCGCGCGTCCGGTGCTCTTCGTCGGATCGACCGTGTTCAGCCTCTACGGCATCACGCATGGAGGAATCGCTGCGGCAATCGCGACGACCATCGCTTTCGCGATGACGATGACCTCGCAGGTCATTGAGCGCTACTTCTACTTCACCGCCGTGGTCGCACCGCGCATGCCTGGAGGAATTGCTGCGTGAAGGGAACTGCGCCCGCACTGATCACCCTCCCAGCCATCCGCGCTTGGGATGGGGCGCTCACGCAGGATCTAGTGCAGCATCCGGCCGATTTCGGACTCGGTCGGGTGCCTTCGAGGCTCATTCCGGATGACACCACCACAGTGGTCTGCGGCTACTGTTCGACAGGATGTGGATTGAAGATTCACCTCAAAGAAGGGCAGGCGATCAATCTCAGCGCCGACGCGCATTATCCCGTGAATCTTGGGATGGCTTGCCCGAAAGGTTGGGAAGCACTGACACCGCTGGGCGCGCCGGACCGTGCCACGAGTCCCCTGGTGCGCAATGTCCTCACGGGCGAACTGGAGCCGACCGATTGGGAGCGCGCAATGGTGCTTTTCACGGAGCGATTCAAGGCCATCAATCGCGAACATGGCCCGGAATCCTGCGCGTTCCTTTCCACCGGCCAGATCGTCACGGAGGAGATGGCGCTACTCGGCGCACTCTGGAAGTTTGGCATGGGCTTTGTGCATTGCGATTCAAACACCCGCCAATGCATGGCTACGTCGGCCACGGCTTACAAACAGTCTTTCGGCTTCGACGCTCCGCCCTACACCTACGCGGACTTCGAGGAGAGCGACGTCTTGATCTTCGTCGGCTCGAATCCCTGCATCGCTCATCCGATCATGTGGCAGCGGGTGATGCGCAATCGCCGGCAGCCCGAAATCATCGTCGTCGATCCGCGTAAGACCGAAACCGCAATGGCCGCGACGCAACACTTTGCCATTCAGCCAAAGAGTGACCTGGTGCTGCTGTACGGGCTCGCGAACATCCTAATCGCCAGTGGGTGGATCGATCGGGAGTACATCGCCGCGCACGTTACTGGCTTCGCCGAGTTCGCTGAGTTCGTCGCGCGCTTTACGCCTGAGGAAGTCAGCTGCCACACGGGCATCCCGGTTGAGCGACTGTGGCAGCTGGCGGAAACGATCGCGGACGGCGAGCGTGTGTCGTTCTGGTGGACGATGGGCGTGAATCAAGGACACGAATCGACTCGCACGGCGCAGGCGATCATCAATCTGGCTCTGATCACGGGTAACATGGGTCGCGCCGGCACGGGTGCGAATTCAATCACCGGTCAGTGCAACGCGATGGGTTCCCGCATCTTCTCGAACATCACGAATCTGCTCGGCGGTCATGATTTTACGGACGCAGGCCACCGCGCCAAGGTGGCGGGAGTGCTTCGCCTTGAGGAAACCTGCATCCCCACGCAAAACTCCTGGGCCTACGACGAGATCGTGCAAGGCATCGAGACCGGGAAGATCAAAGGCTTGTGGATCCTTGCGACGAACTCTGCTCATTCGTGGATCAATCAAAGCCGCTTCGCCGAGATGGCGAAACGGCTCGAGTTTCTCGTCGTGCAGGACATGTATGCAACGACCGAGACCGCTCAGCTGGCGGACCTCGTCCTGCCTGCGGCGGGCTGGGGCGAAAAGGAAGGCACCTTCATCAACTCGGAACGTCGCATCGGACTCGTCAAGAAAGTCATGCGGGCGCCAGGTCAGGCGCTCGCGGATTTCCACATCTTCAAACTCGTCGCGCAGTATTGGGGCTGCGGTGAAATGTTCAAGTGCTGGAGTTCCCCTGAGGCCGTCTTCCAGATCCTCAAGGAATGTTCGCGCGGTCAGCCGTGCGACATCACCAGCATTGTGGACTATCGGATGCTCGATGAGTGCGGCGGCGTGCAGTGGCCGCATGCGAAAGCGATAAAGGACGGGAATGCAGACTCTCCATCCTTCACCGAGCGGCGGTTGTTTGAGGATGGACAGTTCTTTCAGCCCGATGGTCGGGCGCGGCTGATCTTTGATGCGCCGCAACCGATGCCGGAGCCCCCCGATGCGGAGTATCCGTTCATCTTGCTCACGGGCCGCGGTGGTTCCTCGCAGTGGCACACAAACACGCGCACGGGAAAGTCCGACGTGCTGCGAAAGCTTTACCCAGCGAAGGCTTACGTGGAGTTGAATCCCCGAGATGCAGAAGGCCTCAGGATTGCGCCGAACAGCGTTGTCATCATCGCCTCACGCCGCGCCGAAATGGAGGCCACGGCGTTCGTGACCGAGACGATTCAAGCCGGGCAGATCTTCCTGCCGATGCACTATTCGGCAGTGAACCAACTCACCTTCCCTTCCTTCGATCCGCACTCGCGTCAGCCAAGCTACAAGGCCTGTGCTGTGAAGGTGAGCCCGAAGCGCGCATAATTCGGACGCTGCGCCCGTTCATTGCCGCACGCGGAGATCTTCGAGATCCACCGGCGTGTTTAGATTACGGAATAGCGGCCGAGCACTTTCTGGAACGGGAAAGATTTCCAGGTGGCCTGCTTCGAGCCCGACGCGCACTACAGATCGCAGGGATAGGTCGCGATGGTCCACTGCATGATCGACGATCTCTCGCATCGAGTGCGGATAGACCGCTGCCAATGGCTCAAATCTCCCATCAAGCACCGGCACCACTCCGGACCCTGGCGCGCATGCCTCCAAGAGCGAGATCAAAAATTCCGTCGTCATCGCAGGAAGGTCCACGGCCAGCGTCAGCACGCGCTCACTCTGCATCCGCTCGAGGACGGCGCTCAGCCCGGCGAGTGGTCCTGCATCCGCGATGGCATCGGGCACGATCTCCTCGCCCGAGACTGCCCAGGGTCCATCAAGCGGACCGGAAACAAGGAGCTGTGCGGGCGCAAGAGCCCGCAGAGTCGCGATCTGACGCTGCCAGAGCGGCCTGCCTCCGATCAGCAGCGCGGCCTTGTCCCGCCCCATGCGCATGGATTTTCCGCCGGCGATCAGGGCCGCAGTGAAGTTTCTCGGATACATGCTCATGGCGCGGTATTGAATGAACACCCTGACGCGCAAACAGGCGAGGGCCTCGGTGCCGCGGTCTCGATTTGCCGGTCTTTTTCCGTGGCATCGGCAGCCGGGCCGCGTAGCTCTCGTGCGCACATGAACGCCTCCACCGCCGCGGCACTCGCGATTCTGCTCCCTCTCTGTCCCATGCCAGCCTCAGAAGTTTCACTCTCTTACCCATCGACCCGCAAGTCCGATCAGGTGGACGATTACCATGGCACCAAGGTCGCCGATCCGTATCGCTGGCTGGAGGACGACAACTCCGCTGAAACGAAAGCCTGGGTCGAGGCCCAGAACAAGGTGACGTTCGGCATTCTCGGGACGATCCCGGAACGTGCGCAGATCAAGGACCGTCTCACGAAGCTATGGAACTATGAGCGCTTCGGCGTGCCGCAGCGCGAAGGAGGGCGCTATTTCTTCAGCTACAACTCCGGACTGCAGAATCAGCGGGTGCTTCTCGTTGCCGATTCACCCGTCGCCGAGCCGCGCGAACTGCTTGATCCAAACAAGCTCTCCACCGATGGCACCGTAGCGATGACTGACTCCGTCCCGAGCGACGATGGCACGAAGCTCATTTACGGACTGCAACGCTCGGGCTCCGACTGGGAGGAGAACCGCGTGCGCGATGTCGCGACCGGGCGCGATCTCGACGATGTCGTCGAGTGGGTGAAGTTCTCCACGCCATCGTGGGCAAAGGACGGCAGCGGCTTCTACTACAGCCGCTTCGATGCACCGAAGCCCGGCGATGCGCTCACGGGCACGAACGAATTTCAGAAGCTCTACTTCCACAAGCTCGGCACAAAGCAGGACGCGGATTTGCTCATCTACGAGCGACGTGATCACGCGGACTGGGGCCTGAATGGCAGCGTCACCGACGACGGCCATTACCTCATTATTCACGTCTCGCAAGGCACCGATCCGAAGAATCGCCTCTTCTACAAAGACCTCACCGACCCGGCGGCGAAAGTCGTCGAACTGCTGAACGAATTCGACGCGAGCTACGACTTCATCGACAACGACGGCCCGGTTTTCTTTTTCGAGACGGATCTCGAAGCGCCACGCAGTCGCGTCATCGCGATCGACATTCGCAAGCCGCACCGCGCAAATTGGAGCGAGATCATCCCGCAAGCCGAGGAGCCGCTGAAAGGCGTGAGCGTCGTGAACGGGCAATTCATCTGCCAGTATCTCAAGGACGCGCATTCGCAGGTGAAGATCCTCGCGTGGGACGGCAAAGCGATCCGCGCCAAGCTCGTGCGTGAGCTCCCGTTGCCCGGGCTGGGTTCCGTGGGCGGATTCGGCGGAAAACGCACTGACACCGAAACGTACTATTCTTTCACCAGCTTCACCGCGCCGGGCACGATCTACCGACTCGATCTTACGAACGGCGAGAGCACCGTCTTCCGCGCTCCGAAGGTGGACTTCCAGCCCGCCGAGTATGAGACGCGTCAGGTCTTCTATCGCAGCAAGGATGGCACGAGGGTGCCGATGTTTCTCACCCACAAACGCGGCCTGAAACTCGACGGTAGCAATCCCACGCTCCTCTACGGTTACGGCGGATTTAACATCGCGCTCACGCCAAACTTCAGCGTCGCGAATCTCGTGTGGATGGAGATGGGCGGCGTTTATGCCATGGCGAATCTGCGGGGCGGAGGCGAGTACGGCAGCAAGTGGCACCTCGCTGGCATCAAGGACCAGAAGCAAAACGTCTTCGACGACTTCATCGCGGCGGCGGAGTGGCTCGTCGCTGAGAAAATCACCGCGCCCGCAAAGCTGGCCATCGCCGGTGGCAGCAATGGTGGCCTGCTCGTGGGCGCCTGCATGACCCAGCGGCCTGAACTCTTCGGTGCCGCGCTGCCATCGGTGGGCGTCCTGGACATGCTGCGCTTCCACAAGTTCACCATCGGCTGGGCGTGGAAGAGCGACTACGGCTCCAGCGAAACTGCCGAGGGTTTCCAAACGCTCTACGCCTATTCGCCGCTGCATCGGCTGAAATCCGGCGTGCGTTACCCCGCCACGCTCATCACCACCGCCGATCACGATGACCGCGTGGTCCCCGCGCACAGCTTTAAATTCGCCGCGCGCCTTCAGGAGTGTCAGCCGAAAGACGGCCCGCCCGTGCTCATCCGAATCGAGACCAAAGCCGGCCACGGCGGCGGAAATGCGCTCAGCAAAGTAATCGAAGAGACGGTCGACGAATGGGCTTTCCTCCAGCAAGTGCTGGCCGGCTCCGCCCGGCCGTAGTGGCGTCAACTCGCTCTGAATTCTGCATGAAATGTGTGAGCGGGTGAATCGACCGAAGCTGGAACAGCACCCGATTGAGAGCACACGGCGGATGCGATTTCGCAGGCTTTTCGCAGAGATTCCTGCGGCGCATCTCCTTTCAGAAGTCCCAGCACAAACGCCGCCGTGAACGAATCCCCTGCGCCCACGGTATCGACCACTTTGACGGGAATCCCCGGCTGATCGATTGAGCCCATAGCGGATACCATCAACGCACCTTCCGATCCGCGAGTCATGACCACGCACTCGAGCTCAAATTGCTCCCGCAAAGCCTGCAACATCTCTTCATGCTTCACCGCCGTCGCGATGCCACAAGCCGCGGTCACTTCGGGCAGTTCGTCGTCGCTCAGCTTCAACGCGCTCGCTTGCGCGATGGATTCGCGGATGAGCGCCGCATCGTAGAACGGCCTGCGCAGATTCACATCGAGCACCCGGAGAATCCCGCGTGCCTTTGCGAGTTTCAGCGCCGATCTGATCGTCTCCCGCGACATCTCGCCGCGCTGCCCGAGTGTGCCGAAGTAGATTGCGTCCACTTCCGCGACGCGTCCTTCCAAGGAACTCGTCCAGGCGACGCGATCCCACGCCGAAACCGCGTGAATCTCAAAACTCGGCTTGCCCGCCGCATCCACGCTCACGCTCACGCTGCCCGTCGGCGCATCCGCAATGCGTTGCACCAAGGATGTGTCGATCCCGAAGCCCTGGAGAATCGAGAGCGCATCATCACCCCGCGGATCATTCCCCACCGCACTGAGCATCGACACTGCACCGCCAAGGATTGCCGCGTGACACGCGAAGTTTGCCGGTGCGCCGCCGAAGCGTGCGCCTTGGGGAAAGAGGTCCCACAGCACTTCGCCGCAGGAGAGGATGCGTGGTTTGGTCATGTGGGTGAATCAGCGCGGATGGCGGCTTTTGTCGAGCAACACTGCGCCGAGGAGTACGGGAGCGAGGACGACTTTCTGCGTGCAGCTCTCGACGTTGGTGAGGTTCATCCCGTTCTAAATCCCGGCGAGGACCGCGGCAGGCTCGCCGAGTGCGTTGAGATGCGGAATCACGGGCACCCCGTCGGGCAGACTTGGTTACAAACCGTTTGCGCGCCTTCGGGTCTGAAGCGCGGAAAATCCCCATTTTCCGGAGGCGAGGGAAAGCGGATCGGCGCGTTCGGCAGTTCTGGTTTCCGGACTTGGCCTCTGTTACTCGATGAGCTGACTTGAGCGATGCTCCACATACCATGAAGATTGCCATCGTCGGCGCCGGTCCCGCGGGCCTGCGTGCGGCAGAGGTCGCCGCAGCGGTGGGTGTTCAGGTCACCGTGTTTGATGCCAAGGCGTCGGTGGGGAGAAAATTTTTGGTTGCCGGTCGTGGCGGTTTGAATCTTACCAAGCACGAGCCGGCGGACGTTTTTGCGGAGCGATATTCCGGTGCCGATGTACCGCCGGGTTTCTGGTCGGCGCGCATCGCGGAGTTCGACGTGGCGGCGGCGCAGGCTTGGGCGGCGGATCTCGGCATCGAGACCTTTGCGGCAACGACGGGCCGGGTGTATCCACGCGATTTGAAGGCGGCACCGCTGCTCCTGCGCTGGGTACGTCGGCTGCGGCAGCTGGGGGTCACCTTCGCGGTGAATCATCGCTGGACCGCACTCGATCCGGGATCGCCACTGCGTCTTGATTTTTCCACACCGGAAGGTGCGCGCACTTGCGAAACCGATGCGGTGATTCTCGCGCTTGGCGGCGGGTCGTGGCCGGAGACGGGCTCGGACGGCGGCTGGGTGGAAACGCTCGAGCAACTCGGGGTGGCCGTGGCGCCACTGCAGCCGGCAAACTGCGGATGGGAGTATCCGTGGCCGACGGAACTGCTCGCCGCGATGGAAGGTCAGCCGCTGAAGAGCATCGCGGCGCGCGTGGGGGACACCGAGGTGCGCGGCGAGTTGTTGATCACGCGTTACGGACTGGAGGGAGGCGCGATCTATCAGCTCGGTCCGGCGTTGCGTGCGAGCGCGGTTCCGCTGCTCGCGATTGATCTGAAGCCCGAGCATTCGATCGAGCAGTTGATCGCGAAGATGGGACCAGTGCAGCGCAATCTGCGCGCCGAGGCGCGGCAGCGCTGGCGCTTGAGCGACGCGGCCCACGCGCTGCTCGGGATGGGAGGACCATTTACGGATGTCGCCGCACTCGCTGCGGCCGCAAAAAACATCACCCTCCGACTCACCGGACCGCGTCCGATCGCCGAGGCCATCTCGTCCGCCGGCGGCGTGCGCTGGGCGGAGCTCGACTCGCGGCTGATGCTGCGGCGGGTGCCGGGCGTTTTCGTCGCGGGAGAAATGATCGATTGGGAAGCGCCGACGGGTGGGTATCTCATCCACGGATGTCTTGCGACTGGCGGACACGCGGCGATGGGTGCGCTGGAATGGCTGGGAAAAACACCCACCGCGATGCGATGAGCGGCCCGACCGTTACAATCGAGCAGGCACTGCGGATCGCGCACGACCACCTCCAGAATGGACGGCTGGCGGAAGCGGAATCGATCAGCCGGCAAGTGCTCGCGGTCGCGCCGGAGCAATCGGTCGCGCTGCACCAGCTCGCAGTCATCGCTGCGCACGTGGGTAAGTTCGACGATGCAGAGCAGCTGGCGCGGCGCGCGATTTCCGCAAACTCTGAAGACCCGCAGATCTGGCATACGCTGGGGTTCATCTTAAACCGTCTCGGAAGGATCGAGGAAGCGATCCAGTCGTATCGGGAAGCGGTGCGGCTCGCTCCCGGATCCGCGGTCGCGCGCCTCGACCTTGGCAACGCTTTGCGCGCTGGTGGCGCACGCGAGGAAGCGCTGGCGAGTTATCGTGATGCGATCCGCGTGCAGCCGACGTTTGCCCAGGCCTACAACAATCTTGGCGCGCTGCTCGGCGACATGGGGGATTTCGCCGGTGCCATCGACGCCTATCGCACCGCGATCCAGCTCGATCCGCGCGATCCTCGTGCGCACAACAACCTCGGCTTCACCCTGCTGACCACCGGCGATCCTCTGGGAGCAGTGGCCGCCTGCCGCACGGCGCTCGCGATTGATCCCAGCTACGCCACTGCACACCTCAACCTTGGCAACGCCATGGCGCTCCAGGGAGATTTCGCCAGCGCCATCGAGGCCTACCGTGCGGCCATCGACTGCGATCCCGGGCTTGCCGATGCGCATAGCAACCTGGGCAACGCGCTCAAAGACAGTGGGCTGATCGCCGAAGCGCTGGCTCCCTACCGTGAGGCACTGAGGTTCGCGCCGCAGAATGCCATCCTGCACAGCAATCTCGTCTATTCCCTCGAATGCCTCGCCAGTCCCGATCCAACGCAGCTGTGCGCGGAACGTGCGGCCTGGAATGAGCACCATGCGGCGCCACTCCGATCGCAAATTCGCGGGCACGAAAACGATCGCGCGCCGGAGCGGCGACTGCGCGTGGGCTACGTCTCGCCTGATTTTTGCGCGCATGCGATTTCCTTTTTCCTCCTCCCACTCTTCCGTGCGCATGATCGCACCCAAGTGGAAATCCACGCCTACGCGAGCGTACCGCGCCCCGACACGATCACTGAGCAGTATCGCGCCGCTGCGGATGTCTGGCACAATGTTCTCGGCATGGGGACCGCGGAGATGGCGGAGCTCATCCGCCGCGACGGCATCGATATCCTCGTCGATTTGACGATGCATTCGGCCTTCAATCGCCTCCTCGTCTTTGCCCGCAAACCCGCACCAGTGCAGGTCTCCTGGCTCGCGTATCCGGGCCGGAGCGGGCTCGAGACGATGGACTGGCGGCTGACGGACACCCATCTGGAACCGCCCGTGGAGGGCGAGGCCTCAGGCCCGGAACAGCCGATGCGGCTGGCCGACACGTGGTGCAGCTATGATCCGCTGGAGAGCTTTTCGGCCGTGGGTGCGCTGCCCGCGCTGGCGGCGGGGCACGTGACGTTTGGCTCGTTTAATGGATTCAACAAAGTCTCGTCCACGGCCTTGGAATGTTGGGCGCGACTGCTCACCGCGGTGCCGGATGCACGCTGCATTATGGTCTGTCCTGAGGGGGCGAGCCGCGACGCCGTGCGCAGGACCTTCAGCCGCCACGGCATCGCGGACTCGCGGGTGGATCTACTCCCGCCGATGCCATGGGACGAATACACGCGGCTCGGCGCGCGGCTGGATCTGTGTCTGGACACCTTCCCCTACAATGGGATGACCACCACCTGTCACGCGCTGTGGATGGGGCTGCCGGTAGTCACGCTGGCCGGAACGTCGCCGGTCTCGCGCTCCGGGCTGAGCTTGCTGTCCACGATCGGCCTGCCGGAACTCGTCGCCTGGACGGAGGCTGATTACCTCCGCATCGTCGTGGGGCTGGCGAACGATCTGGCGCGTCTCGCATCGTTGCGCGCGTCGCTCCGTGAGCGCATGCAGTCGTCGCCGCTCATGGATGGACCGGGCTTTGCGCGAAAGATCGAGGCGGCTTACCGCACGATGTGGCGGCGCTGGTGCGACTAGGATTTGTGCGTCGCGGCAACGCTGCCCATCGCCGCGGCGAGCAGTCGCTCCTGGGTCGCTTCCGCCTTGCGAAAGATGCCGCCGACGCGGCCTTCGTGGAGCATCAGGATGCGGTCGCTCATCCCGATCAGCTCCGGAAGTTCCGAGGATACGAGCACGACGGCCTTTCCCGCGTCGGTGAGCTGGTTGATGATTTCGTAGATCTCGATCTTCGCTCCCACATCGATGCCGCGCGTGGGCTCATCGAGGAAGATGACGCGTGGACCGGTGAGCAGCGCTTTGCCGATCACGACTTTCTGTTGATTGCCGCCGGAGAGCTTGCCCACTGCCGCATCGAGGCCGGGCGCTTTGCCATGCATCGACCGAAACATCTCGTCGTTCCGCCGGAACTCGCGGCTCTTGTCGAGGAATCCGCCGCGGCTGACGCTTTGCAGCGAACTCAGGGAGAGGTTGAAGCCGATGCTTTGCTCGATCACGAGGCCGTAGCGGCGGCGGTCTTCGCTCACGAGCGCCAGGCCGCGCCGGAGGATTTCCGTGGGCGGAAGCGCCGGGAGAGTTTGTCCTTCGAGTTCCACCCGGCCGCTGCGGCGGGTGCCCCACGCACCGAAGAGATGCATGAGCAACTCGGTGCGGCCGGCACCCATCAGCCCGCCGATCCCGAGGACTTCGCCCGGTGCGACATCGAAGGAGATGTCCCGCAAAAAGTCCGTCCCCGTGTCGGGGTGGCCGACGGTGAGATCGGAGACTTGGAGTGCTGGCTGGCGCACGTCGGCGGTCGGCCGCGCGGATCGCCGCGGAAAGAGATCGGTGATCTCGCGCCCGACCATGTGGCGGATGATCTGGGCTTTGTCCGTGCTGGCCGCCTCCGCCGTGAAGACCGTCGCGCCGTCGCGGAGCACGGTGATGCGATCCGCGATGGCAAAGACTTCGTCGAGCTTGTGCGAGATGTAGTTGCACGCGATGCCGCGCGCGCGGAGATCGCGGAGGATGGCGATGAGCACCTGCACTTCGTGTTCCGCCAGGGCCGCCGTGGGTTCGTCAAGAATCAGGATGCGCGAGTTTTTGCGCAGCGCCTTCACGATCTCGACGAGTTGCTTCTGGCCGACGCCCAGTCGCGCGCACGGCGACTCCGGATCGAGTTGCACGCCGAAGCGCGCCAGCAGCTCCCGCGCTTCCCGACGCATCCGATTCCAATCCACGAAAGGTCCACGCCGCGGCTCGGCACCGAGGAAGATATTCTCGGCGACGCTCAGGCCATCGACGAGCGCAAGTTCCTGGTAGATCACCGCGAGCCCGGCGCGTTCGGCATTCGCGATGGAGCGGAACTGCACGGGCTCACCGCTGACGCGGAGTTCGCCTTCATAGCTCCCGTGCGGATGGATGCCCGAGAGCAGTTTAATGAGCGTCGATTTTCCCGCGCCGTTTTCCCCGCAGAGCGCGTGGATTTCACCGGCTCGCAGGTCGAAGGAGACGTCGCGCAAAGCGACGACGCCGGGAAAGCGCTTGGTGATCTTTTCCGCGGAGAGAATGCTCATCGCTCACTGTCCACCCGCACCGCGGAAGACATCGGCCTCCTTGTGGAAGCCATCCGCAATCACGGTCTCGCGCAGGTTCGACTTCGTCACGGAGATCACGTCGAGAAAGACGCTCGGCACTTTCACCTTCCCGTTATCCAGCTCGGCGGTGGCGACCACCGGACGGCGTCGGGCCAGCTTCACCGCAACGTCGGCGGCTTTGCTCGCGAGCTGTTTGAGCGGCTTGTAAATCGTCATGCTCTGCGTGCCGGCGACGATGCGCTGGCAGGCGGCGAGTTCGGCGTCCTGGCCTGTGACCAGGATCTTCCCGGCGAGACCTTCCTCGGTGAGCGCCTGGATCGCACCGCCCGCGGTGCCGTCGTTGCTCGCGAGGATGGCGTCGAACGGCAGCGCTCCACCCGTCGCACTGGCCTTGGTGATGGCCGCGTTCGCGATCTTCTTCGCGTTCTCCGGCTTCCAATCCTGCGTCCAGTCTTCATGCACGATTTCGATCGCACCGGAGGCGATGAGCGGCGCGAGCACGTTGTCCTGGCCTTGCTTGAAGAGGCCCGCGTTGTTGTCCGTCTTCGAGCCGTAGATGCGCACGAGTCGTTTCTTACCGGGCGATTTCGCGAGCGCCTCGACGAGGAATTTCGCCTGCAACTCGCCGACCTTCACGTTGTCGAAGGTCATGTAGAGATCGAGATCGCAGCCTGTGATCAGCCGATCGTAGGCGAGCACTGAAATGCCGGCGTCGCGGGCGAGATTCACCGCCTTCGCACAGGCCGCGCCGTCGTGCGGGATGATGACGAGCGCATCCACGCCTTTGGTGATCAGCGACTCGACATCCTTGATCTGCCGCACGTCGTCGCTATTTGCATCCTGCACCGCGACCTCCGCACCGAGTTCCCGCGCCCGCGCCACGAACATGTCGCGATCGCCCTGCCAGCGTTCCTCCTTCAGCGTGTCCATCGAAAGCCCGATGAGCGGACGCTCGCGCTGCGCCGTCGGCTTCACTCCCCCACCCCGCGACAAGACGAGACCGATGACGACACTGAGGAGGCACGAGACGATGACGAGCGAGAGGCGGAGATTCATGGGGATTGCCGATTGCCGATGGCTGATTGCTGCTTGATCGCGGCGCCGGAATCAATCGGCAATCAGCGATCGGCCATCGGCAATGCCCTAAACGGGTTCGCCTTCGAGCGGCCCGGCGCCGGCGATGTCGAGGCACGCGAGCAGGTTGCGCGCTTCGATATTGAAGTAGCCGTGGCGCACGAAATCCTCGAGTTGCGGGAGCGTCATCCAGCGAAAATTCTCCGGCACGTCGATGCTCGTGTCGTGGGGCAGTTCGAGGATCACGTAGCGGTTTTGGTAGTGGTGAAAGCGCCCGCCTTCCTCGGAATGGATGGCGTCGTAGTGGAGCTGATCGCGCGGCGGATTTTGAAAGAGATCGAGAAACGCGGGCGCATCGGGCTTCCCGAAATATTGCGCGGCATGGGAACGCGCGACGGTCGCGCCGAGTTCGAAGAGTTCGCAATTCCCGGGATACATGCAGGCGCGCACGAGGAAGTGCATGACGCCCTGGCGCCGCTGAATGAGGAAGCCGTTCAGGCCATCGCCGGCGTGGTGCAGGATCGGCTGGGTCCAGCGCACCACTTCACGCCCGCTGGCCTCGACCGCGATGGCGATCACGGAAAAGAAGTGGCCGCTCGTGTGGCGAATCTCGCGCTCGCCCATCTGCCAGCCTTCGATGCGGTCCACGGGCAGCCGGTCGATCCGCGTCTGGTAGCGGGCGCGCAGGCCCATCAGCCAGTTCACGAGCTCCCGCTCGGAGTGCAGCGCGGAGTCGCGGCTGCCGAGCCAGAGGGCGGATTCGCGGCGCGACTGCGCGGCACCGGAGAGATCGGCCAGCGGCACGCAACTGAGCACCGAGCGCAGGCTCATGTTCACGAGGTTGTCCTGCTTCAGCAGGCGCTTCACCTGTCCGAGGGTCAGCCAGCAAAAGCCCTCGTGGACCGGGATGTCCTCCTCGACCTCGACGATCATGTTGCGGTTCCGCTTGCGCAGGATGCGCGCGCCCTGCTCGGTCTGCAGCCGGTCCACGATGATCCGCGCCCGCCCGGGCTCCACGAAATACTCGTGATACGCCGCCCGCGCCCCGCCGTGGACGCGCGTGTAATTGCTGCGCGTGGCCTGCTCCGTCGGCGCGAGTTGCAGGCCGTTGATGTTGCCGGGCTCGTTCTTCGCCTGGAGGAGGAAGTGACGCACACCGCCGATCATCCGCGTGATCACGCCGAGAATGCCGATCTCCGGCTGGAGAACGATCGGCTGTTCCCAAGCTGGCACCGGGCCGAAGTCCGTCTCCACGCGCAGCCCCTGCACGGCGAAAAACTTGCCCGACCGATGCACGATCTGCCGTGGCTCGCCGCCGACCTCCCATTGATCCATCTCCGCAAAAGCAATCTCCCGCACCGTCATCGGCAGCCGTTCACGCTGCGCGCGGAACCACGGCCTGAATTCGGCAAGCGGAAAAATTTCGCTGTCAGGTGTGAGGCCCGAGTGGAGGAAGGAATCGGCGATGGAGGCTTCGATCGGTCGCATCGGTAGACGTCTTGGAGGTGTGGGATCATTGCAGCGCCTCTGCGTGCTGCGTCATCTGAACCCGGCGGATCGTAGCGGAAACGAAACCAGAAGGCAGCCAGAAATTGTCCGGCACGTGGCCTTCCGGAATCGCCACGCCCGCCAAGGCGCGGTGCTTACCGCCACTCGGCCTGTCGCCGGTTCTCCATCTCGGCGAAAGCCAACACCTCCTCGGCCGCAGGGCCTTCAGGAAAATTCTCCGGGACCTGCGTGTCATCCATCTCGGCGAAGGTGCTCGGTGAAGCGAAATGCCGGGCAATGTCCCCGAGGCGAATCCCATTGCGAGCGCCGATCTCACGGAGGCCGCTCGGGCCCTCCAGCCAGGACGTGATCTGCCGCCCGACCCACGCCACATCGACGTAGGCGTAGCGGGTCTCCGCCGAGACGAAGATTGGCTTGCCGAGCAGCATGTCGTGGAGCGAATCGCGAGTGCGGTTTCCGCCAAACATCGGCCCGAGTCGGACGACCAGCGCGCCCACCGCGAGGGCGATCAGTTCACAGGCCCGGCGATTCCGGCCGTACGACCAGTGCAGTTGCGTGCGGCACGAAAGGCTGGAGACCAGCACGAATCGCCTGCCTCGCGCGGCGGCGATTAGCGCCGCGGTCTTCTCCGCCGTCTCCACAAAGTCGCGCTGCGGATCCTGCTCGGCGACGGCCCGACGGGCGGGATTCGCCGCATGCACGATGATGTCGGCCTGCGCGAAAAGCTCCTCCGCGGAGTCTCCGCGCCGCACCGGGATCACCCGATACCGGGGATCCGAAGCCACGGCACTGGCGATTTGTGAACCGACGAAACCCGCGGCCCCCGCCACGGCCACGACCTTTGGTGATGTGCTCATGCGTGAATGCTCCCTTCGACGGCTTTTCTCCCCACGGCCGACGGGCAAAGCGTTTCGGCGATCGCGATGAGATGCGCACCGAAGTGCTCGGAAGTGAACGGCTCGACCCACTCCGGCGCGCGGCGTCGGATCTCCGCGAAGCGCTCCGGCGTCTCCAGAAGTTGCCGCAGCTTCTCCGCAAAATCCGCGACGTCGGACACCTTCACCCCAAGCGCGGACACACCGTCTTCGAAGTATTCCGAGATGCCCGGGACGTTCGTCACGACGCACACATTGCCGAGCACCATATTCTCGAGCAGGAAAGTGTGGCCGGAGCCGAAGGGCGTGTCGTTGAGCGGAATCGCGATCACTTTTGCCTCCTGATACATGCGCTTCAGCTCGTCGATGCGGACCGCCTGCCGCACCTCCACCCGCATCTCCGGCGTGCGGTGTTTTTCGATGATCGCCGCATTGTAGGCATCCGTGACGATGATCAGCCGCTGTCCCGCCGGGAGCGCCGCGAGGAGCGTGGGAAAGTCGCGCGCATCCGTGGTGCCCACTGCGAGGATGTAATCCTGCTGCGCCACCGCCGGATCGCGCTGGAAGAACTCCCGATCGACCGTCATGTGCAGCAGATGTTGCCGCTCCCGGCGCAGCCCGAAGTGCGTCACCACCTTCTCCAGTTCCATGGTCGTCTGCGACACCACCGCCTCCGCCGCCGGGAGCAGCAAGCGCCATAGCTTCATCCGACGACCGCTCATGTTCTTCTGATGCGTCAGCGCGACGTTGAAGAGGATCAGCGGCTTCTGCAGCAAGCCCAGGCGCTTCAGCACGAGGAGCGGGAGCGCAGAGCCCTCGTTCACCGCAAAGATGCAGTCGTAGTCGCCCTGATGGAGCAGCGCGTGCAGCGTCTGGTAAATGCGCCAGGCCACCGGCTTCGCGAAGAGCTTCGGCAGGAAGCCCGGAGTCGGGCAAAGCCGAGGTGCATGCCCGGCCTTGCGCACATCGGCAAACCCGAAGAGCCGATGCGCCGGCACCAGCCCCCGCTCGTAATCGGCGACTTCCTTCTGCCAGTTCGACACAAAGGTAAACAGGATCCGCATGGGTCGATTGTTCCTTCCGCGAGCGGAAAACGGCAATGGAAAAGTCCCGCTCGGCGAATGGGGCACGACTGCCTCATGGCTTTGTTCAAATGGCCACTTGGCGGATGCGGCACGCGCCTCTACCGTCCTCCGCCTCCATGAAATCGAAGCCGTCGAAATCCGCCAAAGAAGGCATCTGCTACCTCGCGGGTGCGGGGCCGGGCGATCTTGGGCTGGTGACTCTGAAGGTGAAGGAGGTCGTCGAGCGGGCGGATGTGCTCGTCCATGATTACCTCTGCAATCCGGAGATCCTCGGCTGGGCGCGGGCGGGGGTGGAGATCATTTACGCGGGCAAGAAAGCGGGGGCGCACACGCTGAAGCAGGAGGAGATCGACGCGCTGCTGGTGGAGAAGACCCGGGCGGGAAATTGTGTGGTGCGGCTGAAGGGCGGCGATCCGTTTCTCTTCGGGCGGGGCGGCGAGGAAGCGGTGGCGCTGGCGGAGGCGGGGCAACGGTTTGAGATCATCCCCGGGGTGACTTCGGCCATCGCGGCGCCGGCTTACGCGGGCATCCCGGTCACGCATCGCGAGCACACTTCTCAGCTGACCATTTTCACGGGGCACGAGGATCCCACGAAGCCGGAAAGCTCGCTCGACTATGCGCGGCTCGCCACTCAGCCAGGCACGAAGGTGATGCTCATGGGGGTGGAGCGGCTGGCCAAAATCACCGAACAACTCCAGGCACACGGCGCGTCCCCGACCATGCCGGTCGCGCTGGTGCGCTGGGGCACGACCGGACGCCAAAGGACGCTCGTCGGGACGCTGGCGAACATCGCGCAGCTCGTGGAGCAGACGGGCTTTCAGGCGCCGGCGGTGGCGGTCTTCGGCGATGTCGTGCAGTTGCGTGATAAGCTGAACTGGTTCGAGACGCGGCCGCTTTTCGGCAAAAGAATTGTGGTGACCCGCACCCGCAAGCAAGCAGGCGGGCTCAGCTCGACGCTGCGGGCGCTCGGTGCGGACGTGTTCGAGCTGCCGACGATTCGGATCGAGCCTCCGAAGGATGAGCGCGCTTTCGCGGAGCTTGTGCGCGATGTGCATCGCTACACGTGGCTGGTCTTCACGAGCCCGAATGGCGTGAGTGCGTTCTTCGAGATGTTTTACCGGCTCTACAATGACGCGCGGTCGATCGGCGGGGTGCGCATCGCGGCGATCGGGCCGGCGACCGCGGCGCGCGTGCGGGATTTCCATCTCGCGGTCGATCTTCAGCCAGAGGAATTCGTCGCCGAAGCGGTGGTGGCGGCCTTTCAAAAGCAGGGCTCGATCGAGAATGAGACGATCCTGCTTGCGCGGGCGGAGGCCGCCCGTGATGTCCTGCCCCGCGAGCTGGCGAAGCTCGGCGCGATCGTCGATGAAGCCGTGGCGTATCGCACGGTGGCGGAGACCGACGACGTGAGCGGCGGCCAAGCGCGCTTCGCAGCCGAGGGCGCGGACCTCATTACTTTCACCAGCTCCTCCACGGTGGAAAACTTCGTCGCGCTGAAGCTGCCGTGGCCTGCGGGACTGAAGACCGCGTCGATCGGCCCGATCACCTCAAAGACGATGCGGGAACTCGGGCTCACCGTCGATGTGGAGGCGAAGCAGTACGACATTCCCGGGCTCACGGCCGCGATCCGGAAATTCTACGGCGCCTAGCGCGAAAGCACCTGGATCGGTGAGCCGACCTCGACCTCGCCCGCTTCCAAGACGCGCCAGTAGATCCCGCGCAAATTCTGGTCGCGCGTCGGCGGAGCGTTCACGAAGCGGAACGCGTCGACGCCGAAACGCGCGCTGAACTTGCGGCAGCCATTGTGCGGCACGGGGGTAACCACGACGACAGCTTGGCCGACGCGCAGCCGAGTGCCGGTCGGCAGATTCGCCTGCGAGACATCCATCTCGATGAACAGGTTGTCGCCCGCGAGCAGCGGCGGCTGGCCATTCGCGATGAGTTCGGCGACCGCCCAGCGCATGACGGCGAGTTGCATCTCGGGATTCCGGTCCGGCTGCTGTCCCCACGCATCGCCAGGCAATCCAACCTCCGGGGACAGCCGCACTCGCGGAAGAATCTCACGTGCGTCTTTTCGCGGCCGACGGACGATCTGCACGACCCGGCCACTGTTCTTCGCGCCCGGAGGAAGGTTGTGGAGGCCGGTCATGAGATCCGCCATCGGAAGAAACCGCGACGAATCGCCGGGACCTGCGGCGGACAATTCATGGCTCTGGCTCATGCGGGACGAGTAAAGCACCCCGGCAAGCGGCGTAAAGATTACCGCGCAGTGATTCATTTGCGCGGCTGGGACTGGCCGGTGCGGCCTTAGCGTCCGTTCGTTCAGCGGAACTCAGCGCCGCGGCTTCTCGTCGAGCCTGGTTTTCCGGTTCTTATCATTCATCCACTCGCCGGGCTTCGGCGTTGGTGTCGGCGTGGGCGCGGCTTTCATCTCCTCGACGCGGCGGGCTTCATCGATCTCCGCGGCAGTTGGCTTGCGTTCGCACCCGCCGAAGAGCGGTGCGAGAAGTGGCGCGAAGCACAGCAGGCGGGCGAATTTACGAAGAGGGGCTGAGGGCTTCAAAATACAGAGGCGTGAGTGGAGGGATGCCGGCCAGTGTCACACCCTCGCTCGTCACCCGCAAGTCGCGCGCCGGTCCCGGGCCGAGCCGTTCCGCGAGGGACTGACCCGCAGCAAGCCACGTTGCTGCTTCTGGGGGAAGTGCCACGCGGACATTCCGCAGAGTCAAAGTCGGATGGAGATTTGCGATGACGAGGAAGGTCTGACCGCGCTCCGGCTCGCGCCGGAGGAACGCGTAGAGCCAGTGACCACTCGCGGGCTCACCCGGCAGCCGGCCGAAATCTGGATTGCCGCGATTGAAGGAATTGAGCGCGAGGAATTCGCCGTCGCGAAACGCTGGCTCACCAACGAGGCGCATGAGGCGGCCGTAAAACGCGCGAAGGTCGCGCTGGGCTGGAGAAAGTCGCCCGCCGTCGCAAGCGCCACTGTTGAACCACTTCGTGAACTCCGGCATCGACCAGTAGTCGAAGATCGTCGTGCGCGCGTCGTCCCCACCAAAGCCTTCCGCGCCGCTCGCAGGCTCACCGACTTCCTGTCCGCTGTAGAGCAGCACCGGGCCACGGCCCATGCCGAAGAGAATACCCGCCGCCGCACGACCGACATTCATCCCGACTCCACCCCACTGGTTCTCACCCGCCAACCGCACTTCGTCGTGATTTTCAGCGTAGCGCAGTGAGCGGTGAAAGAGTGAGGCATTCCCTCCGCCATCCAGGTCATTGGCCCAGCGCGGGCCGTCGTAGAGACCTTTCAGATTCTTGTAACTCGGATCGTCATAGACGGCGTCGAACCCGGCCTTCAGGAGATCTTCCATCACCGGTCCGGTGCCGACTTTCATCGGATCGTTATCGTAGGCCTCGCCGAGAAAGAGCACGTGCGGCTGACGACTCCGCGCTCGTGCGATCGCCCAGTTCCAGAACTCCGGCGGCACCATGTGCGCCATGTCGCAGCGGAACCCCGCGATGCCAAACTCCTGCCAGTAGGCGAGCACCGCATCCATCTTCCACCAAGTATCTGGAATCGGCAGGTCGGGCCGCGCGGGATGCGGATAAGCGCGAGTGCCGGTGGTGAAATCGTAGCCGTAGTTCAGCTTCACCGTCTCGTACCAGTCGTGAATCGTCGGGCTCCACGTGACTGCATTGTTGCCCGTGACCCGCCCCGATTCGAGTTCACCATCGTATCGACCATCGCCGCGACCGAGCGCGCGACACGTCGGGCTCAGGAACTCGCCCGCCGCGCCGACGGTGGGCAGCCGCAGCGGCGGGCCGCCGCCCGGCGAATTGCGTTGCAGCCAGAAGAAGTTGTTCCGCGGATCGAAAAAGTGAGCGCGGCCGTCGCGTGCGCCGAAGTTCAGATCCGGCCGGACGACCGAGCGATAGCTACGCGCGACATGATTCGGGACGAAGTCGATGATCGCGCCGAGGTGCGCGGTGCGCATGCGCGCAAGCAGCGCGTGAAATTCATCCAGCCGACGCGCCGGTACGACGGCCAGGTCCGGCGACACGTCGAAGTAATCCTTGATCGCATACGGCGAGCCCGCGAGGCCTTTGAGCAGATCCGGATCATCCGCCGGCAGGCCGATCGGCGAATAGTCCGTGGCTGTCGCGTGCCGCAGCACTCCGGTGAGCCAAAGATGCGTGCAGCCGAAGACTCGGAACGAAGCCAGCGCGCGTGCGTGCAGGTCGGCAAATTTTCCCACGCCATTCTCCTCGATCGTGCCGTGCAGCTTTCGCGTTTCGGTCGTGTTTCCAAAGAGCCGCGGCAGGAGCTGGTAAATCCGCACACGTTCACGTCGCCCGTTGCGACCGGGAGTTGGCGCGGAGTCGGGCATCGGATCCCGTTACTGAAACTGGATGGTGACCGTATCCGCCGTTTCCACTTTGATCCCCGGCACGCTCGAGATAAGCGCCTTTGCTTCCGCGGAGCTCGGGTTCTTGATCTTCGTCATCGCTTTGAATTTCGCGGGATCGGCGAGGATCCGGTTCATCTCCACGTCCATGACGGTGACTCGCGAACCCTCGCGCCACTGGGCATTCGTCTCCACGATTTTGCCTGCCACTTCGACCGATACGTTCATCCGCATGTCTTTCAGCATCTGCTGCATCATCGGCAGCATCGCGTCCTGCATGGCGTCGGCCTGATCTTTCGCGGCCTCGGCTTTCTTGGCGTCAGGTCCGGCGCGCGGATTCACGATCGTGAGTGTGGCCGGTTTGCCTTTGGTAAACTTGAAAGTCAGCGGCGCTTCTTCGCTACTGCCCTTGATCTTCAACCCACCCTGTTCCGAACCGAAGTCCGCCGGGCTGGCTTTGAGTTTGAGTTTGCTGATGTCGTTGAACGCATAAACGGCCACGTAACCTTCGCTGCCATCGGCGGCCTTCTCCATCTTGCCGGAGACATAGGTGACGCCTGGCCCCATCTCCGTCGCCCGCGCCTTGAGTTTCTTTTCGTCGTAGAGACCGCCCGCGCCTGGGCTCTTGTCGGAACCAAAGGCGGACGCCATCGATTTCATCTGGGACACGATCTCGCCACCCATCATCACCTTCTGCTCGATCGTGCCCGAGCCATCCGGCTTCACTTTCACCACGGCGTCGATCTGGAGGCATCCGGTGAAGAGAAGCACCGGCAGAAAAGCGGAGAGACGGGCAGGCAGAATCATCAGGCGGAGTGTCGTGAGGTGACGGTGGAAAGCAAGCAACACGCCCGGAGCCGCGTGTCCGGCCGGATGCGGGGCGCTTCTGATGTCGCACGGCCGCAGCGTCAAGCCGTCGAGCCCGCGCCACGTATGCAGCGAAAAGGGGCGCGGACTCTCGTCCGCGCCCCTCAAATTGTTTTTCGCTTTTGCGGCGGGCGCTTAGCGCTGCACGCGGGCCGAACCGCCCTTGGCGAGGGCTCGCACCTGGTCCACGGTGGCCATGGTGGTGTCGCCGGGGAACGTGGTGAGCAGGGCGCCGTGGGCCCAGCCGAGCTTCACCGCTTCCTGCGGATCTTCGCCATTGAGCAGGCCGTAGAAGAAGCCGGCGGCGTAACCGTCACCGCCGCCGATGCGGCAGACGACGTCCAGATTGCTGGTCGGGGCGTTGTAGGTCTTGCCGTCGATCCAGGCCACGGCGCTCCACTCGTGCCGATTGGTCGAGTGCACTTCGCGGAGCGTGGTCGCGACGACCTTCACCTGCGGATGCTTCTTCGTGACGTTGTCCATCATCGAGAGGAACGCGCTCGAATCGACCTTCGACTTCGACTCCACGGATGGCCCAGGGATGCCGAGGCCGAGCTGGAGGTCTTCTTCGTTTCCGACGAGGACATCGACATTCTTGACGATGCGATCGAGCACGGCGACGGCGCGCTCGTGGCCGCCGATGATGTTCCAGAGCTTGGCGCGGTAGTTCAGATCGAAGGAGACGATCGCACCCGCGGCCTTGGCGGCCTGCATACCTTCGATGATCACTTCCGCCGTGGTCTGCGAGAGGGCGGCGAAAATTCCACCACTGTGGAACCAGCGCACGCCGCCAGCGAAGATCGACTTCCAGTCGAAGTCACCCGGCTTGAGCATGCCGGCGGCCTCGTTGCAGCGGTTGTAGAAGACGACGGGAGCGCGCACGCCTTGGCCACGGTCGCTGTAAACGGTGGCCATGTTTGGCCCATGCACGCCGTCGTGTTTGAAGTGCTTGTAGAAGGGCTTCACGCCCATCGCGCGCACGCGCTCAGCGATGAGGTGGCCGATCGGGTAATCGACCATCGCCGAGACGATGCCCGTCTTGAGTCCGAAGCAGTCGGAGAGGTTGGCGGCGCAGTTAAATTCCCCGCCACTCACGTGGATGTCGCAGTGCGAAGCCTTGCGGAAAGGGATGATGCCGGGGTCGAGGCGGTGGATGAGCGCGCCGAGGGACACAAAGTCCAACGCGCCACTCTCAGGGATGTTCAAGCCGTACTTCATTCGATGGTTTTGATTGCTGTTTGTTAATTATCGGTTTCGAGGTGAGATCGGGCGCGCGGCGCAGGGGAAGGGCCGAACGGAGGCGGCGACTTCGCACCGCGCAGGGTCCGAGGGGGCGGCATCATTGGCAAAAGCACCCCGCTTGTCTTCCCAAAAAAGGGCGGCGGCGGGCAGAACCTGCACGAGCGCGACAATTTCCTCGTTCCCTCCCGCGGTTTACTGTTTCCTCAGGCCTCGATGAATTCGGAACTCATCCTCGCCATCGACATCGGCACCAGTTCCACACGGACCGCATTCTTCGACCTCTGCGGCGAGCGGATGACCGGCACGAGCGCGCAGCAAGCGTATCCGCTCATAACCTCGGCAGATGGCGGGGCGGAGATCGACCCGCCGGTGTTGCTCGGCGCCGTCCTGCACTGCCTCGAGCAAACGGTGCGCGCCTTTCGCGCAGATCCTCTGCTCCGCGGTCGCCCGATCGCCGGGATCGGCGTGTCGTGCTTCTGGCACAGCCTGATCGGGTGCGATGCCCGCGGCTCGGCGATCACGCGGATTTTCACCTGGGCCGATTCGCGCTGCCGCGATGATGCCGCAGCGTTGCGCAAGGAATTCACGGAAAAGGACACCCACGCGCGCACCGGCTGCATGATGCGAACGTCCTTCTGGCCGGCCAAGCTGCGCTGGCTTCATCGAGTCGGGCAGCGGAAATTTACCGCCGTAAAGCAATGGATGTCGCCGGCCGAATGGCTCCAGATCACACTCGCGGGCGATGCCAATTGCGCCATCGCGATGGCTTCTGGAACGGGGCTGTTCAATCCGGCAAAGCTCGCGTGGGATGAAGAACTGCTCGACGCCTGCGGGGTCTCGCCAAGCCAGTTCCGGCCGGTGAGCGACGATCCGACCCCGAGCGGGGGCCGGCTTGCCACCCAGTTTCCGGAGCTGAAGGACGTGCCGTGGTTCCCCGGGATTGGCGATGGCGCGGCGAGCAATCTTGGCTCCGGAGCCACGCGGCCCGGCCTCGCGGCGATCAATGTCGGCACGAGCGCCGCGGTGCGGGTGATCCGCCAGGGTAAAGCCGTCCGCTCGCCGCTTGGACTCTCGAACTACCGCCTCGACGCGCACCGCTTCCTGCTCGTGGGAGCGATCAGCAATGCCGGCAACCTGCGTGCGTGGTGTGTTCGCGAGTTCAATCTCGTAAATGAAGCCGAACTCGAAGTGGAGCTGGCGAAACGGCCCGGTCCTGCGCACGGGCTCATCGTCCTCCCGTTCTGGACGAGCGAGCGTGCTCCGATCTGGAACGAATCCGACTCCGGAACGATCCACGGCATCACCTTGCACACCACGGCGCTGGACCTTTTGCAGGCAGTCACCGAGGCCACTTACCATCGGCTCGCCCGCATCATGGATCTGATCCTCGCAGTCGAAGACGCGCCGCCAAAGTTCATCGTCAGCGGCGGTATTCAGCGTTCCCCTTCCGCGATGCAGCGGCTCGCCGATGTGCTCGGGCAGACGATCTATCCCAACGATGAGATGGAGGCGTCTCTCCGTGGCGCCGCGGTCGCCGTCCTCGGCCGGATCGGCCTGCCGGAGCCAGAGGCGCACATCGGCCGGGCGGTGCGACCGCGGGGAAAATACGCGAAGCAATACGCCGCCGAACGCGAGAAGCAGCAAGTGCTCGAAGCCCGGGGCTGCGCGCTTTCCGATGTGCGGGATTGATCGATGAAGCTGGTCGCGCTGCTCAGCTCGATGCTCGCGGCGCTCGACGGCCCGGCGCCAGCCGTCGTCGTGCCGGATCGCAATCCCGTGGTCCTCGTTCACGGCATCTTTTCCGACTCTGGTGATTTCGCGCGGATGGCGCGCCATCTCCGCGCCGAGGGCTGGGAAGTTTTCACGCCCGACCTCAAGCCGAACGGTGGCGAGGCCGGCATCGACGAGCTCGCGCACCAGCTTGCCGCTTACAACGAACGCCAACTGCCAGGACGGAAGCTGGATCTTGTCGGCTTCAGCATGGGCGGACTGGTGAGCCGGTATTATTTGCAGCGTCTGAGCGGGCTGCGGCACGTGGAGCGTTTCGTGTCCCTGGCCGCGCCGCATCACGGCACCGTGCTGGCGCGCTGGCATGGCGGCAGCGGCGGACGGCACATGCGCCCGCAGAGCGATTTGCTCCGCGACCTCGGTCGCGACGCCGACCAGCTTTCTCGGGTCAAATTCACCTCCATCTACACGCCGCTGGATCTCATCATCGTCCCAGCCCGCAGCTCGGAGATGCCGCAGGCAAAGAACGTCCGCATCTGGGCAGCGATGCATCCTTCGCTGATCCTCGAAAAGCGTTGCCTCCGCGCCGTTGCCGAGGCGCTGCTGCGGTAAAGCAGAATCAGTCCGCGAGTGCTTCGTCGATCATCGCGCGACGTTCCGCCGGGATGGTCCAGCGCCACTGCGCGTGCTCGCCGAGCGACGCGACCGGATCGAAATAGAGGAACTTTTTCCCCGGCTTCACGCTCGGGCTGGTGAAGACGGCGATGCCCGTCTCGCGGTCGTAGCGCTCTGCACTGTGCACGTCGCGCTTCCCGCCGCCGCCGGGCGCATCGACGACGAAGTGCGGCGTATTGAATCCCGCCGTCGCGCCGCGCACGCGCTTCTCGAGGGTCTGTGCCGTGTGCAGCGAGGTGCGGAGGTCTTCCACTCCGGGCACCATGTCGTGCGTGTAAACATAGTAGGGGTGAATATTCACGTAGCTCAACCGGCGCACGAGCAGTTGCATGACCGCTGGTGTGTCGTTCACGCCCCGTTGCAGCACCGTCTGGCAACGCACGTGGATGCCACGCTCGACGAGGCGGTTCATGGCGTCGTGCGTGATGGAGGTGATTTCGTTCGGGTGATTGAAGTGCGTGTGGACGACCACGTCCTTGTGCAGCGTGCGGCCCAGTTCGACGACGCGCGTCAACGCATCGACCCACGAGTGATCAGTGAGAATCTTCTGCGGTAGCACACACAGGCCTTTCGTCGCGTAGCGGATGCGCCGGATATTCGCCATGCCGAGCAGGCGGCGGCCGATGAGTTCGATGTGGTCGGCCTTCAGATTGTACACGTCGCCACCGCTGATCACGATGTCTTCGAGCTGCGGCTGGGATTCGATATAAGCGAAGGCCTGCTCCCAGCGCGCGAGATTCGCGGAGAGGCGCAGCTTTTCCACCAGCTCGGTGTCGCCGCCGATGGCGTAGCTGCGGGTGCAAAAGCGACAATAGACCGGACAGGAGTCGAGCGGGAGAAAGAGCGCCTTGTCCGGGTAGCGATGCGTGAGGCCGGGGACGGGGGCGTCTTCGCGCTCATTGAGCGAGTCGAAGCGCAGCAGTGGATGATCGGGAAGCTGCTGCGAGCGGAGCGGAAGAAATTGGGTGCGGATCGGGTCGGTGACGGGCTGCGACCAGTCGATCAGCGCGAGGAGATACGGGGAAATGCGGAGGGCCATCGGAGCGTGGGCGAGCCCGGCATCGAGATCGGTGAAGAAGGGCTTCGGAACAAGATTCCCCAGGGTTTCGCGGAGCTGACGCGCATTGGTGACGGTGTGTTTCTGCTGAAAGAGATGCGAACGAAATTCCTGGGCAGTGACGTGCGCGTAACCGGGCACTGCGCGCCAGAATTCGTCGCCGCGGAGCGCGCGATGTTCCCGGGCTTCGGGAGCAGGCGCCTCGGCAACAGGGCTGAGTGCAGGGGGATCGACGTGGGCGGTATCGGTGTACATGGGATGCGGGTGGCTGGTTGCGGAAAAGATTCGCGCGCGACTAGGCGGCAATGCTGGGACTGAAACGAATTCCGCCGTTCCGCTGGACGCCTGCGATCATCGTCCCCGCACGGCCTGTGGGTCGCGCGCCAGCCGAATCGGCGCGGAGATCAGAGAGTTTTCGACAGCACTGAGCCATTGAATGTGGCGGATTGGTAGGTCCCCTGCCCTCGTCTGTCAAACGCATCTCCAGATGCGCCGCCGCTGCTAGCCTTGCATCGGCGCAACTTCCCGCTAAGCCAGACCGTGCGCCGCGACTTATCGCTCCGCCACTTCCAACCCCACACTTCCCATGAAACTGCTCCCCGCCTTCCTCGTCCTCTCCACGTTCGCCGCTTCTGCCTTCGGCGAACCCAAGCCGCTCTTCAACGGCAAAGACCTCACCGGCTGGGAAGGAAACATGAAGCTCTGGAGCGTTGAGGACGGGGCCATCACCGGAAAGACCAGCGACGAAGGCGAGACGAAGATCAAACACAACACCTTCCTGATCTGGCGCGGCGGCACGGTCAGCGACTTCGAACTCACTTTCAAATACCGCATCGTGAAGGGGAACTCCGGCATCCAGTATCGCTCGCGCGAACTCGAGAAAGGTGAGTTCGGTCCGATCCTTTCCGGCTACCAGGCTGACTTCGAAGCCGGCGCCAAGTACAGCGGCATCCTCTACGAAGAAAAGGCGCGGGGCATTCTCGCCCTGCGTGGCCAGAAGACGGTGATCAAGCCAAACGCGGCGACCCCGAAAAAGCCGACCGTCGAAGTCGCCGGTGAAGTGGGCAACTCCGACGAGATCCAAGCCTCGATCAAGAGCGAGGACTGGAACGAGTACAAGGTCATCGCCAAGGGCAATCACCTGCAGCATTTCATCAACGGCAAGCAGACCGTGGACGTGACTGATGAGGACTCCGAGAACGCTGCGAAGGACGGCGTGCTCGGCCTGCAGATCCACGCCGGCCCGGCGATGGTCGTGCAGTTCAAGGAGATCCTGCTGAACGAGCTGAAGTAGCGGTCGCCGATCTGGCTACGCCCTCCGTCGATCGCGTGCCGATTCCTCCGCGTCGATCAGCGATAGGAAGACCTTCTCCAGCGCGCCGCCTTCGCCGCTCTGCGTGCGGAGCTCCGCGACGCTTCCGCAAGCGATGATCTTCCCGTAGTGGATGATCGCGATGCGATCCGCCACCTCCTCGGCGACGCTGAGCTGATGCGTGCTGAGGAAGAGCGTCATGCCAGCCCGGCAGCGCTCACGAAATTCCTGCTTCACGATCCGGGCGTGCATCGGATCCAGGCCGACCATCGGCTCATCGATGACGAAAACCTTCGGGTCGTGCAGCAGCGCACTGGCGATCACCAGGCGCTGCCGCGTGCCGTGCGAGAGGTTTTCCGTGAGTTCGTGGCGGTAGTCGTTGAGATGAAACTTCTCGAAAAGCGCGTCGGTGCCCGCGGCGATCGCGAGACGCTCCAGGCGATAAATGTCGCCGACGAAGCGCATGAATTCGTGCGCGGTGAGCTTGTCGTAGAGGAAGGGAAAGTCCGGGACGTAAGCGAGGAGCGACTTGGCTTTCTCGGGCTCGGCGACCATGTCGTGACCGCCGATGCGAACGCTGCCGGCCGTCGGCCGGAGCAGCCCGGTGAGCATCTTGATCGTCGTCGTTTTCCCCGCCGCGTTCGGCCCGAGGAAGGCGAAGAATTCTCCCGCAGGCACCTCGATATCGATCCCGTCCACGGCGCGGAGCTGACCGAAATGTTTCGAGAGTGAGCGGGCGGAGATCAGAGGGGTGGAGGGTGGAGGGTGGAGAGCCGCGGCGTCTTGGCCCGCGCGCCCGGAAGAAAGCGGCGCGACGCGCCACAATCAACCTCCAACGATCAAGTCCGCACTCACTCCGGAATCAGCGTGTAGCCGAGGAGGGTATTCGCATGGAGCACCTGGCCGAGTTGGCTCACATGGATCTCGCCCAGGGTCTGTCCGCCCTGCCGGAACGTGATGAGCGACGTGTCGATCGGTTCGCCTTGGAATTCCAGAGTCGCCTGGCGGGCATCGATCGCCAGCGGCTCCTGCGGCCCGGGGCCTTGGATGGCCGCCTGAATCATCGCGACAATCTGCGGCGAAACATCGGCCTGCTGCAGGAGTGCGGCGCGACCCGCCGCATCGAGGGAATACTCGCGCGCCAGCACGACGGCATCACCAGCCTTTAGTTCGTAGCGGCCCTTGTTCGCGCGCACGTCGTGGGTGAATTCGATGCGATAACGGCCTGGCCCGCGAGTATTCAGCCCCACTCGCACCTGCCGCAGTTCGAGCGTCCGGGTCAGCTCCACGGAGCCATCCCACGACAAGCGTTCGTTGCTGAACCCCGGGACGCTGAACTGCGCATTGCCGACAAAATCAAAGATCCGCGCACCATCTTCGCGGCGGACCTGCGGATGCACCCGGAGCCGACCGACCGTCTGCTTTTGATACTGGATGCTGAGCTCGCTCGGCTGCTGATGGAGAAAAAGCAGCTTGAGGACATGCGAGACCGGCACCTCCCGCATCCGCGACTCACCGGGTTGGACCTCACTCCGGATGAGCTGCGCCGTCATGGCGATCCAGAAAAGCACGATGAGGGTGGCAACGACGCGGTAAAGCACCCCCGTTTGTAGCGGCGGTCTATGACCGTCGCAAACTTCGGTTGAGCGCAGTGAGGCGGCAGGCCCACGCTCCGCACCGTCTCCGCCCACGGACGCGTGCAGCGGTCATAGACCGCCGCTACAATCGCTTCTTCCGCTTCTCCACCTGCGCGTAGGCGTTGTGATTGTGGATGGACTCGAAGTTCTCCGCCTCCACGCGATACCAGGTGATGTTTCGCTCGCGGTTTGCACGTCCGGCGATGTTCCGCACGAGGTCTTCGACAAAGACGGGATTCTCGTACGCCCGCTCCGTCACCGCTTTTTCGTCGGGCCGCTTGAGCAGGCTGTAGAGCTCACTCGACGCACAATCTTCAACGAGCCGGATCAGATCCTCGATCCAGATTGGCTTCCGGCTGCGCACGGCGAAGGTCACGAGCCCACGCTGATTGTGTGCGCCGTGGACGCTGATCGCCTTCGAACACGGGCAGAGCGTGGTCACCGGCACGAGCACCGTGGTGACGATGTCGCTCCGACCCTTGTCGATCGTCGCGGAGAAGCGGGCGGTGTAGTCCATGAGCCCCTGCGCACCCGTCACTGGCGCCTTTTTCTCGAGGAAAAACGGGAACTCGAAATCCGCGTGCGCACAGTCGCTGTGCAGCCGGGCGGTGAGCGCTCGGATGATCGAGTGGACATTATCCACGTGCAGCTCCGGCAGGAACTCATTGAGCACCTCCACGAAGCGGCTCATGTGCGTGCCTTTGAAGTGATGCGGGAGGTCCACCGTGAGCGCGATGGTGGCGATGGTGTGCTGCGTCTGCCGCGCCTTGTCGCGGATCGTCATCGGATAGCGCAGGCCCTTCACGCCCACGCGGTCGATCGGAATCCGGCGGTAGTCGCGTTCGCTTTGCGTGTCGTTCAGGCTGAGGGGCGTGGGCTCCATGTGGCGGAGAGGATGAAGGATGAAGGCGGAAGGATGAAAGCCCAAGTCGCTACGCTCCACATCTTCAGCTCGGCGCAGCATTCTTCTTCATCCTTCATCCTTCATACTCCATCCTTTTCCCAGCATGCGCACCTACCTCGATCTGCTCCGACACGTCCTCGATCATGGAAAGTATAAGCCCGACCGCACCGGCACCGGAGCGTATTCCGTCTTCGGCGCGCAGGTGCGCTACGATCTCACCCAAGGCTTCCCGGCGCTCACGACGAAGAAGCTGCATCTCCGCTCGATTATCCACGAGCTGCTCTGGTTCCTGCGCGGGGAGACGAATGTGCGCTATCTCCGCGAGCACGGCGTGACCATCTGGGACGAGTGGGCCGACGCCGACGGCAATCTCGGCCGCGTCTATGGCGCGCAGTGGCGGGACTGGCGCACCGCCGATGGGCGCTCGATCGATCAGATCTCGAATGTCATCGCGCAGATTCGGCAGAATCCCGACTCGCGCCGCCTCATCGTCAGCGCCTGGAATCCCGGTGAGGTGGACACGATGGCGCTGCCGCCGTGTCACGCGCTCTTCCAGTTCTACGTCGCGGATGGAAAACTGAGCTGCCAGCTTTACCAGCGCAGCGCGGACATCTTCCTCGGCGTGCCCTTCAACGTCGCCAGCTACGCGCTGCTCACGCTGATGGTCGCGCAGGTCTGCGGGCTCCAGCCTGCCGAGTTCGTCCACACCTTCGGCGACCTGCACCTCTACTCAAATCATGTCGAACAAGCGCGCCTCCAACTCACCCGCGAGCCGCGGGCACTGCCGGTCATGCGGCTCAATCCCGCTGTGCCCGAGCTCGCGGACTTCACCTACGAGGACTTCACGCTCGAAGGCTACGACCCGCATCCGGCGATCAAGGCACCGATCGCTGTCTGAGGGTTTGAAATTCACTGGATGAAAGCCATCGCCGCCATGTCGCTGAATCGGGTGATCGGCGTGGACAACAAAATCCCGTGGCATCTGCCGGAGGACTTCAAGTGGTTCAAGCAACTCACGACCGGCCACTTCGTCCTCATGGGGCGGAAGACCTTTGAGAGCCTTGGGCGACCGCTGCCCAACCGCACGAACATCGTCCTGACGCGGGCTCCGCGAAAGTTGCTGAAGAATCCTGTCTTTGCCCCGGCGCTTGTCGGCAACTGGACGCCGCGCATCGGCCGCGCATACCAGCTCAGCCTCGAGCGCATCACCGAGCGCGACGTGTGGCTCGTGCGCAGCCTGCCCAAGCTCCTCGCAGCCTTCGATCGCGCCCGTCCGCAGCGCGAACTCTTCATCATCGGCGGCGCGCAAATCTACGCGCAGACGCTGCCACTGTGCACCGACGTTTATCTCACCGTCGTCTTCCGCGAGGTGGAGGGCGACGCGTTCCTTCCGGAGTTCGAGGCGGATTTCGTGCAGGTCGATGTGCCGCTCTGCACGGCGGACTTCGAGGTGCGGCACTACCGCCACCGCCGGATGCTACTTGCGGACTCCGCCTCCGAAGACACCTCTCGGCAAAGAGGATGAGGTCCCGCTGGATCGTCGCGACATTCCACCTTCCCCAGAAATGCTCCCATGAAAGCCCTCTACCGAATTCCCCTCCTGGTCCTCCTGCTGACGTCCACCGCACAGGCGGACCCCGAGCTTCGCAAGGTGCTCACCTTCCACGCCTCCTTCGACCGCGGCTTCGACGCCGATTTTTCCCGGGGCGAAAAGGCGTGCCTCGTCCGCAAGGGCAAGGAAACCGTCCCCGCCGCGCCGAGCGACGATATCCGCATCGTCGAAGGCGTGGGCCGCTTCGGAGGCGCGCTGCACTTTCCGAAGAAGGGCGCGACGCGCCTGCAATTCGCCGGCCCCGGGATCCTCGGGTACAACAGCCAGAGCTGGAGCACGAGCATCTCGGTGTGGCTGCGGCTCGATCCGGACAAGGATCTCGAACCCGGCTATTGCGACCCCGTGCAGATCGTCGGCGACGACACGAAGAAGGGCTTCATTTTTCTCGAATGGTCGAAGGATCACGCGCCCCGTTTCTTCCGCTACGCGATCCGTCCGCTCGTCGAGATTTGGAATCCGACGAATGTCGGTTGGGAAGACATCGCCGCGGACAAGCGCCCGATGGTGCAACTCGGCGGCCCGATCTTTTTGCGCGAAAAATGGACGCACGTCGTCTTCACGATCGAGAACGGGAATAGCAGGACCGCGCAGCCAGTCGGGCGCCTCTTCATCGACGGCGCGCCACGCGGCGCGATCGAAGGCTGGAACCTCACCTTCGGCTGGGACCCGGCGAAAGTGGCGCTCGTCCTCGGCGCGTCGTATGTCGGGCACATCGACGACCTCGCGGTCTTCGATCGCGCAATCACCGAGGCGGAAGTGCAGCGGCTCCACGCGCTGCCGAAAGGCGTGAGTGAACTGCACCCATGAACCGGCGCACCTTCCTCGGCACCGTCGGTGTGGGCCTCGCCGGCACGGCGTTTTGCGATGGCGCGGAGAGCGCGGGACTCGTCGCGAGCATCGAAAAGGTGACGCTGCGGCGCGGGCGCGATGGGAGCGGACCGACGTGGTTTCATCCGCGCGCCTGCATGCTGCCGGACGTCGCGGCTTTCATGACCCTCCAGACCATTGCCGGCTCGGATTACTTTGGCCCGGTGCATTGGATGACCTCCACCGATCTCGGCCGGACGTGGACCGAGCCGCAACCCGTGCCCGCGCTCGGGCGCATGCCGCAACCGGACGGCGCCGAGGAAGGCGTCTGCGACGTCGTGCCGGAGTGGCATGCGAAGACCGGGACGGTGCTCGCGCTCGGCCACAATGTCTTCTACTCAGGGCCGAAGTTTTCACCCGAACAGCCGCCGCGCTGGCCGATCTACGGAGTGTGGCGCGACGGCCAGTGGGGACCGCGCCGCAAGCTGGAGTGGAACGACCCGCGCGGCGCTTACATCTACTCGAACAACTGTGGCCAGCGCGTCGTGCAGCCGAATGGCGACATCCTTCTCGCCTTCACGCACGGTCCGACCAAAGCCTCGCCCCGCTCGATCTCCAGCGTCGTCTGCACCTTCGACGGCGAGACGCTCACAGTAAAAGAAGTCGGCGGCGAAATTCCGCACGACCAAGGGCGCGGCCTGCTCGAGCCATCGCTGACGAAGTGGCGAGGCCGCTTTTACCTGACCATCCGCGCCGAGGACGATCGAGGCTACATCTGCGTGAGCGACGATGGGCTGCAGTGGACGCCGAAACAGCCGTGGGCTTGGGACGATGGCGAACCGCTCACGATGTCCACCACGCAGCAGCACTGGCTCACGCACTCCGAAGCACTCTGGCTCGTCTATACGCGCAAGGATGCGACGAATGTAAACGTCGTGCGTTGGCGTTCGCCGCTCTGGATGGCACAGGTCGATCCGCAGACGCTGCAGCTCCGCCGCGACACCGAGCGTGTCGTGCTCCCGCTCGTCGGCGATGGGGTGAACGATCCCGACCGCGTGGCGATCATGGGCAACTTCCACCCGACCAACGTCACGCCCAACGAGTCGTGGGTCACCGTCGGCGAATGGCAGCCGAAGAACGGCATCAAGGGCGACCTGCTCCTCGCCCGCATCCGCTGGAGCCGACCCAACACGCTCGCGCCTCTTTCCTCTCCATGAAACTGCTCCTCACCGCCATCCTCCTCACTGCTGCGTCGATCGCTCACGCTCAGGATGCAGCACCCGTCCGCATTGAGAAGGCGATCACTTACCTGCCTGCCGACCGGGCCGAAAAGGCCGACCTGTATCTGCCACCGCAGTTTGAAACCGGGCGGAAGTATCCCGGCGTGCTGATCATCCATGGCGGCGGTTGGACCGGCGGCAAGCGCGATGCCGCGCGTGAGCTCAACATCGGCACGACGCTCGCGTCGAGCGGCTACGTCTGCCTGAGCATCGACTACCAACTGCACGATCCGACCTCCGACAAACTTTGCTGGCCGCAAAATCTGCACGACTGCAAAACCGCCGCACGCTGGATGCGCGCGAACGCCGCCCGCCTGCACCTCGACACCGAACGCATCGGGGTGATCGGCGGCTCCGCGGGTGGACACCTCGCGAGCATGGTCGGGATCACGCAGGCGAAGGACGGGCTCGATCCCATCGGGCCTTATGGCGACCAATCCTGCGCCGTCCGCTGCGTGGTCGATCTCTACGGACCTGCGGATGTGGAGAACTGGAAAGACATCGCCGCCCTGCGCCAGAACCGCAAAGAAGCGCCGGAGCTCTACCGCGCGTTTTCGCTCCTTACTTATCTCGACCAAGCCGATCCGCCCTTCCTGATCCTGCACGGCACTGCGGACACGACAGTGCATGTCTCGCAGTCCAAGGCCCTCGCGGAGGCGCTCGCCCGCCACGGGATCGAGCATCACTTGGAGATCATCGAAGGCGCGCCGCACACCTTCGATCTCCAGCCAAAGCAGAAAGACCTCCGTCCGCTGGTGCTCGCCTTTTTCGATAAGCACCTGAAGCGCTAAGCCTATTCAAGGCGCGGACTGCGGACGGTAGCGCCGGCCTTTCCAGCTCACGCCGCCTCCCGCACTGCAGCGCCAGCTATTGAGGCCGATCGCGAGGCAGAGGGCGTGTCCGAGCGGGTGAAACACCGCACCGAGCCACGTCGTGCGAAAGCGCGCCGTGAGGATGAGCCGGATGACGTAGATGAGCCCGATCTCCGCGAGCGCAAATTGGCGCTGCGCCGGTGAGCCAAAGACCGCGATGAACGGATAGAGAAAGCAGGCAAACTGCACGGTGCCGACGATGAGGAATCCCGTGAGCTGACCTTCAAACGCAGGGCGCATGTTTTTCGTGAAACCCTCCCAGGTCTCCGCCAACGAACGGTACATGCGGACGGTCGAGAAGCGCAGCGCGTCGCAGTTGAAGAGGCGCATCCCCTCGCCCATCCGCGCGGTCACGGCGCGCCCAAAGGCGACATCTTCGACGAGATGATCGCGCAGTGCATGATGCCCGCCGAGGCGTTCGTAGGCGGCGCGCCGGAAGAAAAGGAACTGGCCATTCGCCGCGCCGAGCGTGCGCAGCAGGCGCGCGGGCAGACGTGCGGCGAGCCGCGGTCGTTCCTGGAGCCAGAGCACGAGCCAGTGCGGATACATGACCATGCCGAGCAGCAGAATCATCGGGATGACGAGCTTCTCGCCGAGGGTGCCGGTGAGCAGACGCGGCCACGCCGAGACGAGATCGGCGCGCTTCTCCTGCGCGTAAGCCACCGCCGCAGCGACGGTGCCCGGCGCGTGCACCGTGTCAGCGTCCGTGAAGAAGAGGAATTCCCCCCGCGCCCGCTGCGCCAACTGATGACACGCCCAATTCTTCCCCGCCCAACCCTCCGGCAACGTCTGGCCTTGGAGCAGAGTGCGGCTCCCACTTTCCTCGCTGAGCCCGAGGCCGCGTATGATCTCGCCAGTGCCGTCGTCGCTGTGATCGTCGAGCACGATGAGCTGGTATCGCGGATAATCCTGCGCGAGGA
>JANPIS010000560.1:0-1517 GCA_031425095.1 Chthoniobacteraceae bacterium
GGCCTTTGACCTCTCGAAGGAATCCGCGTCGGCGACCGGCCTTTTTGGAGCCGATCCCTTCTCGCAGAGCTGCCTGCTGGCCACGCGGCTCGTCGAGAACGGCGTGAAATTCATCACCGTGAATCTCGGCGGCTGGGACACTCACGACGACAACTTCAACAAGCTGAAGTCGAAGAACCTGCCGACGCTCGACGCTGGTCTGAGCGGACTGTTCCAGACCCTCGCCTTGAAAGGGCTGCTCGATTCCACTCTGGTGTTCGTCACTGGTGAGTTTGGCCGCACGCCGAAGATCAATGTCCGCACCGGGCGCGACCACTACCCGCGTGCGATGTTCTCGCTCCTCGCGGGCGGTGGCATCCGCGGTGGGCAGGTCGTCGGAGAATCCGATGCCAAGGCCGAAGGTCCGAAGGATAAGGCGATCACGCCAGACGACATCGCGGCGACTTTCTACTCTGCCCTCGGGATCGATCCGCGGAAGGAATATCACACGCCAAGTGGCCGCCCAGTGATGATCGTCCGCTACGGCAGCCCGATCAAAAAACTCATCGGCTAGCCCCTGCGCGGCTTGGCTCCCGGGAAAAGTCCGAACTCCCGCCGATCGCGGTGGTGCGGAGCGCTGGCGGAGATTGTATCCGGCTCCGTTACGGGGTCGGCTTCGGCTTCGTGATCATCTCGAAGTCATCCGTGCGGAACGGCGTGACCGGCAGGCCCTGCATCGTCGCGAGATTGCAGACTGGATTGTCGGCCCAGCCGTAGCGGACGGCGATTGGCTTCGCCACGGCGTCGCTCCAGACCTCGACCGTGTCATTGCCGCGCACTTCGCCACTGGCCCAGTGCCAGACCTTGTCCTCGCCGCAGACAGCGAATCCACGCGCTTCTTTCACGTCGAAGGGCCGCAGTTTGTCGCCGAAACAATCGAGGGTGATGACGGCTTTGTTGCCATTGATGGCGATGCTTTTGAATTCCGGACTGCGATACGGAAACTTGAGGCCATAGTCCTTCACCAAAGCCCAGCGGACGAGTCGCGAGGCGACGGCGTATTTGTCTTTCGGGTGGATGTCCTTGCCCTCGCCGACGTCGATGATCACGGCCTGTCCGGTATTCGGGAGCTGCATCGATTTCGTCTGCGCTTCCCGGAGCTCAGCCCAGGTGCTGTCGCCTGGCTGCGGTTGCTCCGGCATGTAGTCGGCGAGCTGCACCCAGTAGAAGGGGAAGTCACCCTGCTGCCACTCCTTGCGCCACTGCTCGATCATGAAGGGGAAGAGCTCACGATATTCGTAGGCGCGGCTGGCGTTGCTCTCGCCCTGATACCAGATCACGCCCTTGATGCCGTAGCCGAGCGTCGGGTGCACCACGCCGGCGAAGATATTGCCGGGGCGCTGGTTTCCGGTGAGCCATTGCTGCGGAGATTGTGGGGCGCGAGGAGCGACCTTCCCTTCGGCCTTCGCTTTCGCGGCGATGTCCTTCCACTTCGCGAGCGCGGCTTCGTAGTCCGCCTTCGCTTTATCGCTCTGCAT
>JANPIS010000561.1:0-6118 GCA_031425095.1 Chthoniobacteraceae bacterium
CTGCTCGTGCGCACTCAGGCGACCCATGAGCTGGTCGAGCGGATCGGGAAGAGCGCGCTGCCGGCTCTCAATCGGGTGCTCGACCCGCTCTCGACCGGGCTGCAACGGAATGCGCTCGCTCGCGCTCACGCCCTCATCGCCTTCCAGCGGATCGCGCAGCCGCAGCCAGGCAGCGCGGAAGACGAGCGCTTTCAGGCCGCACGTTGGGAAGGTGACGAACTCTCGCGGATCTTCGCCCTCAAATTCACTGCGGAAGATCATGCTTGGACGAATCCGGACTTCGCGGCGATTCAGCACGCGCTCACGAATTCGCGTTCGCCGCTGATCCGGCGCGCGGCGTGGGAAGCCTTCTTCCGCGCGCCTCCGGATATTGCGTTTGGCGATGTCGCGGCCTGGGCGGGAGAGCTCGATCGCGATGACGCAATGCTGAAGCAGCAGGCGAAGATCGCGCTGCGCGAATTCTTCCAGCGCCCCTACGCCTTCAACGAACTCGGCACTCCGAATGAAGTGGCGACGGCGACCATCCTCGAATCACTCCTCGCCGTGCCGACGCCGGAAGCCGCCGAGCATCTCCTGGCCGAATTGCAGCGCAGCGGGTTCCGCATGCCCCATGCGATCGACTACGTGCGCCACGCCGCACTCCACCTTCCGCCGGAGAAAGTGAGCGATCTCGTGGCCTTCGCAAAGGCGCAGAAGCGCATCCCTCCGCTCATCAGGCTCGCCGCTGCCGACGCACTCATGGGTGTCGTGCGCACCCGCGGACTGACGCTTCCGCCGGTCAGCACAGAATGGATGGAGAAGACCATCCTGCACGCGCTGCGGAACGGCAGCGGCGCCTTGCTCGAAGCGGCGATCGACGCGGTGCGCAAGATTTCTTCCGATGCGAAACGCGAACCGCTGGCCCGGATCGCAAGCGACACGACCCAACCCGGCGCTCGCCGAGCGGCAGCCTTGGAAGCATTGCAGAACCTGCCCGGCGCATCGGCATATTCCACCCGAGCGTTGGAGGATCCTTCTTCGCTCGGGTTGCGCAAGAAAGCCGCCGAGTATCTCGGCGCACACGCCGCGACCGACGAGGCCGCCTGCGGCGCGTTACTCGGCACACTACCGACAGCGCCGGCTGAACTCGCGACCGTGATCGCCGTCGCGCTCGCGAGGACCGACACGAGTTGCGCGCGTTTGCTGGATCTGATCGCCAGCGGGAAAGCGTCGGCCACATTGCTCCGAGCGAAGCTTGTCGCCGCCACGGTCGCCGGGCGGAGCCGCGCCTTGCAGGACCGTGTCACTGCATTGACTCGGGATCTCCCACCCGAGGACGCTCGGCTCGACAAGGTCATTGCCGAGCGCACGCAGAGTTTCCGCGAGGCGAAACCCGACTCCGGGCGCGGCGCGCAGGTTTTCCAGCAGCATTGCGCGGTCTGCCATCGTTTCCGAAACGCCGGCGGCAATGTCGGCCCAAATCTCGACGGAGTCGCAGCGCGTGGTGCGCAACGGTTGATCGAGGACATCCTCGACCCCCAACGCAACGTCGATCCGGCCTTCCGCCTGACGAGTATCGAGACGCACGACGGCCAGATCATCGTCGGCGGAAACATGCGCGAGGAAGGTGACGCGATCACCCTGACTGACGCCACGGGCAAAGACGCGACCTTCACCGCAGATTCCATTCAGACGCGCACCACGTCGCCATTTTCCCTCATGCCCGCGCTCTTCGAGACGCAGATCGCTCTGCCGGATTTCCACGATCTCGTGACCTACCTGCTGCGCTCCGGGACGCAGGATTGACCCTCAGGTTCCAATCTGGAAGCCTTCGCAGCGGAAGGTCGCGAACCTCCCCATCGTGAACACCGCACCAATTCCGCAACCGGTCCCGGACGAGGAGTTGCACCGCTTCTTCGAGCTCTCGCTCGACATGATGTGCATCGCCGGCTTGGACGGCTACTTCAAGCGGATCAATGCCGCGTGGGAAAAAACACTCGGACACACGATCGAGGAAATGCTCACGGTGCCGTACCTGAGCTTTGTCCATCCGGACGATCAGGAGGCCACGATCGCTGAAGCGGAAAAGCTCTCCGACCGCCAGGACACCGTTTGGTTTGAGAACCGCTACCGCTGCAGCGACGGCTCGTACAAGTGGCTGCTCTGGCGCGCCACGACCGTGCCGGGAAGTACCCGCATCTATGCCGCCGCCCGCGACATTACGAATCACAAAGCGGCCAGCGAAGCGCTCGCGCGGACGGCCGAGGAACTGAAGCGCTCCAACGCAGAGCTCGACCAATTCGCCTCGGTGGCCTCCCACGACTTGCAAGAGCCGCTGCGCATGGTCACGAGCTACCTCGGCTTGCTGCAGCGCCGCTGCGCCGGGCAGGTGGACCCGGAGGGAGAGAAGTTCATCACTTACGCCGTCGATGGAGCGAGCCGGATGCGCGTGTTGATCGACGATCTGCTCGCGTGGTCACGCGTCGGCACCCGGGCGAAGCCGTTCACAGCCACAAATTTCGAGACCGTGCTCGCCTCCGTCCTTCGCGATCTCGAACTCACCCTGCGGGAAAGTGGCGCGCAGGTGACTCACGATCCTCTGCCGACGCTGCTCGCCGACCCGGTGCAAATCGCGCAACTGCTGCAGAATCTCATCGGGAACGCGGTGAAGTTTCACGGAGCAGAGGCGCCGCACATTCACGTTTCCGCGCAACCGGCTGGCCGGCTTTGGGACTTTGCGATCCGCGACAATGGGATCGGCATCGATCCGAAATACTTCGAGCTCATCTTCACCATCTTCCAACGCCTCCACACGCGCGCCGAATATCCCGGGACGGGCATCGGGCTTGCCGTCTGCAAGAAGATCGTCGAACGCCATGGCGGCACGATCTGGATCGAATCCTCTCCTGGCGCCGGTTCGACATTCCGCTTCACGATCGGTGCGCCAAATTTGAAATCGACCGCGTAACGCGGCCGCCCTCATTCAGCGGTGGCACGGGAGCCGCATCTCGAAAAACGTCTCCCCGCGCCGACTTTCGAATTCGATCGTGCCGCCCTGCTGCCGTGCGAAAGTGAGCGCGAGCGTGAGCCCGAGGCCGGCTGAGTCCTGTTGCTTCTTGGTCGTGACGAAAGGGTGAAACAATTTTTCGGCAATCCGCTCCGGGACCCCGGGGCCGTCGTCGGCCACGCGCACCGCGACCCAAGGCAGGCTTGCGCTCCCTTTCCGCCCATAAGGATCGGGAATGCGCCGACAACTCACGGACACTTTTCCTCCAGCGAGCGTCGCTTCGGTCGCGTTCCGCACGAGTTCGACGATCGCGGTGCGAAGCCGCGACGCATCGGCGCAAACGATGGGAAGGTGCTCGGGCACGTCGAGCACGAATTCCGTCTTCGGCCCGAGCCGCGCGACGAAGGACGGCTCCAGCAGGCGGATGAGCACGGTGAGATCGACCTCACGTTCCATCCCGTCGCTGGCTCGGACGAGCGCATGCGTGCGATCGATGAGCTCGGTCGCCGCGCGGGCACCGCCGGTGATGCGCAGCAGGCCCTCGCGCTCGCGCTCATCGAGTTTCGTGTTGTCCAGAAGCAGCCCGAGGTAGCCGTGGAACAGCGTCAGGATATTGTTCATCCGGTGGGCAAGCCCACGGAGCAACTGATCCTGATATTCCGAGTATTCGAACTGCATCGAGATGCATCGGAATTAGCAGCCGCGATGCCGTCAGAGCGAAGCGTGGAAGCTCATTCAGGCTAGTTTCAGAGCACGGCCATGGCCACTGGCTCTGTTCATTATCGCCATAATCACCACCGGCGCACGTGTCTCATCCGCACGGCGAAAAGCGTGCTCCGCCAAGGCGACCTTACCCTACCGGCTCGTCAGTCGATCAGCGCCGGAAGCTGCGGCTCCCGCTGCTGCGAAGGCGGCTCGGGAAGCGGCGGCGGACGATTCGAAGGCACATCGTCACGCAGCCAGCCCTGCCGTTTGGCGAGCAATTCAGCGAGCTCCAGCGGCCACTCGGGGTTTTTGAAAAAGTCGCCGTCCCCGCTCTCCTTGATGCTTTTGAAGGTGCTCACGAAAACGGTGTTCTCGCGCGAGCCTTCGATGCCGAGCGCAGGATAACGACGCACCGCTTCATTCTGCGCGCTCTTGGTCACCTTCGCCTCCGCTGGATCGACGACGGGTTTCGCCGGTTCGGGTGCAGGCGCGGGAGCCGGCGCGGGCTTCCCTGCGGCCGGCGCGGAGGCCGCGACTTTGCCTGCCGGCAATTCCTCGAGAATCTCAACGGCCGTGACCGGAAGATCGATGTGCAGATCACGCGCGCGGAGCGTGGCTTTCTCGCCCTGAACATTCACCAGCGCAAAAATGTCTCCGGCCTTGATGAGGAAAGGGCGACCCTCGATGAGCACGCGGGAGTCCTTCAGCGCCTTCGCGCGCGGACCGGCCGTCGGATCCGGCGGCACGAGCGCAAAGGCCTCGGTCAGCTGCGTCGGCCCACGCTCCGGTGCGGGCGTCGCCGCAGCTTGGCGCGTCGGCTGCGGCGGAGCGGTGAGCTGCAACCAGTAGCTGCCATCCATCCCGTGAAACGCCCGCTCGGCGAGCGCGAAGACCGAACCGACCAGACAAACCATCCCGAGCGCGAGGAAGGCACCGTGCGATTCACGGAAGATCTCCAGCCGCGCGAGGACGTAAAGGATCAGGAAAGTGACGAGACATGCGGCCAGCGGCAGGATCGCGCGCGGCCCGACGAGGAAGAGCGCAGCCGCCCCGATGAGCAGCGCGAGGAAGAGCGCACCGCCACCGAAAGCCAAATTCCGCGAATGCGAGGCGTCATGCCGACGCGCCACGTCCACATACCGTGGGGCAAACTCTTCCGACCGGCTTGAACGCCGTTCCTGCGGGTCCGGACTCAGGGCGTCCGCGAGCGTGGGCAAAGGCGCCCGGCTGACCGGTTCATCGGGAGTCTCATGGGGGTCGGGCAGTTTCACGGGCGGACAGAATGCCACGCCGCTCAGATTTCGCACCGGGAAAATTCACGCGCCATCTGCACATCCGCCCGTGCGGCCATTCGCGATTGACGCTTGCTCTTCCCGGCCATGGCGTTGTCACTTTGTCGCCACATGTCCACGCCCGGCCCGCAGCCCCGCACCCGCACGCAACTTCGGAAACGAACGGTGTCCATCATCGGCACCGGCAGTTACGTGCCCGAGAAGGTGCTCACCAACGCCGATCTCGAAAAGAGCGTCGAGACCACCGACGAGTGGATCGTATCGCGCACCGGGATCAAGGAACGACGCCTCGCGGCGGACGATGAAGCCACGAGCGATCTCGCCGCCAAGGCTGCACTGGCGGCGATGGAAAATGCCGGGATCACCGCGGACGAGATCAACCTCATCATCGTCGCGACGGTCACTCCGGACATGTTCTTCCCGAGCACCGCCTGTTTTGTGCAGCAGAAGATCGGGGCGACGAACGCGGCTTGTTTCGACGTGAGCGCCGCGTGCGCCGGATTCCTCTACGCACTCGAGATCGCCCAGCAGTTCATCACTTCGCACACCTACGACACGATCCTCGTGATCGGCGCGGAGAAGCTCTCATCGATCGTGGACTGGACCGATCGCAACACCTGCGTGCTCTTCGGCGACGGCGCTGGCGCGGCGGTCCTCCGGCATCGCGGCGGCAGCCACGGCGTGGTCTCCACCTACATGGCGAGCGACGGCGCCCTCGCGGATATCCTCTACATCCCGGGCGGCGGTTCGCGCACTCCGATCGACGGCAAGAACGCCGATCAGCGGCTGAACTGCATCAAGATGAACGGCAAGGAGACCTACAAACACGCCGTGACCTCCATGCTCGACGCCGCCCAGCGCGCGCTCGCGGATGCGAATCTGGACGCATCGGATCTCGCCTGCATCATTCCGCATCAGGCGAATCTCCGGATCATCGAAGCCATCGCCGACCGCATGCAGATTCCGATGGAGCGGTTCATGGTGAATCTCGATCGCTTCGGCAACACCAGCGCCGCGGCCGTGGCCATCGCCCTCGATGAAGCCAATCGCACCGGCCGGATGAAGGAGGGCGACTACATCCTCCTCGTCGTCTTTGGCGGCGGGCTCACTTGGGCGAGTTCGGTGATTCAGTGGT
>JANPIS010000562.1:0-13347 GCA_031425095.1 Chthoniobacteraceae bacterium
CCAGTACCTGCTCCCGCTCCTGAACGAGAAACCGCCCGCGCCGCACGCGCTCGAGGGCTTGCGGCTGATTCATCGGCGCAACGCCGCTGTCGGCCAGCACTCGTCCGACTTCGCGGTAAGGATTCGCCTTCGCTCCTTCCAGCGACTCGAACTCCCGCTCGAACGCTGCGCGCTGGCCTTCGAGTTCCCTGATCTTTTCGGCGAGCGCCGCGTCCGCGCTCTTGAACGACGCATCCAATTCGCGTTCCTCGCGGTCGAGTTCCAGCCGCCGGAGACGATTGCGCTCGATCTGCGCCTCCAGGGTCCGTGTCTCCGAAACTGAGCGCAAATGCTGCATCCGGAGATCGGCGACTTCATTGGGGATCGCTACCGCTCGCTCGCGAAGCTGCAACAACTCCTGCTTGATCGCCACCGTGTGGCGGGTGATGGCGAGCAACTCCGCATGGCGACGCGAACATTCACGCAATTCGCGATCAAGCTCGGGCATCCGCTTCTCAAATGCCGCCTCGAGCCGGTGATTCTCCGCCAACTGCCGTTGCGCAGCGGCGTCCTCCGCATCCATGCGCTGCCGCTCCGCGTCGATCGCCGCCTGCTCCTTCTCGAAGTGCTTGCGGCCCACATCGCGCAGCTCGAGCTCTTCGCGCAGTGCGCGACCGACCGCAGCGCTTTCATTGGTCGCCCGCGCCTGTTCACGTTCGTATTCGACGAGGCGCTCGACCTGCGCCTGAGTTTTTTCGTCGAAGTCCGCCTGCTGCCAGCCGAGCAGCCCGAGCGTGGTCTCAGCCTTTGCGAGCTGTCGGCTCGCGATCACGATCCGCAAGCGGAGCCACTGCCGGACGACCCGCCGAAAGAGCTCCCGAAGTCCTGGCGCAAAGTAGTCCACCGCCTATGGGCTGCGCTCCGGCATCAGTCTTCTGCGGAACTCGCGAGCTTTGCGAGGATGCTGAAATCTTCGAGGGTCGTGGTGTCGCCGACGATCGTTTCGCCCGCGGCGACCTGCTTGAGCAGCCGGCGCATGATCTTTCCCGAGCGCGTCTTGGGCAGCGCTTCGGTGAAACGGATGTCGTCCGGCGTGGCCACGGGTCCGATCACGGTGCGCACGTGTTTCTTCAGCTCATCACGCAGTTCGTGCGTGGCTTTCACACCCTGCTTCACGGTCACAAAGCACACCACCGCCTGCCCTTTGAGTTCGTCCGGACGCCCGACCACCGCGGCTTCGGCTACCGCTTTGTGGGAAACCAGCGCGCCTTCCACTTCCGCCGTGCCGAGACGATGCCCGGCGACGTTCAGCACATCGTCGATGCGACCGATGATGAAGAAGTTTCCGTCCTTGTCGCGGCGCGCGCCGTCGCCGGCAAAGTACATCCCCTTGAACTCGCTCCAATACGTCTCCTGGTAGCGCTTCTTGTCGCCCCAGATCGTGCGCAGCATGGAGGGCCACGGTTTGCGGATGACGAGTTTGCCGGGCGTATTCGGCGGCACATCCTTTCCGAGATCATCCACGACCGCGGCATCGACGCCGAAGAAAGGCAGCGTGGCCGTCCCCGGCTTGGTCGGCGTCGCGCCGGGCAGTGGCGTGATCATGTGGCCGCCGGTCTCCGTCTGCCACCAGGTATCGACGATCGGACAGCGTCCGCCGCCGATCACGTTGTAATACCACATCCAAGCCTCGGGATTGATCGGCTCGCCGACCGTGCCGAGCAGGCGCAGCGAGGAAAGGTCGTACTTCTTCGGCCACTCGTCGCCCCACTTGATGAAGGCGCGGATCGCCGTCGGCGCCGTGTAGAGAATCGAGACGGCGAACTCCTCGACGATCTTCCAGAAGCGCCCGTTGTCCGGCCAGTTCGGCGCGCCTTCATACATCACCGCCGTGGCGCCCATCGCGAGCGGACCATAGACGATGTAGGTGTGTCCGGTGACCCAGCCCACATCGGCCGTGCACCAGTACACATCCTCATCGCGCAGATCGAAGACGTACTTGCAGGACGTGACGGCGCCGAGCAGGTAGCCCGCCGTGGTGTGCAGGATGCCCTTCGGCTTTCCCGTCGAGCCGCTCGTGTAGAGGATGAAAAGTGGATGCTCGCTATCCAGCGCGACCGCCGGGCAGTCGGCGTCCACGTATTCGAGTTCGCGGTGCCACCAGAAGTCGCGGCCTTCCTCGATGTGCACGTCGCTCGCCGTGCGGCGGAAAACGATCACCGTCTTCACCGGATGCGCGCCGCCTTCCAGCGCTTTGTCCACATTCGCTTTCAGCGGCACGATACTCCCGCGCCGGTAGCCGCCATCCGCCGTGATCACCGCCACCGCGCCGCTGTCCAGCACGCGATCCTTGATCGACTCCGCGCTGAACCCGCCAAAGATCACCGAATGCACGATCCCGAGCCGCGCGCACGCGAGCATGGCGATCGCCGCCTCAGGGATCATCGGCATGTAAATGATCACGCGCTCGCCCTTCTTGATCTTGTGGCGCTTGAGCACATTGGCAAAGCGGCAGACCTCGCGATGAAGCTGCTGATAAGTCAGCACGCGCTTCTCGCCCGGCTCGCCTTCCCAGATCAGCGCCGCCTTGTTCTGCCGCTCCGTGCCGAGATGCCGGTCGAGGCAATTCTCCGCCACGTTCAGCTTCCCGCCCACGAACCACTTTGCATAAGGCACTTTCCAATCGAGCACCTTCTTCCACTTCGTCGTCCACTTCAGATCCGCCGCCTCGCGCGCCCAGAACTTGTCCGGCTTCTTCACCGACTCCTCCCACAGCTTGCGATACTCGGAGAGCGACTGTACCCTCGCCTTTTTCGAGAACTCTTTCGAGGGTTTGAAGACGCGGTTTTCGACGAGCTGGGACTGGGGCTTCTTAGGCATGGACGGGGAGAGGGATGGAGCGCTTTGCCTATCCGTGCAGCCCGGTGCGGGCAATGCAAACTTCCGCGCCGCCCTGTCTTTCCACTTAGCGGACACTGGTCCCGCAGCTACGGTGCATTGAAGATGGCTGAAAAGTTCCAGGAACTCCGAATCACCGCGATCACCGCGGCCTTGCGCGGGTGCAGCATGTTTTCCGACCTCGCCGGCGACGATCTGGAGCGGATCGCGCGGTTCGTCGAAGTACGTCGGGCGAGCCGCGGGGACTATCTCTTTCGCGAAGGGGAAGCGGTCCGCGGCTTCTTCATCATCCGCCAAGGCGCGGTAAATGTACACCGCCTCGGCGCGGATGGGACGGAGAAAACCATCCACGTCTTCCGCCAGGGGCAATCCTTCGCCGAAGGCGCTCTCGCGGGCGACGCAGGCTATCCCGCCAGCGCCCGCGCAGTCGAAGATTGCGAGATGCTCTTTGTCCCGCGCGCCGATTTCCTCACCCTCCTGCAATCGCACGCGGAGCTCTCGCTGCGGATGATCGGTTCGATGAGCCAGCACCTGCGCCTACTGGTCAATGCCGTGGAGGATTTGCAGGGCAAGGATGTCGAGACGCGGCTCATCCACTGGCTGCTCAAGCGCTGCCCGCAGCCGCGACCGACGAGCCCTTTCGAGATTGCACTCGATGTGACGAAGACCGTTCTGGCCTCCGAATTGAGTACGCGCAACGAGACGCTCTCCCGTGCTCTCGCCCGACTCCGCGACGCAGGCCAGATCGAAGTGGAGGGCAAGCGCATCCGCATTCTCGCCCCGCAGCGCCTGGAGGCGCAGTTCCGCTCGAATCTCGGGGAGGCGGGGTGATTCCGCCTCAGTCGCCTTTCGCGAGGAACTCGATGATGTCGCGGATTTCCCGTTTGCTGAGCACCGCGCCGAAATGAGGCGGCATCGGGCTCGGCAAGGGAGTGCGCTCGGCGACGTCCGCGGTCTTGAGCTTGCGCTTTTTGCCATCGACCACCGACGTGATGGTCAGTTCGTCGGCGTTCTCCTCACTGATCACTCCGGAGATTTCCTCGCCACCGGTCAGCTTCAGCAGGGCGCATTGATAGCCGACGGCCATGGTCGCGGCGGGTTGGATGAGCGACTCGAGGAGGTGAATGCGGTCGGTCGAATTGCGGAGCCACGTCAGCTCGGGACCGATCTGGCCGCCCTTTCCATCGACCGAGTGACAGCGCACACAGCCGGCTTCCGGCTTCTTATTGAAGATCGCGCCGCCTGCTTCGCCGTCACCACCTTCGAGACACTCGCGGAAGCGCGCGAACGGATCTTTGTCTTTCTCCAGCTCGGCCTCGCGCTCTGCGAGCAGGGCTTTGAGCGCGGCATTTTCCCGCTTCGCTGCCGCCTCGAAAAGATCGAGCCACAGCGCGAGCGGAAGTTCTCCGGCGCGATACCGCGCGAATTGTGCGAGCAAGACTTTGTCGGCTTCCGGATCAGTCTGCGCAGCCAGCCGTGCGAGCGCGTTCTGTTTCGCGCGAGGCCGCCCTTTTTCGAGAACTGCAATCTCGTCGGCGACAGTCCTTGGCGGCGGCACTTGGTCCGCATGGGTCGTCGCGCCTAGAATCAGCGCGAGCAACGCGCAACGGATAGGATGCGTGCTTCTCAAGAGGCTCACGATCATGCACCCGGGAGCGCGGGAAGTCAGTGCACGATCTCCGCGAACTCCTTGTCCGTGAAAGCTTGCAGCGTCTTGGTGCGAACGTTGCCGGCGGCGGCGAGCAGCGTCAGCAAGTGCAGGGCTTTCTTTTCGCTGCCGGCGCGGATGATGATCACGCCGTCGTAGGCGCCGATGGTCCAGTATTGGGCTTCGACTTTCACGCCGGCCTTCTTGGCCATGGCGTTGAAGTGATGCGCGCGTTTGGGGGATTCCTTGATATGTTCCGCGCCTTTTTGGGTGAAGCGCAGGAGGGCGATGTAGTGGCTCATGGTGGATCCTTTCGGTGGATGGGTTTCGACTGCATCTTACCCAACGTTTTTACGGCGCGCTTTGACTTGAGTCAAAGCGGTGGCAAGTGCGGCTCCGCGAATCCTACGGTCAGCTTCCCAGCTCGGTCTGGCGGTCCGGCGACGTGGGCTCTTTTTTGTCCAGGACCTCCTTCAAGGTCGCGCTCAGCGACACGATGGTGAAGGGCTTTTGCAGGAAGCTCGCGAGACCTTTGCCGGGAAAACGCAGCAGGGCTTCCTGCGCGTTGAAGCCGCTCATGAGCACGACGCGGACATCGGGGCGGAGCCGGCGCAGTTCAGTAAAGGTCTGCTCGCCATCCATGTGCGGCATGGTCAGGTCGAGCAGCACGAGAACGAATTTGTCGGGCATCATCCCGAAGATCTCGATGGCATCGCGCCCATCACACGCGAGCACCGGCTCCAAGCCGATGATGCGCATCATCCGCGAGATCGTGCTGCGCATCGTCTCCTCGTCATCCACGACGAGCACCATCCCTTTGGCCTGCCAACCCACACTGGCCGCGGGACGCGCCGCGACCGGTTCACTGGCGCCCGCCGCTGCGGGAAAGAGCAGCTTGAAGGTGGTGCCGCGACCGACTTCGGAATAGACCTTCATCGCGCCCTTGTGCCCGCGCACGATGCCGAGCACGGCGGCGAGCCCGAGCCCGCGGCCGGTGAATTTCGTGGTGAAAAACGGATCGAAAATTCGCGCCTGCGTTTCGGCGCTCATGCCGCAGCCGCTGTCGGAGACTTCGAGGAAAACGTAATCGCCTTCGAGTAGATCGGGATCCATGAGCGTGCCGTGGAGGTAGTGGCGATCCACGCGCGTCAGGCCAGTGGAAATGCTGATCACGCCGCTCGCGTCGCCGATGGCCTCGGAGGCGTTGATCACCAGATTCATGATGACCTGCCGCATCTGCGTCGCGTCCACCTCGACCGACGGCAGTCCTTTTTCGAGGCGATAACGGAGGACGGCTTTTTTGCTGATCGATATCTGCAGCATCTGCGCGGTCTGCTCCACGAGTTCGCCGAGATCGAGCTTCTGCACGACGAAACGGCCGCGTCCCGAGTAAGCGAGCATCTGTTTACAGAGGTCCGCGGCGCGCAGAGACGCTTCGTTGATGTTCTCCAGGCAATCCTGCACCGTGGAGCCGGGCGGCAATTCGATCTGCGCGATGCTGGCGTTGCCGAGGATGGCGGTGAGGAGGTTGTTGAAATCGTGCGCGATTCCGCCGGCGAGCACGCCGAGGCTTTCGAGCTTTTGCGTCTCCTGCATTTTCCGATCGATCTGCTCGCGCTCGATTTTCGCCTGCCGGGCGGCGGTGATGTCCTGGATGAAACCGTCAATGGCGAGCAGCGCGCCGTCCTCCGCATAGACGCCGGAGGCGCGCTCGGAGACCCAGCGCTCACGGCCATGCCGGTCGAGGATGCGATATTCATTCTGACACGGCGTGCGGGCGTCGAGTGAGGCCTGGCACTTGCCCCAGAGCCAGTCGCGATCGTCGGCGTGGATCAGGTCGGCGTAAGCGACGCTGCGATTGTTTTCCAACTCGTCGCGCCGGTAGCTGGTGACGGCCTCGCAGCCCTCGCTCACGTAAGTCATCGTCCAGTTCGGATCATTCAGGCAGCGGTAGGCCATGCCCGGGAGATTGCTGACGAGGGTTTGCAGCCGGACCTGACTTTCCTGCAAGGAGCGCAGTAGCGCATGGCGTTCGATGGCGACGCTGGCAAAGTGGGCGCTGCGCTCGATGCCGGAGATTTCCTCCGCACTCGGGCTGGCCACCTCACGATAGTAAAGGGCAAGGGTGCCGAGCACGCGATTCTCGGACGACATCACCGGCACGGACCAGCAGGCCCGGAGGCCGTGGGCGAGCGCGAGGTCGCGGTAGTCTGTCCAGAGCGGATCGGTGGCGACGTCGGAGACCATCGTCCTCTGGCGGGTGAACGCCGCCGTCCCGCAGGACCCCGCAGCCGGGCCGATCGGCGCGCCGTCGATGGCTTTGCAGAAGGCCTCCGGCAAACTGGGGGCCGCACCGTGCATGAGGCGTTTCCCCTCGTCGTCCAGAAGCAGGATGGAGCAGAGCATTCCCGGAAAAACCGCCTCGGAGCTCCGGGCGAGACGATCGAGCACCGCGGGGAGCGGTGCTCCGGAGGCCATCAGCTCCAACACCGCCCGCTCGCCCGCACCGCGGACTTCCTCACGCCGGCGTTCGGTCACGTCGTTTGCCAGGACCACTTCGGCGGGTCGTCCGTCAAATTGCAGGACATGCGAGCTAATCTCGACGTCGATGATCTTGCCGTCGCGCTTGTGGTGGCGCCAAATCCCTGCCTGGTCCAGTCCGTCGCTTACGGCTGCGACATTCGCGAGTAGTGCGGGGACATCCTCGGGCGGGCGAATGTCCTTGAGCGTCATCGCGAGGAATTCGTCGCGGCTGTAACCGTAGTGGGCGATCGCGGCCGCATTCACCGCGAGGAAGCGCAGCGACTCCAGATCATAGACCCACATCGGGTGCGGATTGGCTTCGAAGAGTTGCCGGTAGCGCACTTCACTCTCGCGCAGCGCTGCTTCGGCTCGCTTGCTCTCCGAGATCTCGAAGACGAGCACGAAGAAGCCGGTGACCGCACCGCCTTCGCCCCGGCGCGGCACATACTGCACATCGAACCAGTAGCTCTTCCCGTCGGGACCGGTCGGGTGGGACTGGTAGCGCACTGTCTGCCCGGCGAGCGCGGCGCGGACGTGCGGCTGCATCTCCGCGTAGGCCGCAGCCGGCTGCACGTCGCAGAGGCGCTGGCCGATGAGCTGCGCGGCGGACCGGCCGAAGTATTCCTCGTAGCGCTGGTTCACCAGCCGGTAGCGCTCGTCCGCATCGACGTAGGAGATGTAGGCTGGGACCGTGTTGATGAAGAGGTCCAGCGTGGAAAAGCTGCGTTCCAGTTCGGCCTCTGCCGCCTTCCGCTGCGTAATGTCGCGCGTGATTCCCAGGACACCGATGATTTCGCGGCGGGCGTTTCGATACGGCACGGCGTGCGTCTCCAGCCAGCGCCGCGTGCCTTTGAGCCCGACCATGAAAACTCGCAGCGCCCGGTGCCACCCTCCAGCGCCTGCCGGTGCGCCGCGGCAAAGGCGGCGCGATCCTCCGGCACGACGAGATCACTCACCGGCAAGCCACGCACTTCGTCCAGTGAGCAGGCCTCGATCATCGCGAGCCCCGCCGGGTTCATCTCGAGCAGCTTGCCGTCGGGCGAGAGTAATTTCACGCACTCCGGCTCCAGGTCGATGATCGTGCGCAGATGCTCTTCGCTCTGGGAAAGTGCGAACTCCGCCTGTTTGCGTTTGGTGATATCACGCTGGATGCCGAGGAAACCGGTCAGCACGCCGCTCTCGTCGCGCACTGGCGAGATGAGCAGCGCGTTCCAAAAGGTCGTGCCGTCCTTGCGGTAGTTCAGGATCTCGCCGTCGAAGTAACCGTCGCCATGAAACGCGGCCTTCAGCTTTTCCACCGTCGCCGGATCACTCTCCGGCCCTTGGAGAAGCGCGCAACTTTTTCCCAGCAACTCGGCTTCGGTGTAGCCCGTGAGCTGGGTGAAGCCGTGATTCGCGTAAGTGATCCGCCGATCGAGCCCGGCGAGGAGCACGCCGAGCGAGACATCGGAGAGCGCCTGTTCGAAGAGCCGCTGGATGCCGGCACTCTGCTGGCGCCTCGTATTCAATGCAGAAATCAGCCAGCCGAGCACCACGCTGGTCGCCATGAAGAGCCAGAGCAGCGCGACTTCCTGGACTGGATCGAACCGGTAGAAGGGGCCAGTCTTCGTCGCAGTGCCGTAGGCCGCACCCACGGAGACGAGGATCAGCCCGAGCGAGGTGCCGGCCGGACCGAAACGGAGCGCGGCCCACGCCACAAAAGGCAACGGTGTAAAGGCCACGGCGAGCGCCTGACCCGGCCCGCCGCGATTTAAGACAAACGCGGCCCAGGTCGTCAGGCCAGTCGCGACGATCCAGCTCAGGAACTCCAGGCGGCGGCGCAGGATCGCCCGCACTTCCATCTGGGTGACCGTCAGGACCAGCGGTGCCGCGGCGATCACGCCCAGCGCATCGCCGGCCCACCAAGTGAGCCACGCCTGTTCACGCGCGCCCGGCGGCACCATCCCGGCGAAGGCGAGGGTCGCCACGCCGAGACCGGAAGACACCACCATCCCGAGCACCGCCGCCGCCGCGAGCAGGAGGATGTCGCAGGAGCGATCGAAGGCCGGGTGAAACTTGAGCCGCCGCAAAACCCACGTGGCGAGCAAAGGCCCCAGCGTATTCCCTACCGCGATGCCCAGCGCCACTGGCCAGGGCGAACCGACCGCGAGATTCACCGCCAGCGCCCCGAGCGCGATGCCTGTCCAGCAGCCAAATCCCCATCGCAGCAGCGTAGCCACCGCGATCCCCGAAGGCAGCCAGATGAGTGTGATGTTGGATCCGAAGGCGGGAAGCATCAACCCGAGCCGTCCGGTCGCGATGTAGGCGAGAGCGAGGAGAAAGGTGACGGATGGGCGAATCCGAGTGGGTTGACTCATGAAGTGTTCGGCATAAACGCGAGCGACCTACGGTCTAGCAGCGCGCTCTCCGGCTTCACAAGAAGCGATCCCGCGGACCGCACCGCCACTGCACACTAGGCCGGCGGCGTGCCGTTTCCTTCGAGCACCGCGCGCATCAGGGTCCGCAGTTCTTCAAGCGTGAAGGGCTTTTGCAGAAAGCTGGCGAGACCTTTGCCGCTGAAGCGCACGAGCACTTCGTGCGCATTGAACCCGCTCATCAGCACCACGCGCACGTCGGGGCGGATCCGGCGGAGTTCGGTAAAAGTCTGCTCGCCGTCGAGGTGCGGCATGGTGAGGTCGAGCAGCACGAGCGTGAAGCGATCGGGATCCGCGCGGAAGAGTTCGATCGCCTCGCGACCGTCGGTCGCCAGGGTGGGCTCGAGGCCCATCGTCCGCATCATCCGCGCGATGGTGATGCGCATGCCTTCCTCGTCATCGACGACGAGCACGCGGCCTTCGCCGCGCCACTTCGCGGTGTTTGCCGCAGGCGTCTTGGGCGTCTCGCTGGGGCCGCGGGAGGCTGGGAAGAGGAGCTTGAAAGTCGTGCCCCGGCCCGGCTCGGAATAGACCTTCAGCGCGCCCTTGTGGCCGCGCACGATCCCAAGCACGGCGGCGAGTCCGAGGCCGCGCCCGGTGAATTTTGTGGTGAAGAAGGGATCGAAGATTTTCGCCTGCGTCTCGGGGCTCATGCCGCAGCCGCTGTCTGAGATTTCGAGAAAGACGTAGTCGCCCTCCGGCAGATCTGCATCCATGAGCGTGCCATGAAGGTAGGCGCGATCGACGTGCAGCAGGCCGGTGGAAATACGGATCACGCCGCTTTTGTCGCCGATGGCTTCGGAGGCATTGATCACGAGATTCATGATCACCTGCCGAATCTGCGTGGCATCCACCTCCACAGGCGGGACCCCCTTCTCGAGATGAAAGCGGAGCACGGCTTTCTTGCTGATCGAGATTTGCAACATCTGCGCGGTCTGCTCGACGAGTTCGCCGAGATCGAGCCGGCGCACCACGAAGCGTCCGCGACCGGAATACGCGAGCATCTGCTTGCAGAGTTCCGCCGCGCGCATGGAGGCCTCGGTGATTTGCTCCAGGCAATCCTGCACGGAGGAGCCCGGCGGCAGCTCCACGGCGGCGATGCTGGCATTGCCGAGGATGCTGGTCAGGAGGTTATTAAAATCGTGCGCGATGCCACCGGCGAGCACGCCGAGACTTTCGAGCTTTTGCGTCTCCTGCACTTTCCTTTCGAACTGCTCGCGCTCGAGCCTGGCCTGCCGCGTGGCGGTCACGTCGAGACAGGCTCCGGTCATGTAAAGCGGTTCACCGGCGGCGTTGGCGAAAATCTTTCCTTTGTCGTGGAGCCAGCGGATGCGGCCATCGGGCCAGATGACGCGGAACTCCATGTCAAAATCCGCGCCTTCGCGGACGCACCGCTCACTGCCTGCGACGACGCCGGGCCGCTCCTCCGGGTGCACCATGGCGATGAAGTCTTCCAAAGAACGGATCGTCTGTCCGGGAAGCAGACCGAAGAGGGCGTTCAACGCTTCATCCAACCTCATCTCATTAGTGCGCACATCCCACCGAAAAGTCCCTGTGCCCGAGGCGGACAAGGCCGCGCGCAGACGTTCTTCGCGCTCCCGGAGAGACTCCTCGGCCAGCTTCCGTTCCGTGATGTCGGTGTGGGTGCCGAGCATCCGCAGTGGGCGTCCATCGGCGCTGCGCGCGACGATCTTGCCGAGCGAGAGGATCCATTTCCAACCGCCATCCTTCGTGCGCTGGCGAAACTCGACGCGGTATTCTGCACGCCGCCCCGCCACGTACTTGGCGTAAGCCTCGTAAGCCGTCTCCCGGTCGTCCGGATGTAATCGATCGAGCCACGCAGCGTTCGATTCGCGAAACTCCGCGGGATCGTAACCGAGCATCAGCGCGTACTCCGGAGTGACGATGCACTCGCCGGTCTGGACGTTGAGGTCGTAGAGGCCCTGGTTCGCGGCAGACATCGCCAGCCGCAGCCGCTCCTCGCTGTCCCGGAGTTGTTGCTCGACCTTCTTGCGCTCGTGATGTCGCGCGAAAAGAACGACCCCGAGAATCGCCAGCCCGAGCGCGGAGAGACCGAGGTATTTTTTGACCCTGCCGAGATCGACCTCAGAGTCCTCAAAGACGCCGAACCATTTCTCATACAAGGCGTCGTAAGTGCCGGACGCTTTGGCGACGGCGAGTCCTTCGTTCACTTTCGCGAGCAGCTCCGCATTTCCCTTTCGCACGCCGAGGGAAAACTTCTGCGAGAAGCCCGCCTTCGCCGCGAGCGCGGTGACATTGCGAATCTTCTCTTCCTGCAGTGTCTGCGTGCCGGCAAGTTTGCTCAGCAGCATCGCGTCGTGCTTGCCCGATGAGAGCAGCTTCAGACCTTCGGCCGCATTATCGACCAGCACGAGTTGCGGCCCCCAGCCGTTACTAACGGCATAGTCCTGCGCGAGGTCCGCGTGGATCACGATGATCGACTTCCCGGCAAAGTCCGCCTCCGACCGGATGCGTGGGTCGCCCTTCCGCACAAAGATCGCGCCGTGGACAATGACGTGCGGGACCGAAAAATCCGCGAAGGCGCGCCGCTCGTCAGACTGCGCGAGGTTGATCATCACGTCGATCTTCCCCGCTTTGAATTCCTCGAGGATCTGCCGAAACGGACGGACGTGGATCGTGTAATTCAGCGCATGCTCGGCGGCCACGGCCTTCCACAGATCCACGGTAAAACCGCCCGCGGTGTCGTCCGTCCTGCCAGTGGCGAATGGCGGATAGTCCTCCTCGCTGCCGACGACGAGCGGCTGATCCGCACGTTGCTGCTGATCTTGCGCGATGCCCGAGGTCACCAGCACGAGAGCCATGGCCAGCCCGCAGCCCGCGCCGATCCACCGGTGCAAGCTTGGCCGTTTTCCTTTGGAAATGCGTGGGGAGATGTTCGGCAGGTCTATCACGTGACACGGGCGTCCATCTGCAAAGCTGACCACGACGCTCCGAAACCGGTATCTAGCGAGTTGCGCGCGGTGACAAGCGGTAACTCGGAGCGCGGCTTCCCGAGCGGCGGAATTCGCCCGGAAACTTGACGCGTGTCAAAGCGGAGGAGCAGCCCGACGTTAGTTTCACCCCCATGAAGCGCCCAACCCTCTCCTCCACCCTCCTCGCCACGACGCTCAGCTTCGCCGCGATGTCGTCCCTCTTCCCCGCGGAGCCTCCACCCGCAACCTCCGCGGCGCTGCCCGGGCCGGAGGCTAAAGGCACCGACCCGGAAGTCGTCGGCGAGGAAAAGGCCGTGCTCACCGCTGCGCCAAATGTGCCGCCACCGATCCAGCGCCGGCATCCGACGAAGGTCATCGTGAATCTCGAAGTGAGGGAGATCGTGAAGCGCATGGCGGATGGCGTGGACTATTTGTTTTGGACGTTCGGCGGCGAGGTGCCGGGACTTTTCATCCGCGTCCGCGAGGGCGACCAGGTCGAGTTTCACCTCGCCAATCATCCGACCTCAAAGATGCCGCATAACATCGACCTGCACGCAGTCACGGGACCGGGCGGTGGCGCGGCTTCCTCGTTCACCGCACCGGGACACGAGTCGCAGTTTTCGTTTAAGGCGATGAACCCCGGCCACTATGTCTAACATTGCGCGACCGCGCCGGTCGGGATGCATGTGGCGAACGGGATGTATGGCCTGATCCTCGTCGAGCCGAAGGAAGGGCTGCCGCCGGTGGACAAGGAGTTCTACGTGATGCAGGGCGATTTTTATACGAAGGGGAAATTCGGCGAGGAAGGGCTGCAACCGTTCGACATGGAGAGAGCGGTGGATGAAAGGCCGAGTTATGTCGTGTTTAACGGAGCGGTCGGATCGCTCGTCGGCGACAAGGCGCTCAAGGCGAAAGTCGGCGAGCGCGTGCG
>JANPIS010000563.1:0-5820 GCA_031425095.1 Chthoniobacteraceae bacterium
CCACCACCGCCGCCGCCGCCGAAGTCGCGACGAGGACCACCACCGGTGCGGTCTTCACGAGGACGGGCTTCATTGACGGTGAGAGGGCGGCCCTGCACGGACTTGCCGTGGAAGAGGCTGATCGCCTTCTGGCCTTCATCGGCCGAGGACATGGTGACGAAGGCGAAGCCGCGGGATTTCCCCGTGAACTTATCCTGCATCAGGGCGACTTCGGAGACGGTGCCGGCTTCGGCGAAGGTATCCTGAAGGTCGATTTCGGTGGTGTCGAAGGAGAGATTCCCGACGTAGAGTTTGCTGGACATAACTATTCTTTCTTTACTGCAAGTGCGGAGCTATCGGTGGCTGTTTCCGGTTATCGGATCTCAAAACTGCCACTGAAGGTCCGCGGAAAGAATCCGCGTCACGAAACAACTAGCAATCTACCAAACCCAGAGGGGTTCCAAACTTGTGTGGGTGGAGAGGACACGTGATTGCCAGCTCACGCAAGAGATATCTCGAAATACTTTTTCCGCTCAGATCGACTTCCGGCCCTGAAACTTTCCAAGGATCGCCTTTGTGGTCATGTGCATGTGGCGCTGCTGGGCGGCCTTGTCGGCGCGCAATTGCTCCGGAGTTGGACCGGCTTTCTGGCCGGGGCGCAGTTTGGGTTTCTTGCTGGGACGATGTGGCATGTGGGTAAAGTGTCACGCCTTCCCTCGCCGGGCGAGCGGCAACTCTGCGCGACATTCGGCATGGACGGCTTCGTGCGGGTGGTGAAATTCGCGCGATGATTCGCATCGCTCGCTTTCACCGATGGCTCTGGCCCATCGCTGCACTCTGCCTCTGGCCGGTTGCGACCTTTGGGGGAGATCGAGTCGTCGCCTACGTGCCGAACTGGATCGATCTGTCGTCGTTTGCCGAAACGATCGATTACGCAAAGATCACCCACCTCAACGTCGCCTTTGAAAACCCGTTGAATGACCGGGGCGAACTTTCCTTCAATCCAAAGGATGAAGCGCTGCTCGCCAGGGCGCGCGCGAATAATGTGCCGGTCCTGGTCTCCCTCGGTGGCGGTTCGGCATCCGAAGATCCCAAGGCGCGGGCGCGTTTCGCCATGCTGCTCGCGGATGGAAAACGCGCGAGCTTCGTGGCTGGGCTGGCGGATTACGTGTTGCGGCACGGCTTTGCCGGACTGGATGTGGATCTCGAAGGTCCGGCGATCGACGCCCACTACGGCACCTTCATCGCGGACCTGGCGGCGGCATTGAAGCTCAAGGGCAAGCTACTCACCGCAGCGCTTTCGCAAGGCTACGGCGGGGACAAAGTGCCCGACGCAGCCTTCGCGCATTTCGATTTCGTGAATGTCATGGCCTACGACGCCACCGGCCCTTGGAATCCGAAGAAGCCGGGCCAGCACTCGTCTCTCGAGTTTGCGAGGGAGACCGTGAGCTATTGGCTGGCGCGCGGGTTGCCGATGCAAAAGGTCGTACTGGGTGTGCCGTTCTACGGATGGGGATTCGGCGCTGCTTTTCGGAAAGACGACTATGCTTACTCGGCCATCGTGGTCGCGCATCCGGGCGCGGAGAAGGTGGATCAGGCGGGAGAAACGATCTGGTACAACGGCCTGCCGACGATCCGTGCCAAGGCGGCTTATGTGAAGGAGCACGGCCTCGGCGGAGTGATGATCTGGTCGCTCGATCAGGATGCAAAAGGGACGGCTGCCTTGCTGCCGGCGATCCATGACGTGCTGCACGGACGCTGAGGTTGTTGAGTTACTGCGCGCATGCTTCTCGACCTGCTCGAATACGTCATCACGCCTTGTTCCTGGCGGGCGCGTTCGCTGGGTTTCCTCACGTCCAGCCTTCAGGTGCAGGCGCGATACCGGCGCTGCCGCCGCGCGTGGGAGCCGCATCTCGGGCGCACTCGCGGGGTGATTCTGGAAGCGGCGACTCGCTGTACCGAGCGGCGAATCGCAGTCATCCTCGGAGCCGGCTTGCTGCACGATATTCCGCTGCGTGAACTCGCGGCGATGTTTCGCGAGGTGGTGCTCGTGGATGTGGTCTTTCCGTGGGCGAGTCGGATTCGCGCGGCGCGTTTCCGGAATGTCCGCTGCCTCGCCGCGGACGTGACGGAAACGGCGCACGCACTTCCGCTGGCCGCCCGCGATCTCCGCGCTCCGCTGCCGATCTCAAAGCCCACGCTCTTCCTCACGGAACCATCCGTCGACCTTACCGTCTCCGTGAACCTCCTCTCGCAGCTTCCCTTCATCCCGACGAGCTACCTGCGGAAGCGCGGCTTCAGCGAGGAAACGCTGCGAATCTGGTCGCGGCACTTGCAGGACGCGCATCTCGCTTACCTGTACCAGCTCCGCGGCCGCGTCGCCCTGATCACGGACACGGGAGGACAGCACCGCGATCGCACCGGCGCCGTGCTTGAGGAATGGGATAACCTGCACGGACTCGAACTCCCGGCGGGAGGAGAGCGGTGGGAATGGAACATCGCTCCTGCGCCGGAATTGGCCCCGGACTACGACCGCGTGGTGAATGTCGCTGCCTATGCGGAGTGGTGATGCCGGTTCGCCAGAAAACTCAGGTGGTGCAGCCAGTCGCTGGGCGTATAGGAGTGGGAATGTTCAAAGTCCCATCGCTAACCGGCTGCGCGTTGGTGGCGATGCTGATTATCCTGCAGTGTAAAGGGGCGTCACCGCGTGCGCCCGCCTTCTTTGGGATCAACGCAGACCCCGTGTGGGACTTCAAGGCAACCGATCCGACCAAGAGCGAGTTGCCGCAGTTCGTCGAAATGTTGAAGCAGACGCAATGTGGTGCCGTGCGCATCCCGATCCGCTGGCGTGTGGTGGAGCCGAAACGCGGCGAGTGGGACTTTTCGGCGATCGACCGTGTGGTCGCCGCGATCCCGGCTGAGGTCGAGATCCTCGTCGTGCTCATGTCCGTGCCCGAGTGGGCGAATGGAAAAGCTCCCGGTGAAGTCGAGGGATGGTTCGATGCTTACCCGCCGCGCGACCTCGCCGACTGGGAGCGCGCGGTTTCGAAAATCGTGGATCGATACAAACAGCGGATCAAACACTGGGAGATCTGGAACGAAGAGAACGGCGTGGACTTCTACCGGCCGCATCCGGATGTGCGCGCTTACACGGAGCTGCTCAAAGTTTCACACCGCGCCGCGAAGCTGGCCGACCCGCAGTGTGTGGTGGTGCTGGGTGGATTGCAGATGAACGGCATCATCGCGAATCCGTGGTCGCCGGTGAAGGTGCCGAACTTTCTCGAAGAGCTCTACAAGGCGGGCGCCGGCCCCTTCTTCGACGTGTGCAACATCCACCCGTATGTGCTCCCGGAAGAGGGAGCCGCACGGATGATGACGCTGACCCGCGACACGCTCGCGGTGATGGCGCGGCACGGAGATGCGGAGAAGCCGCTGTGGCTCACCGAAGTCGGCTGTGGCGCGACCTCGCCCGCTGCGGAGTCCGCTCAGGCCCGCCTCCTGGTCGAGACGTTCGAGATGGCCCGCACCGAGCCGCAGATTGAGCGGGTCTTCTGGTTCACCCTTCGCGACATGGAGAAAGATCTCATCGGTCCCGAGGCGTCGATGGGTCTCTTCAAATACAGCGGCGCCCACAAGCCAGCGCTGGAGGCGTTAGTCGATACGGTGGCAAAAGGTGCGGCGACTCCTCCGCGTTGACTCCGTCGCGCGGGACTACTTCTCTGGCTTGCGTCTCACGCCGCGGGAGCTGCCCTCGCGTTCCCAATACCGCATCGGCTCCTCGAAACACGTCGCCGGCAGATCCTCCACCGCGCGCCGCAGGAACTTCTGCGCGTCCTCGACGCCGCGGTTGTAAATCAGCGGTCCGATCTCCTTGAGGAAATACTCGAGGACAAACCCCGCCCGGACCGCGCTCCACTCCTGGTCCAGCTCCTCCGCGGCGAACCGCCGGAGGGATTCCACGATCTCGGATTTGCGCTCGGCGGTGAGGGGAAGGTCCATGCGGGCGAGCATGCGGCAGGAGGCCTTGCGATCAATCCACGGTTTGCTCGGCGCCCGCGTGGGCTGGGGGAGAATGCGTCGCCTTTTCCTGCGCGATGTGCAGGATGCCGTCCGTTCGCGGCGGCGGAGTTTCCCCTCTTCACGCCCATCCCCACTCACCGAAACACCCCGTCCGCCCTCCATCCCATGCCCTCCCACACTCGTCGTGAATTCTCCAAACTCGCCCTCGCCGCCCTGCCCGCGGCGGGACTCCTCTCCCGCGTCGGACGCCTCGGTGCGGCGGAGCCCGCTGCCAAGCCGAACTCGAAATTCGCCGGCGTGCAGATCGGCCTGAATGTGCCCTACAGCTTTGCCAACCCTCTGATGAGCGGCGACGACATCCTGAAGAATTGCGTGCAGCTCGGGCTGAGCGCCGTGGAGCTGCGCACCCAGCCCGTCGAGGCGTTCCTCGGCATTCCGGCTTTCGATGCGACGAAGAAGAAGGTGGAAAACGCTGCCGAGCTCCGCGCTTGGCGCAAGTCCGTGTCGCTCGATCGCGTAAAGGAATTCCGCGCCAGCTACGAGACCGCGGGCGTGCTCATCGAGGTCGTGAAAGTGGACGGCATTTTCAAGATGTCGGACGAAGAGATCGACTACGCGTTTGCCCTGGCCAAGGCGCTCGGCAGCCGCGCCATCTCGACGGAGATTTCGCACAACAAGGAGGAGCTGAAGCGCGTCGGACAATTCGCGGACAAACACCAGTTCATGGTCGGCTATCACGGCCACGCGACCACCACGCCCGAGCATTGGGAAGCGGCCTTCGCGCTCGCGAAATACAACGGCGCCAACGTGGACCTCGGGCATTTCGTGGCGGGCAACAACACGTCGCCGGTGCCATTCATCACGAAGCATCACGACCGCGTGACGCACGTGCATTTGAAGGATCGGAAGTTCAACAACGGCCCAAACACGCCCTTCGGCGAAGGCGACACGCCGATTGCCGATGTGCTGCGCCTGATCCGCGACAACAAGTGGCCGATCCAGGGCACGATCGAATTTGAATACAAAGTCCCGGCGGGGTCGGATCGCATGACGGAACTGGCCCGCGCGATCAAGTTCTGCCACGACGCGCTGGTCTGAGGCGCTTACGTGAGTACCTGCCCAAACCCGATGTCGTGACCGTCGAGGTCCTGGATGCCGAACTCGCGCACGCCATAGGGCTGCGTGCAGGGGCCGTAATCCATCTGCGCCCCGGCCGCTTTCATCTCGGCGTAGAGCGCGTCGGCGTCATCGACCCAGAAGTAGGCATTCCACATCTTGTCGCGGACCTTCCAAAACGGCGGCGGCTGCGCGGCGGCATCGACCAGCGCGAGCATGAGGTAATGTCCATCGCGATGGCAGATGCAGAAGTCCGGCGGCTCCCCGTAGAATTCCTTGGAGTGAAAGCCCACGCAGTCGCGGAAGTAGTTGGCGGAGGCGACGACATCGCGCACGAGCAAAACCGGAGCGCTGGCCGTGATTCGCGGCATAGGCGTCAGCCAAGCGCACCGGCGTTCGGCCGGCAAGAAAGGTCACCGGCACGGTTCGTCGCGCATCACAAGTGCGACCCGGGAACAAGCCCGTGCTCCGAACGCCGACGGTGGCGTAACGCCCGAACGCCAACGGCGTTCAATCATCCAGCCCCGGGTCGCGCGCTGCGCGCTACCCTGGGAACCCTCCCCCCCCGCATCGCCAACCCTGAAAGGGTTGCATTCCCCGCACATCCGGTTGCGCCGTGATTCAACCCCGTTGGGGTTGGCGCTCGTTGTTGGTGGCCGGTTCCCAGGGTAGCCGCTGCGCGGCAACCCTGGGCTGGATGATGAA
>JANPIS010000564.1:0-6711 GCA_031425095.1 Chthoniobacteraceae bacterium
CGCGAATCTGACCACGGAGGCCGACACGGTGCTCTTCCGCACCGGAGGCACGATCAAGCTGCTCTCCGATCTCCCCGACATCACCGCGGACCTGACGATCGCTCCGACGAAGCTGGTCGGGATCAACGGGAATAGGAATCAGATCTTCGAGATCACCGGCGTCGACACCGACGTCACGCTCAGCAATCTGACCCTCGTCGGCGGACTCGCGGATACGGGCGCGGCACTGCTCGTGAAGTCCGTCGGCGGCGATGTCACCGTCAGTCGGACCAAAATCTCGTCGAATCGCGCGGAGTCGAACGACACTGCGCGCGGCGGTGGGATTGCGGTGCTCGCCGGCACGCTCGTGCTCGAGAATTCGGTCGTCGCGGGAAATGTGGCGGATGGCGATGTGAAGGCGGACGGCGGTGGAATTTTCAATGCCGCCACACTGATCATCCGAAGCTCGACCATCACCGGCAACCGGGCGATCGGTGGTGCGGAAGGCTTCGGCGGGGCGATCGGAAATGAAGGCATTGCAACGCTCGAAAGGGTGACGATCACGAGTAACTTGGCTTCCGGCCCGAGCGCTGGTGGCGGTGGAGTTTCCAGCACCGGCACGCTCACGATCCGCGGATCGGTGTTCTCGGCGAATGTGGCATCCGGCGAGACTGCTCAGGGTGGCGCGATTTTGAATGGAGGCACGGCGATCGTGGAGGCGCTGACGCCAGTGGTGGGCGGTGCGAAGGTTTTCTCTCAGATCACGGCCAACAAAGCACTCGGCTCCGCAGGTGCGAACGGCGAACCCGGGGCGCGCGGGTTGAACGGCGATCGCGCGCTTCAGTTTGGTGAGCCTGGCGAGGATGGGCAGGATGGCGCGCTCGGCGACGTCGGCCTGGAGGGAGGGCAGGCGCTCGGCGGTGGCGTGCTGAATACCGGCACCTTCACGATTCGTGAATCGACGGTCGCCGGCAACATCGCCCAAGGCGGTGCCGGTGGCGCGGGCGGCAACGGCGGAGCGGGTGGGAGTGGTGGCGCGGGCGGACCCGCCGGGGAATTCGGAGGCGAGATTTTCACGGCTGGACCGCGCGGCTTGGGCGGAGACGGTGGAGATGGCGGGTCGGGGGGAGTGGGCGGAAAGGCCCAGGGGGGCGGAATCTTCAACTCGGGCGAGGGAACCGTGGATGCCTCAAAGGTGACCATTTCTGGGAACGTCGCTCGTGCCGGCACTAACGGCAAAGCGGGCGTCGGCGGCGCTGGGGGCGCAGGGCGCACGGCTGGATTGACCGGCCTGAGTGGCGAGCCTCAGACTCTAGTCGAAGCCACCGGCGGAGGGGTGTACAATGCGGGTGTCTTCTCCGTCACCAGTCAGTCGCTCGTCTCCAAGAACATCGTCGTCGGAGGATTTGTCGCGGGCGGGGGGATTGCGAACGTGCTCGCGGGTTCCGAACTCTTTGTGACCGCTTCCACGATCTCGGGAAATGCCATCGCCGCGGCCAATGGTGCGAACGGACGCGGAGGCCGGGCCGGTGCCGTCGGTGAAGCGGCGCTCCTGATCGGCGAGGCGGGGGGCAACGGTGAGGACGGCGAGAGTGGTGTCGCGGGCACCGATGGCGGCAGCGCGTTGGGCGCGGGCATCTTCAATCTCGGCGCCGCGACGATCAGCGACTCCACGATTTCGGCGAATACGCTCACCTCCGGCATCGGCGGTAATGGGGGCAATGGTGGTAGAGGTGGAAACGGCGGTGCGGGCGGCAAGGCAGGATTCGACGATTTGCTGGGCGAAAACGTACCGGCTGGCGTGCGCGGGCCCGCCGGGAGTGGCGGTTCTGGCGGCGATGGCGGTCTGGGCGGACGCGCGTCGGGCGGAGGTATCTTCAATGAAGACGTGGACGCGGGAGGAGGTGGGGTGGTCTCCGTGAAGAACACGACCATCTCCGGCAACATCACGCGCGCGGGCGCCGGGGGCACGGGCGGGCGAGGCGGTGCGCCGGGCATCGGCGTTTCCGAGGAACCCGCCGTGAGTGGTGGCAATGCGGTGGCTGGGGAACGTGGTGACGGCAGTGGCGGAGGCATCTACTCCGGCAACGGCGCCCTCTCGGTGATCCAGTCCACCATTGCCAATAACTTCTCCTGGGGGGACGGCGGCGGCGTGTGGGTCGCACCTGCGCAGGACATTTTCGCGAAAATCTACAACAGCACGATCGCCGGGAATACCGCGCTCGGGCAGGGCGGTGGGGTCTTCACGGGGCCGCTGGCGCCAGATACCTCCGTGCGCATCATCAGCACAATCATCGCGAAGAATTCCGCGCGCGCGACCGTCGCGCCTGGTCCGGATCTCTCCGGTGAATTCGAGATCAGCTTCAGCCTTGTCGGCAATGTCGGCTCCGCCGTGCTCACTGGCGCGAACAACAAAACCGGCGTCGATCCGAAGCTCGGAATCCTGAAGCTCAACGGCGGCACCACGGCCACGATGCTACCTGCACTCACCAGCCCGGCGCTCCATTCCGGTTCGCTCCCCGAAAGCCTCACCTTCGATCAGCGCGGTTTGAGTCGCACGAGTGGCTGGGGCGTCGATATCGGCGCGGTGCAGTTCGGAGTGCTCCCCGGGTCGCTTGGGGTCGGTGCGTCATTTTCATTTTCATTCTAGTCAGCGCCTACGAGGCGTTGACGTATCAAATTGGGGGCTGGCGGCCCGTTGGAAATTCGGGTTTGGCATAGCACGGACCCGCGTCCGATGGTTGCAGAGCGGAGGGGCGAAAATATCCGTTGGCAGGCCGGGGGCGTTTGCTATCTTCCGCCCTCTGAAAATGGTGGCCGTAGCTCAATGGTAGAGCTCCAGGTTGTGGTCCTGGCTGTTGCGGGTTCGAGTCCCGTCGGTCACCCCATTTTCCTTCGCCCGCGGCGGTTGCGTCGCGCCCCGGCCTCCGCCACACTCCGCGCTCCATGCCGGCCATCGAGACGCACGCCCTGACCAAGGTTTTCCGCACCTACAAGAAAGCGCCCGGCCTGTGGGGTGCGATCAAGGGGCTCGGGCATCGGGAATATGAGGACGTGCGTGCTGCGGACAGCGTGAGCTTTTCCATCGAGGAGGGCGAGTTCGTTGGCTTCCTCGGGCCGAACGGCGCGGGCAAGACGACCGTCCTCAAGATGCTCTCCGGTCTGCTCAATCCGACCAGTGGCCAGGCGAAGGTGCTCGGGTTCACGCCTTGGGAGCGCAAGGACGCGATGAAGCGGCAATTCTCCCTGCTCATGGGACAGAAGAACGCGCTCTGGTGGGATCTGCCCGCGCGCGAATCACTCGAGCTGAATCGCGCCATCTACGGCATCGACAAGGCGCGCTTCACGCAGATCGTCGGCGGCCTCACCGAGCTCCTCGATGTGGCCCCCAAGCTCGACACGATGGTGCGCGAGCTCTCGCTCGGCGAGCGGATGAAGATGGAGCTCATCGCCGCGCTCCTGCACTCGCCGAAGGTGCTCTTCCTCGATGAGCCGACGATCGGGCTCGACGTGACCTCGCAGAAAAAAGTCCGCGAATTCCTCCGCCGCTACAACGCGGACCACAACATCGTGACGATGCTCACGAGTCACTACATGCAGGACATCGAGGAACTCTGCCAGCGGGTCATTATCATCGACCACGGCCGCATTTTCTTCGACGGCCCGCTGGCCTCGATCATCGACCGCTTCGCCACGCATAAGATCGTCGAGGTCACGCTCACCGGCCCTGGCCCGCGCAATCTCGGTGGCCTCGGCGAACTGATCGAAAGCGGCCCGCAGACGCTGCGGCTGAAAGTCCCGCGCAGCCGTGTCACCGACACCGCGCGCACGCTGCTCACCGACTGCAAAGTCACCGACATCAGCGTGCAGGAACCACCGGTAGAGGAGGTGATCCGGCAGCTTTTCGGGGAGCAGGCGGCGAAGTAGTCAGAGCGGCGCTACTTCAGTTTTTCGAGAGCCTGCTGCGCGAGCTTTCGGGCGGTGGGTTGTTGAAAACGCGGGTCGGATGCTGCGGTGAAATCGGAGCGGGCTTCCTCCGACCGGCCAAGGACGACGTGTGCTCGGCCGCGGTTGTAGAGGATGTAGGCGTCGTCCGGCGCCAGCGGCATCGCAAGGTTGAATGCCTCAAGGGCCTCTTCCGCTCGACTCAGGAGGAGCAATGCGTCGCCGCGGCGGTTGTGGGCCTTGGCGGTGAGCACAGAACGACTCGGATGGGCAGGGCTCAAAGCCTCGGGAAGTGACCGCAGCACCAGATCACATGTGGTCATGGCCTTCACCACTTTCGGTGAAGCGCTCGTCGCATCCTTGAGGTCATCTTTGACGCCTTCCAGTAGTGTTTCGAGCGGTGCGGCGGCGTAGTCACCAGGGCCCTTCGTTTGCGCAATTGCCTGGAGAGCCACTATGCACTCCGCAGCCTTGCCAGCGGCAGCGAGGCGATTGATTTCAGCGAGCGTCAGTTGCGATGCCGGACGGGCGGAAAGCTCGAAAGGCTGAGGCGGACTGAGCGGAGGAGTGGGCTCGGTCCGTGCGGGGCCAGCGAGAAATACGTCTTCACCCACGAGGCGAGAATACTCCGCCGGGATCTGCCCGCCACCGGACCGCTCCAGCACTACGGCACGGGTGCGTTTGAAGACCTGCTCGATCGTGAGACCCGGTGTTTGGAGGTGCTTCAAGAGTTCTTCGGTATACAGCCCGTTGGCGCCATCGCCATCGAACGCCGTTTGCCCCGCATCCGCCGCAAAGGCGATCAGTGAGCCGGCTGGCGGATTCATTTCGGAGAGACCTCCGCCCCTCGGCAGAGTTCGTGTCCGCCCAGGTCGACCCAGGTTGCTCGTGCGGCACGCATCGAGAATGAGGAGATTGCAGCGAGCCCCAGCGGAATGCATTTCCGCCAGAGCCTGCTCGACGTTGAAGAGTCGCGTTTCGGCGAGCATTCGCAGTGCAACATCGTCGGTGTCGTCCGGGATGTAACCGGATTTGATCGGGATCAGATAATTTGCGCCAGCGACGGAGATCCCGTGTCCAGCGAAGTAAAACAGCCCCACTTCGGCTTCGGGTAGGGTAGCGCGAAACGCGAGTACCGCCTTCAGCAGCTGGTCGCGCGTGACGTCATGCCGTTCAATCACGGAAAACCCCAGGTTGCGAAGGGTGCGCGAAACGGCGCGTGCGTCATTGCCAGAGTTCCTCAGCCCGCCGACGGCATTCTCGTATCGGGCATTTCCGATGACCAGGGCCGTGCGCGCTTTTGGCGATGGCGCGGCCGATCCAGACGGAGCCAGCGCGACGATCCACAGGAACGTGCAAAAGGCTCTGGTCATGGAGTAAAGCGTGGCATTGAGCATGCGAATCATGGAACTACGAACCGATGAGAAAGGACACGAAGAATACTGAACGAGCTTGGGCAGGAACCGGAAGGATGATTGGCGTCCTGGCTTTGGCAGCCATCACCAGTTGCAGGTCCGTGCCGAGCAATCCGCGTGCAACCGAAAGCTCGGGACTCGTCCCCGGCGATCCTGCGGCGCCATCGCAAGTGACTCCCGGCGAAGCTTTGGCAATTGCCCAGCGCTACGCCGCCCACTCGTGGAGGCCCTTCGCCAGCAATATCCTCCATGGAGTGGATCGTGCGGGCGTGATCGTTCACACTCCCGATATCGGGCATCGGTCGCCCTCAGACCGGGCGGGATGGTGGATACCGGGCGAGGTGAATCGGGGCGTGCCGTATAAGTGGGGTGGTTTCGACAGCCTCAATGCATTTGATCAGGCGATCGCCAACGGTCGTGCCGCAGGGGATGTCTCTTCCCCGGCCAAGCGGCGCGCTGATAACGCGGGAGTCAGCGCGCAGGCGGCAGGCGTTGACTGCTCCGGCTTCGTCTCGCAGTGCCTGAAGCTTCCCCGAGTTCACGACACCACTCAACTTCCGGCTCTCTGCGACCGGCTTCCGAACCCTGGCGATCTCCGACCTGGTGATTTGCTGAACATTCGCCGCGGTCACGTCCTCCTGTGCGCGGGTTGGGCGAGCCCTGATCGATCTTGGATCTACTACTATGAGACTGGTGGTGGTCCGGTCTATTGGCGGCCTGGCCTCAAGCAGGCGCCGATCACTGCGCTGCTCGCGCTAGGCTACCAACCTTTGCGATACCGAGGGATGGCCCACGAGCCCTACGTGTCCGGAAAGGAAGTGCTCACCCGTGCGGTTCGTACGCGGGCTACCGTAGTACCTTCTCCGACGGTTGGAGAGCCATAGTCCCCGGTGTTGGTTCTTCGAAGCGAGGCAGCGCGCGCTTTGAACGGGAGGCTGGAAGGCGGCGGGTCTGCTGCTAGGCTTCCAGCCATGCTCTCCCGACTCCTTGCTTTTGCGTGTCTCACTTCCTCCCTCCTCGCCACGGATAACTGGCCGCAATTCCGCGGTCCGAACGGGGACGGGCAATCCGATGCGGCCTCGGTGCCGCTGAAGTTCAGCGACACGGAGAATGTGAAGTGGAAGACGGCGATCCATGGGAAAGGGTGGTCGTCGCCGGTGATCTGGGGTTCGCAGGTCTGGCTAACGACGGCGACGGAAGATGGCACGGAGCTCTCGGTGCTCTGCCTCGCCAAGGACTCCGGCAAGGTGCTGCGCGACGAGGTGCTCTTCCGCGTGGCGACGCCGCAGTTTTGCCACAAGTTCAACAGCTACGCGTCGCCGACGCCGGTGATCGAAGAAGGGCGGGTGTACGTCACCTATGGCTCGCCGGG
>JANPIS010000565.1:0-2966 GCA_031425095.1 Chthoniobacteraceae bacterium
AGGCATGAGGCAAGCATTCCGGGTCGGGCATGGTGCGTCAATGCGCAGCCTTTGGACTGCGGTGACTTGTCACCGCTTTTTGGCGGTGCGGACTTGTCCGCCGTGGCGGGAGCCTGTGCGGCGTCGCAAGCGCCCGTCCCGACCACGGAAGCAAGCTTCCTCCTCCGCAAAGCGGTGACAAGTCACCGCAGTCCAAAGCGCCGGTCGCGCGCTGGCACCGGGATCACTTCGCCGCTTTCGCCATGAGATACGCGATGAGGTCGCGCGCCTTGTCCGGAGCGAGGACTTCGAGCAGGCCCTCGGGCATGAGGGAAAACGGTGACGTTTCCTGCTTCGCAATGTCCGCCGTTTCGAGCGTGAAGGATTCCGTGGGCGTCTGCAGTTTGAGCGTGCGGTCAGTCAGCGACTTCACGTTGCCAGCGAGGACGCGGCCGTCTTTGAGCGTGAGGGTGACGAGGCGGTAGTCGTCGGCAACGACGGCACTCGGCGTGAGGATGTTTTCCAGCAGGTAGTCGAGATTGTCGCGCGCCGCGCCGGTGAGGTCGGGGCCGATCGCACCACCTTCGCCATTCAGCACATGGCATGCGGCGCAGGTCGCTTGGAAAACGGCGCGGCCGCTGGCTTTGTCGGCTTGCGCGAGCGCGGCGGACGTGAGGCGCTGTTTCCACTTTTTCACGGCGGCGGATTTTGCTCCGGCGGAATCGGCGGCGGGTTTGCCGGTGATCTCATCGAGGCGGGCGGTGAGCGCGGGATCCTGGTAGCCGCGGATTTGCCGGATCATCGGCGCGTTCAGGCGTTCGCGTTCGACGCGGCCTGCGGCGATGGCGTCGAGGACTTGCGGCACCCAGGCGGGACGCGAGACGATCGTGGTGAGGATGGGAATTCGGTCCTGACCGTCGAGCGTCGGATAGATGGCGAGAATGCGCGCGGCGAGGTCGGGATCATCGAACTGCGCCAGACCAGCGGCGGCAGTGGTCGCGAGTGCGGGGACAGTGAGCAGTTTCTCGCACGTCTCGCGCAGGCCCGGGGCGCGCGATTCGACCAGAGTGTTCAATGCGGCACGGCGCTGGGCGATCCCCTCGCTCTCGCGCAAGGCGGCGGCACGGATTGCTTCGAGCGCGAGACCGTCGCCGAAGAGCGCGCTGAGATCGCGCACGCGATCGCGCGTGGAGTCGCTGGTGAGGCGCGCGTGGGCGGTGTCCCACGATGCGGGCTTCGGTGCTTTGCGGCGTCCAGCAAGTCCGTCGGCGAGACCATCGAGCAACGCAGCGCGGCCGGCGGCTGAGCCGCGCTCGGCGATCCCGGTGATCAGCGCGGCGAGCGGTGCAGGCGTGGTGTCGATGTCTTCGACGAGACGCCGTGCGCCGTAGCGCTGCACGAGCGGGATCTGGGCATCGCTGATGAGTTTTACGAAAGCGTCACTCGCCGATTCCGCGAGCGGAAGGATGCCGACCCAGAGCATCAGCGGTTGATTGTGATCGTGCGCATCTTCGCTATGCGACAGCAGCGCCGCGGCGAGTGCGGGGCGATCGGAGAGCGGGAGCTTTTGCAACTGCGACGCGAGGGTGAGCCGCACCAGACCGCTCGTCTCGCGGGCGGCGAGCTTGGAAAGTGCAGGGGCATCGGTGGGGCCGACATCGGCGAGCAGGCGGATCGCCCAAGCGCGAAGGTGTTCATCCTTTTCCCCGAGCAACGCCATGAGCTGCGCGGAATCGCTCTTCCCCATCACGTTCAGCGCCCATAGCGCCCGCAACCGCGAAACCACGCCGCGCTCTTCTGCCACGATCCGCTGCAACTCCGCGCCCGCTTCGTCCAGCCCCGCGGACCCACCCACAGGCCGGAGGCCTGTGCCACGCTCTGCCAGCACCCGCCGGCTCATTTGCGCGAGCCAGTCGTTTGGGCTCAGTTGAAAGGCCGCGAGTTCCGTGCCGGTGAGGCGCGCGAGATCCCGGTGCAGCGGCGGCGACGCTTCGCCATAGGTGATTTTGAAAATGCGCCCGCTTTGGCGATGCACGCCGTCGTTGTCGTGGCACTCGCCCGCGTCGCTCCAGTCGCTCACGAAGACGCCACCATCTGGGGCCGGGATGAGGTCGATGCCGCGAAACCACGGATCGGCAAACAGGAACGCTTCGGGTTCCCGCTTGCCAACGTAGCCGGTGCCGCTGCGTTCGAGCCGCTCCACATTGAAGCGGCGTCCGTGCAGGTTGCTCGTCAGCAATTTTCCCCGCCACTCCGCGGGCCACTGGCCGCCTTGATAGATGAGCAGCCCGATGTGCGCATGGCCGCCGCCGGCTTCGAGCGTGGCGTCGCTCACGGCCTTGCGCACGTCGGTCCACACTTCGCCGGTGGCCCAATGCACATGATCCGCGTGCTGCTCGATGATGTCGTAGATGCGCGGATCGAGATCGCCGCCGCTCATCCGTCGGTAGTGCGCGCCGGGGATGACGTGCCACAGGTGGCCGATCACCGTGTTGATGAAAAACGCCTCGCCATGCGCGTCCCAATCCATGCCCCACGGATTCGTCGTGCCGACCGCAACGGACTCGAAGACGCGCCGCACCGGCTGGTAACGCCAGATGCCCACATTGATCGCGACGCGCTCCGCCTCCGGCGCGCCCGGCTTGCCTACGAGTGAGTTCGTCAAAATGCCCTGGCGTCCGTAGAGCCACCCATCCGGTCCCCACTTCAGGCCATTCGCCATCGTGTGCCGCCCCTTCTTGTAATCGAAGCCGTCGAGCACCGGCACCGGCGCCGCGTCGGGCACATCGTCGCCATCTTTGTCCGCGATGAAGAGTAACTCCGGCAGACACAGCGCCCACACACCGCCGAGTCCGACCTCGATGCTCGTGAGCCGCTGCGCGCCATCCCAGAAGACCGTGCGCTTGTCGTGGCGGCCATCGTTGTCCGTGTCCTCAAAGATGAGGATGCGATCACGCAGCTTGGTTTCGTAATCCACGCCGCGCTCC
>JANPIS010000566.1:0-2145 GCA_031425095.1 Chthoniobacteraceae bacterium
CCGAGGTTTCGAGTTTCGCGGCGCTCATACTTTCGAGCGCGATGCGCGCATTCACGAGGTCACCGGACCGCAGCGCGCTATCCACCCAGCGGAGATAATTCTCAGGCACGTTTGGCTGTAACTCTGCCGCGGCCCGTTGGAGTTGCACCGTATCCCGCGCGCCGGATGCCTCGGCCGCCCGGGCCAGAAGATTCATGGCCTCCGCATTTCCCGGCTCCATGTCCAACGCCCGCCGCGCCGACATCGCCGCCTGGGGGTAATCCTTCTTCTCAAGAAATTCCCGCGCGCGGGTGAGGACCGTGGCTTGCCGGGCCTTTTTGTAGATCGCCCACCCTCCGACACACAGCCCCGCAAGGAGCCCGGCGATGACCAAACCGAAAAGGACGCGGATCATCATTGGATGCAGCGTCGGCTTTTTCAGGCGTGAAGAGGGAGTGGTCGGGGGTTCCATGAGAAAATGAATGGACGGCGATACTAGCAGAGTGGAGCAACACCCCAAGTACTCAGCTCTCCGCGCGGCGCTCGCGGAAAAAGCTCTGCAACATCCCGGCGCATTCTTCCTGCCGCACGCCCTGCGTGATCTCGCAGCGATGGTTGAGCTGCGGATGCTGGAGAAGATTCAGCAGGCTGCCCCCCGCGCCATCTTTCAAAGAAGGACACCCGAAGATGACCCGCCGCATCCGCACGTGGACGAGCGCCCCAGCGCACATCGCACAGGGTTCCTTGTTCACGTAGAGATCGCATTCGTGCAACCGCCAGTCGCCGATGACGCTCTCGGCCTGGGTAATGGCGAGCATCTCGGCGTGCGCCGTGGCGTCCTTGAGGGTCTCCACCTGATTGCAGGCCCGGGCGATGATCCGGCCCTCGTGGACGATCACCGCTCCGACGGGCACTTCCTCCTGCTCCCAGGCCCGGCGGGCCTGGCGCAAGGCTTCGCTCATGAAGTAGCTGTCACTGTGGAGGTCGATGAAGTCCATGAAGGGAAGGTGAAAGTGGAAAGTGGAATGCCTCAGACGGTCGGCAGGCGCCAGCCATTCCACTTTCCACCTTCACTTTCCACTTTATGTGGTTGCGTCACGGGCGGAATCGGCTATCAATCCCGCCCCTTTTCCAACCCTCAACCGCCCCGCGCCATGTCCAAGATCATCGAAAAAATTCAATCCGAGCAACTGAAGAAGGAAGTCACGAAGTTCAACGTGGGCGACAGCGTGCGGGTGCATACGATCGTGCGCGAAGGCGAAGAGAAGGACGGCAAAATCAAGGAGCGCATCCAGATCTTCACCGGCATCGTCATCGCTCGGAAGGGCACTTCGCTGAACTCGACCTTCACCGTCCGCCGCATCAGCTACGGCGAGGGCGTCGAGCGCGTTTTCCCGCTGCACTCCCCTCGCATCTCCAAGGTGGAAGTCGAGACCGCCGGCACGGCTCGCCGGGCCAAGCTGAACTACCTGCGCGACCGCAAGGGCAAGCAGGCGATGGCCGTCCGCGAGAAAGCGGCCGCGTAAGTGGCGAGCGCTGGGCGCTCCCACGAGTAGTTCCCTGGAAAAACGCCGAGACCGGCTCCCTGCCTTCATGGCCTGCGACTTCGCGCACGAGCGTGACCTCTGGGCTCGCGGACTCCACCGGGTCGCGGGCACGGACGAAGCCGGGCGCGGCCCGCTCGCCGGCCCCGTCGTCGCCGCGGTGGTCATTCTCCCGCACGACTTCGCGCATGCGGCGCTGAACGACTCCAAGAAGCTCCCGGAGAAAAGCCGGGAGAAAATTTACGAGGAACTGACCACTCACCCGAAGATCGAGTGGAGTGTGGCCGTCGTGGATGTGGACGAAATCGATCGGTTGAACATCCTGCGCGCGAGCCACGAGGCGATGCGGCGCGCGGTCCTTGCGCTGCAAATGCCGCCAGAGCACGTCCTCGTCGACGGCCTGCCGGTCCGGCCGTTTCCGACGCCGCAGACGGCCCTCGTCGGGGGAGATGGACTCAGCTTCAGCATCGCCGCAGCCAGCGTGCTGGCAAAGGTCACACGCGACCGCCTCATGAAGCAGTTCGACGCCGCGCATCCCGCTTACGGATTTGCGCAACACAAAGGCTATGGCACGCCGCTCCATCTTGCTAAGCTGCGGCAGCATGGTCCTTGCGCGATTCAT
>JANPIS010000567.1:0-5567 GCA_031425095.1 Chthoniobacteraceae bacterium
ATGAATCGCGCAAGGACCATGCTGCCGCAGCTTAGCAAGATGGAGCGGCGTGCCATAGCCTTTGTGTTGCGCAAATCCGTAAGCGGGATGCGCGGCGTCGAACTGCTTCATGAGGCGGTCGCGTGTGACCTTTGCCAGCACACTGGCTGCGGCAATGCTGAAGCTGAGTCCATCTCCCCCGACGAGGGCCGTCTGCGCCGTCGGAAACGGCTGGACCGGCAGGCCGTCGATGAGGACGTGCTCGGGAGGCATTCGCAGCGCAAGGACCGCGCGCCGCATCGCCTCGTGGCTCGCGCGCAGGATGTTCAGCCGATCAATTTCGTCCACGTCCACGACGGCCACGCTCCACTCGATCTCCGGGTGAGCGGTCAGCTCCTGGTAAATTTTCTCCCGACCCTCTTCCGTGAGCTTCTTCGAGTCATCCAGCGCCGCGTGCGCGAAGTCGCGGGGGAGAATGACCGCCGCCGCAACGACCGGTCCGGCGAGTGGGCCGCGCCCCGCTTCGTCCGTGCCCGCGATCCTGCGGAGGCCGCGAGCCCAGAGGACATGCTCGTGGGCGAAGTCGCAGGCCATGCGGGCAGAGAGCCGGTCGCGGCGTTTTTCCGTGAACTACTCGTGGGAACGCCCAGCGCCCGCCATTTAAGCAGCCGCTTTCTCGCGGACGGCCATCGCCTGCTTGCCCTTGCGGTCGCGCAGGTAGTTCAGCTTGGCCCGGCGAGCCGTGCCGGCGGTCTCCACTTCCACCTTGGAGATGCGCGGGGAGTGAACCGGGAAAACGCGCTCGACGCCCTCGCCGTAGCTGATGCGGCGGACGGTGAAAGTCGAATTCAGCGAAGTGCCTTTCCGGGCGATGACGATGCCGGTGAAGATCTGGATGCGCTCCTTGATCTTGCCGTCCTTTTCTTCGCCTTCGCGAACGATCGTATGGACCCGCACGCTGTCGCCCACATTGAACTTCGTGACTTCCTTCTTCAGTTGCTCGGATTGAATTTTTTCGATGATCTTGGACATGGCGCGGGGCGGTTGAGGGTTGGAAAAGGGGCGGGATTGATAGCCGATTCCGCCTGCGACGCAACCACATAAAGTGGAAAGAAGCGCTGGGTAGTGGAATAGGGACCGGGCTTCTGGCTACGGTGGGCCCGACCGCATTCCGTATTTATCGACCCTTCCATGGACCTCATCGACCTCCACAGCGACAGCTACTTCATGAGCGAAGCCTTGCGCCAGGCCCGCCGGGCCTGGGAGCAGGAGGAAGTGCCCGTCGGCGCGGTAATCGTCCACGAGGGGCGGATCATCGCCCGGGCCTGCAATCAGGTGGAGACGCTCAAGGACGCCACGGCGCACGCCGAGATGCTCGCCATCACTCAGGCCGAGAGCGTCATCGACGACTGGCGGTTGCACGAATGCGATCTCTACGTGACCAAGGAACCCTGTGCGATGTGCGCCGGGGCGCTCGTCCACGTGCGGATGCGGCGGGTGATTTTCGGGTGCCCTTCCTTGAAAGATGGCGCCGGTGGCAGCCTGCTGAATCTCCTCCAGCACCCGCAGCTCAACCATCGCTGCGAGATCACGCACGGCGTGCGACAGGACGAATGCGCCGGGATGTTGCAGAGTTTTTTCCGCGAGCGCCGCGCGGAGAGCTGAGTACTTGGGAGATTGCGCCGCTCGCTTAGATTCGCCATCCATTCCTTTCCCATGGAACCCCCGACGCCTCCTGCCTCCCGCCTGAGAAAGCCGACGCTGCACCCGATGATGATCCGCGTCCTTTTTGGCCTGATCATCGCCGGGCTTGTTGCGGGGCTGTGTATGGGAGGCTGGGCGATCTACAAAAAGGCCCGGCAAGCCACGGTCCTCACGCGCGCGCGAGAGTTTCTCGAGAAGAAGGATTACCCGCAGGCAGCGATGTCGGCGCGGCGGGCGTTGGACATGGAGCCGGGAAACGCGGAGGCCATGACTCTTCTGGCCCGGGCGGCCGAAGCATCCGGCGCGCGCGATACCGTCCAGCTCCAGCGGGCCGCGGCAGAGTTACAGCCGAACGTGCCTGAGAATTATCTCCGCTGGGTGGATAGCGCGCTGCGGTCCGGTGACCTCGTGAATGCGCGCATCGCGCTCGAAAGTATGAGCGCCGCGAAACTCGAAACCTCGGCTTACCACGACGCCCGCGCCCGCCTCGCCGACGCCTCGGGTCAACCGGAGCTGATCGAGGCCGCGATGGCTGAAGCGGTGCGGCTCGAGCCCGAGAATCCGCTTTATCGGTTGCGCCTCGCCTCGATGCAGACGGGTTCTCAAAAGCAGGATGTCCGCGAGCGGGCCATTGCCACGATCGAGGAGCTCAGCGCCGATCCCGCCACGCGCCGGCCCGCGCTCCGGGTTCTCTTGCACGCTGCGATGGTCCGCCGTGATGGCGCGGCGGCGATCGCCGTGGCCGAGCGGCTGCGGGCGATCCCGGAAGCGAAGCAGGAAGATTTTCTCGTCTATCTCGGCGTGATGCGGAAAGCGCAGCGCTGGGAATTCTGGTGGGCGCTCGGACAGCTCCAGGCCTCGCCTCCGGAGAATATCGCGGAGCTCACCGAAGTCTTCCGCTGGCTCGTCCGCAACAACCTTTCGTCCGTCGCCGCGGAATGGGGCAAGCGGCTGCCGACCGAAGCGCGGCTCCGTCCCCCTCTGTCCATCGCGCTCGCGGAGGCCCTGACCGTGCAGAAGGACTGGGAAGGCCTGCGTCCGATCGTCCGGGCAGGCGAGTGGGGTGACCTCGATTTCCAGCGCCGGGCCCTGCTCGCGCGCGTGCTGCGTGAAGCCGGCGACGAGCCGGGTTCGCGCACGCAATGGAACAGCGCGGTCGGTGCAACCGGTGATCGTGTGGAAGCCTACGAGACGCTGATGACGCTGACCCGGCTTTGGAAGTGGGACGCCGAGCAGACCACCTTGCTCTGGGTCATCGCGCGTGGTCGCTCGGCCCCCCAGCCGGCGCTCGCGGAGCTGCTCCGCCGCAATCTCGCCGAAGGTCGCACGCCCGACCTGCTCGCGGTCTTCTCGCGCCAGCTCGAGCTCGATCCGGCCAGCGCGGAGGCCAAGAACAACGTTGCCTACGCGTCGCTGCTGCTGAAGTCCGACCGAAAGCGCGCCGAGACGCTCGCGGTCGAAGCCTATCGCGCCGATCCGAAGAATCCGGGATTTGCGGCCACCTACAGCTTTGCCCTGCACACTGCGGGTAAGAATGAGGAAGGGCTGAAGATCGCGCAGAAGATCTCGGAGAAGGACCTCGCGACCCCCGCGAACGCCATGAGTTATGGCCTGCTCCTCGCCGCGACAGGAGCCCGCGACGAAGCGCGCAAGCACCTCGCCATCGCCCAGCAAGGCACCCTGCTCCCGGAGGAAAAAGCACTCATCGCCAGGGCGCAGGAAAAACTCGGCCCGCCGTAGCGCCGCAGCCGCGGTGCGCGGCACTCTTCGTGCATTTCGTACGACCACACTCGCCGCTCGACAGAAAATCCCACCCCGCACATCTTCCCGCGCCATGCGTCTCGCCGTCTTCCTTTTCGTCGCACTGCTGCTCGTCTGTGCCAGACCTGCCCGCGCCGCCGACCCGAACCGCGAATACATCATCATCGCGGGCGGCGTCTCGCTGAACATCTGGGAGAAGTGGAAGGCACAGCCGCATGACGGCTGGTGGATGAATTTCATCCGCGCCTCGCGCATTCGGATTCAGGAGTTTCAGGAAAAGCTCGGACCGGATCTGAAAATCACGATGCTCGTTTACCGGCCCTCATACATCACCCGCGGACGGCAGGATCAGGAAGATCACATCAGCAAGATCAACAGCATCCGAGATGCGTTCGGCGTGCGGCTGATCTACTTCGACAGCACCAGCGAGCTGCTCAATTACCTCAACAACGGCCAGCCCCGTTCGCAGGTGAAAATCGCGAGCCTCGAGTATTTCGGCCACAGCAACAAAGCGTGCTGGATGTTCGACTACTCGAACATGATCGACAGCGCATCGAAGGCTTGGCTGCACGAGAACGAACTCGGCAAACTCAAGCGCGGCATCTTCGCCAAGGATGCGTTCGTATAGAGCTGGGGCTGCCACACCGGCGAGAGCATGAGCAAGAAGTTCGCGTCCGCCACGGGCGTCAAAATGATCGGCGCTGTGGGCAAGACGCAGTACATGGACGAGCAATTGCCCATCCTCTCCAGCGTCGCCGGACGGTGGACGCGATAGCGTGCTAAGTTCGATGCCTTCCGCGCTTCGACGGGGTTGCGAAGCATTGAACGCCCCGCCGGCATCCCTGTCTGAAAGCCCCACCGCAGCATTGCTGCCGACTCCTTATCCCATGATGCAATCACTCCGTCCCATCCACCGTCTCGCACTCACCATCGCCGTCCCGCTGGCCTTCGCCGCCACCGCTTGTGCGCAGGCCGCTGTGCCCGAGATCAAGATCGACAACGCGCCCGTCCCGCAGACCGCCACGACCTACGCGCCCGTCGTGGAAAAGGTCGCGCCCTGCGTCGTCACCATCTCCACCTCGCGCAATGTGCGCGCCGGCGACCGGTCTCGGGAGGACTTCATGCGCCGTTTCTTTGGCATCCCGGACGAGAATGATGAACCCTCCGAACGCACCCCGCCCCGCACCGCGCCGCGCGGCGGCATCGAGAAGCAACGCAAGCAACCCGCTGGACTCGGCTCGGGCGTGATCGTCAGCACCGAGGGCCACATTCTCACGAATAACCACGTTATCGACGGTGCCGACGACATCATCGTCACCCTCGGCAACGACAAGCGCGAGTACAAGGCCACGAAGATCGGGGGCGATCCCGACGCGGACATCGCGGTGTTGAAGATCGAAGGCGCGAATTTCCAGGCGATCACCTTCACGGACAGCGACAAGCTGCGCATCGGCGATGTCGTGCTCGCGGTCGGCAATCCCTTTGGCCTCACCCGCTCGGTCAGCGGAGGCATCGTCAGCTCCACCGGCCGCGGAAATATGAACGGCATGCGGATGGCCGTGTACGAGAATTACATCCAGACCGACGCCTCCATCAACCCGGGCAACTCCGGCGGCGCGCTGGTCGATATCGAAGGCCGGCTTGTCGGCATCAATACGAGCATCTTCAGCCGCTCCGGCGGCAATGAGGGAATCGGCTTTGCGGTCCCGTCGAACCTCGCTCGCGGCATCATGGAGAGTATCCTGAAAAATGGCCGTGTCGTGCGCGGTTACCTCGGCATTGGACTGCAGGACGTAAACGAGAACGTCGCGGAGAAGCTGAAATACAAGGGCGATGCGGGTGCGGTCGTGACGCAGATCGAGCCGAAGAGCCCGGCGGAGAAAGCGGGGATCAAGCTTGGCGACATCGTCGTCGAAATCGAGGGCCACAAGGTTCAGGACGAACGTGATCTGCGGCTCTTCGTCGCGAGCAAGCCTCCTGGCGCGAAGGTCGGCGTGAAAGTGTCGCGCGATGGGCAGGATAAGTCGTTCAGTATCGAACTCGCCGAACGGCCCACGCGGGAACTCGCGCGCGGTGCGGCTCCAGCGAAGCCCGATCCCGATCCGGACGTGCTCGACGGAGTC
>JANPIS010000568.1:0-3789 GCA_031425095.1 Chthoniobacteraceae bacterium
GCCGCGCGCATCTTCGAGCAGCAGGCGCAGTGGAAGAGTGCGATCGGCATCTACGAAAAGATGGCCAAGGTGGACGGCCCGCGCTCGGCCGAGGCGGCAGCGCGCGTGAAACAACTCCGGCTGGAGAAGTTCATCTGGGAGTGAGCGACCTTGCGCCTGCGGCGACGGAGTGGCTCGGGCTCACTCCTGGCTGGCGTTTCGTTTCTGGCAATGGCACAACCTCCGCATGAAGGTGCTCGGCACTCGAAATCCCGTGCGCGGCTTCACTATGGAGAACATCCCGGAGCGAAACTGCGCTGCGCCCAGGCGGCTCCACGGAATCTTCGCGGGCTTCGCTGCCCTCGTCTGCCTCTTCGGAGCAGCGTCGGGCGCGCCTGGCGATTTGGAGGCCAGCTTCGATCTCGACGCGGACTACACGATCGACACCTTTGCCATCCAGTCGGACGGCCGGATTCTGATGGGTGGCGAATTCTCCCGGATCGGAGGTTTTCACCGCCCAAACCTGGCCCGGCTCGAACCCAGTGGCGCGCTCGACACGAGCTTCGATCCATGGGTGGATGGGCGCGTCCTCTGCGCGGCGGTGCAACCCGATGGACGAATCCTGATCGGGGGCCGTTTCTCGCGGGTGGGCGGCGTGCTGCGTTCCGGCCTCGCGCGGCTCCACCCCGATGGCACGCTCGACGCCGCTTTCAATCCGACGGTGGAAGGACCGGTCGTCAGCGTGGCATTGCAGGCAGACGGGAAAATCATCCTTGCCGGCGAATTCAGCACCTCGAATCTCGCGCGGGTCCATGCGGACGGCTCGCTGGATTCGGCCTTCGCGCCGCAGGTCGCGAGCGATGGCGTGCGGACGGCCTTGCAGCGGGACGGGAAGATTCTCGTCGGGGGTTTCGTCTCCTCGGTTGGGGGTGTCGAACGCACCGGCCTCGTGAGGATCGAGACCGATGGTGCGTGGGACGCGGGGTTTGTGCCGGCGTTGTCTGGAGCGGCGTTTGCGTTGGCGGAGCAGGTGGATGGGAAGATCGTCGCCGCGGGCTCCTTTGAAACGGCCGGCGAATTGGAGGCCCGCCACCTCGCGCGTTTCCAGATGGGCGGCGCGCTGGACGAGGCATTCCAGCCGATCTTGGACGCGGTGCCGGATGGGATCGCGATCCAGAGCGATGGGCGAATCGTGATCTGGGGCAGCTTTTCCACCGTGAACGGAGTGGCGCGCCCGCACTTGGCGCGGTTGGAACCGGACGGCACGCTCGACCTGAGTTTCGCCGTCCGTAGTGTGACCCAGGTTTTCAGCGCCTCGCTCGAGGCGGACGGCAAGGTGCTCGTCTCGGGCATCCTCGACGAGGTCACTGGCGGCCTGCGCTACGATGTCGGGCGACTGGAAAACGACGCCGCTCCGGTGAGCCTCATGGCGACCAGTGCACCGGGCGTGGAGTGGCTGCGTGGTGGCTCCTCTCCGGAGGTGGTGGCCGTGGATTTCGCGGCTTCCGCCGATCTCGGTGTCACCTGGTCGGCGCTCGGTGCTGGCGCGCGGGTGGCCGGGGGTTGGGAGCGGACGGGGCTGAGTCTGCCTGCCGCGTGTCTCATCCGCGCGCGGGGCCGGGCCTTTGGCGGGCAATACAATCACTCGTCGAGCCTCGTCGAAACGATCGCAGCTTTTCCCGCGAATGCCCCGCCCACGGTGGCCAATCCGATCGGGAGAATCGTCGTCGTCGATGAAGACGCTGCCGACACGGTCATCGACATGCGGGCAGTCTTCGAGGATGCCGAGACCGCGGATGCCGATCTCACCTTTGCGCTTGCTGGCGTGGTGCCGCCGCACTTGGCCACCGCGATCCTGGATCCCGCGACTGACGTGCTGACCATCCACTACCACGCCAGGCAGCACGGTGCCTTCTCGCTGAATGTGCGCGCCACGGATGCGGTCGGGCTCGCGGCGCACCAGGGCTTTCTCGTGAAGGTCCGCCGGGTGGCCGACGGCGATCCCGGCGACGTGGACCTCAGTTTCGATCCCGGCGAGAGCTTCGGCTTCGCCAGCATCGGCATTGCGACGCTTGCCCTCCAGCCGGATGGAAAAATCGTGCTCGGTGGCGGCCTCAAGAGTTGGAACGGTGTCCCGCGCAGCCACCTCGCCCGGCTGCACCCGGATGCCTCGCTGGATTCCAGTTTCGCGCCGGTTGTCGATAATCCCCTATATCCCACTCACCTTTTCGTTCACAGCACGACGGTTCAGGCGGATGGGAAAATCCTCGTTGGGGGTGAATTCGCCTCGGTGAATGGGCTGCCGCGCAACAATCTCGCGCGCGTCCACTCGAACGGGGCTCTGGACCCCGGCTTCAATCCAGATGTGAACGACTTCGTCGGCAGCGCCGCTCTGCAATCTGACGGAAAGGTCGTCATTGCCGGGAGGTTCGGCACGGTAGGCGGAGCGCCAGGCAAGTATCTCGTCCGACTAGAAGCCAGCGGCGCGCTCGAGATGGTTTCGGAACTCCAACTCTTCGCGGACCTTTATGGCGCGATCTTGCAGCCGGACGCGAAGATCATTGCCTTTGGCGGGCCGATCTTTTCGGATGGCATTTTCCAGGCGGGAATCGCGCGCTTTCATCCCGATGGCACGCTGGATCCCACTTTCCTCAATCCCGGCGCGGAGTATGTGGACTTCGCGGGGTTGCAGGCGGATGGGAAGATGATCATCGGTGGACGGTTCCACAGGGTGAGCGGAGTGGCGCGGCACGCCATCGCTCGATTGCGATCCGACGGAACGCTTGATGCGGCCTTCGATCCACAGGTCGAGGGGTACGTCTGGACCGCTGCGGTGCAGGCCGATGGGAGGATCGTCATCGGCGGCAGTTTCACCAGTGTGAATGGCGTGGCGCGCCGCAATTTGGCGCGGCTGGAGCCAGATGGCTCGCTGGACCCTGACTTCGATCCCGATATCAACAACACGGTGGTGCTCACCGCGTTGCAAGGCGACGGGCGGGCCCTGGTGGCAGGCGACTTCACTGAAGCCGGCGAGGTCTCGCGCAATGGCCTCGTGCGGCTGGAAAACGACCCGGCACCGCAGAGCCTCACGGTGCCCGACGGCAGTCGCGTGCAATGGCTGCGCGGCGGCAGTTCACCCGAAACGCACGCGGTGGCCTTCGATCTTTCCACCGATGGCGGCACGACTTGGACGCCACTCGGCGCGGGCTTGCGCATCGCCGGCGGCTGGGCGCGCAACGGCCTGAGCCTCCCGGCCAGCGGCCTCGTACGCGGTCTCGCACGCGTGCCGGGCTCGTGCTTCTCCTCCGGCCTCGTCTCGACGGTCGCAGGCTTCGGGCCCGACACGGATGGTGACGGCCTGCGCGATGCGTGGGAGTTGCTCTACTGGCCGACGCTCGCCGGACACAGCGCGCACGATGACTTCGATCGGGACGGCCTTTCCGAATTGCTCGAACTCGCCTTCGGCCTCAATCCCACGCTCGCCGATGCCGCCGCGCAGCCCGCGGTGAGCGGCAGCGGCGGCTACCTCACGATCAGTATCGCCCGGCAAGCCGGCGTCGCCTACGAAGTGCACACTGCGGGCACCGTGGCCTCCGGCCAGCCCGGCTCCTTTAGCGCCGCGACGACCGCGGTGCTGCTCGACACGCCCACGATGCTGCAAGTCCGCGACACCGCGCCCATCGGAACGCTGCCGTCGCGCTTTCTGCGGGTGAAGGTGACGGCGATGCCCTAGCGGCGCGCGCGAGTGAAGGAACTCCGGCTGGAAAAATTCATCTGGAAGGAGAGCGAGCGTGCCTTCGAGGCCGCTCG
>JANPIS010000569.1:0-42050 GCA_031425095.1 Chthoniobacteraceae bacterium
CCAGAAAGGAACCCGCGCAGTTCGTCGTGAAACTCGAGGACGACCTCAAACTGCTCCCGCTCGACGGCCGATAGGGCGCCTGCGACATAAAGGGCGGTGCGTTCTTGGAGGAGGTCGTTGATCATTGGACTTGGAGAGTTATGAAATCGTCTACGATTGTCAGCACCAACCGGATACCAGCGGGGCGAATATTTCTGCAACGATGTTTTGGACCACGTCGCCGCGCTCGGCGATATCAGGCTGCGACGGTCTGGAGCCGTTCCTTCGGCGTGGGAAAAAGCTCGGTCACGGCCACCGTCCGAAAGTCAAAAATCGCTGTGAGTTGCCTGCGGACGATGAGGGCGTGTGCCGGTTCGCTCAGCCAGCCAAAGGGCAGGGTGTAGGTGACCCGATCTTCGATCTCCACCTTTTCGCCCCCAATATCGTGGAATTCGTGTTCGTGGTGCCAGATTGCGTAGGGGCCGACCCGCTGTTCATCGACGAAGAACCGTCCGTCCTCCACCTGCGTGATCTCGGTCAGCCACGTCATCGGGATTCCGAGCAGGGGTCGGACGCGATATTGGATCATCATGCCCGCCCGGATGCGGTCGGGCAGGTCCGGAGTCAGGATCTGAAAGTCGAGCGCCGGCGGAGTGATGCGGGCAAGGTTCCGGGGATTGGAGAAAAAGTCCCACGCCTCAGTCCGGGTTATGGCGATGACCTGTTTGCGGCGCAGCGTGTGAATCGGCATTTTTAAGCGTTACGGCTGCACGGTGCGGCTGGGCGCAGCTCACGCACCCACTCGACTGCGGACCCAGTCCGCAAGCGTGGAGAGGTCGGCAATGCTCTCCGCACTAACCGGCTGGGACGACCGGCAGCGCTGAAAGAGCTGCTTTTCTCGCCAGACCCAAGCCTCGTCGCGATGTGGCCCGACGCGGCGCGGATCGCTCCAGGTGTGAATCGCGACGACATTCGCCGTCAGGGCCGCCGCGATGTGCATCGGACCGCTGTCCACGCTCACGACGAAGGCCGCGCGGCGGATGAGCCAGATGAGCTCGTGAAGATTGGTCCGGTCGACCAGGTCGGTCGTGTGTGCGATCGCCGGCAATTTCACGCCCGCTCGACCAGCGATGACGACGCGAAGTGGCGCAGCGGCGCGGCAAAACTCCAGGACTTCGGCCTCCGTGAGGGACTTGCCGGCGCCGCGGGAAAACGGATGGAGCAGGATGAATGGCGAGTCCCCGGCGTCGGCGACCGGCGTACCAGTGGGCAGCGGCCACTGGAGTTCCGCTGGGGCCGGCGGTGGCGAGCCCGTGGCCAGCGCAGCGAGGGCCAGATAGCGATCCACGGCGTGAAGCACTCCAGACGTCTCCGCCGCTGCGTCGTAAAGGAAGCGCGCGCCTTCCCGTGCGTCCGAGAGACCGAGCACCTGCGAGTCCTCGCCGCGGCAGAGCTTCGCGATGAGCGCGCTCCGGAGCAGCCCTTGAAAGTCGAGCACGAGATCCGCCTTCATCCGCTCGTGCAGCGCACGCGCCCACGGTGCGATCTTCAGCGCGCCGCAGAATCCGCGAAACTGCCGCCGCGGAAACTCAATCGCTTCAGCGATGTGCGGGTTGCCATCGAGCAGCGGGAGCCACTCGGTATTCGCGATCCAGCGGATGTGGCTCTCCGGCCAGCGCTGCCTCAGCATTGCGACCGCCGGGAGCGTGTGGACGATGTCGCCGAGCGAGCTCGGCTTGATCACCAGAATATCTCGAGGGGCGTTCACGGCCGGTCTCTTCGTCGGCGCCCGCCTCGAGAGGCGGCACCCACCTACTTTCCCAGCGCCAGTCGATCCGCCAGCCGCTGGGGGAGTCCGGCGTCCACGATCTTATCTTGCGCCGTCCAGATATCGTACTCGAGCCGGCGCAATTCCACCTCCTGCTTTTCCGGCGAATAGAGCACATAGGCCGAGTGCCAATCGCCGTCCCGCGGCTGGCCGACGCTGCCGCAGTTGATGAAGTATTTCTTCCCCGGTTCGATCGTGATGATCTTCTGCACCGCGTCGAACGCGTGGCTTTTCACAGGACCGTCGCGGATGTACGCGCGCGGCGCGTGGGTGTGGCCGTAGAAGCAGAGCTGCGTGTGCTGGTAGCTGAAGCTCGCCGCCGCATCGAGTTGGTTGAAGACGTAGCCCCACTTGTGCGGCGTATCGAGGGTCGCGTGGACGATCGTGAAGTCGCGCACCTGCCTCACCATCTTGAGCTCGCGCAGCCACTGCTTGTCCGTATCGGTGAGCTGGTGGCGGGTCCAGTTGATCGCCTCCTCGGCGAGCGGATTGAAGCCGACCAGATCCTCGGTCATCGACGCCTGCTCGTCGTGATTTCCCTTCACGACGGGGCAATCGAGCGCCCGGACGATCTCGAGGCACTCGCGGGGATTTGCATTGTACCCCACGATGTCGCCGAGGCAGACGTAGTGCGTGACCTCGTGCGCCTTGGCGTCGGCGATCACGGCGTTGAGCGCCTCAAGATTGGCGTGGATGTCTCCGAAGATGGCGAAACGCATGGGTCAGCGGGCGGATTTTTCCGGGTCGGAATTATAGACACGCTCAGCAGGAGGGATACTCAATTTCTCCTGCAGACGCCCGAGCCACTTCAGAAGGGTGGGCAAATGCTCATCTTCGCTCTTTAGATAGAGCGCCCGCAGGATTTCGTACGCTTCGCGTTCGTGGCCGGGGCATTGGGCGAGTTCATAGGCGGCAAAACGGTGCACGTACATCGGCGCGTCGGGCAGCGCGGCGCATTGGAAATAGGCCCACGACGCCTTGCAGTGGTCGTCCATCTTGTCGCGGTACAGCAACCCCAGCATGTCGTAGAGTCGCGGGCTCTCGGGGTTGTTGGCGATGCCGTCGAGGAGGTATTTCTCGCCCGTGGCAATGAACTCGCGCGCGGCCCGGATGCGGAGCGCCGCCCGCGGCTGGTCGCGGTTTTCGAGCGCCGCGACGCTGGCGTTGTGGCTCATGTGCCAGGCGGACATTTCCCAGAAAAGCACGCACCGCGGCTGGAGCGAGGTGACGATGTCGAAGTCGAGTTTCATCCGCGCCCAGTCCACCCGCTCCCACGCCGTCTGCGCGTGGATCCAAAAGCCATCGGCCACGATTGCGCGGAAGCCGCTGAGCGCCGCGACAAATGCGAGCTGCCCGACCTGCTGACGCATTTCGAGGTCGAGCTGGCTTTTGCGGAATCCCGCGGCGATCTGCTCGCGTTGGAGCGTCGCTTCGGGCAGCAGTTTCGCTCCGCCGAAGGCAATCAGGCCGAGCAGCACGAGCGCGCCTCGTTTCATAGCTCCTTGTTTTGAAACAGGAAGTAGCCAGCGAGAAAGTACACCGCGATGTAGATGAGGCCGAGTGCGGAGGTCTTGAGGAAAATCGCCATTGGCAGCATCGCTCCCGCCGCAATGTCATCGACGACATTGAAGAGCTGCAGGTCTGGGAAGACGAGGGAGACGAAGGCGAGGAAGATCTTCGTCAATGGGCCGACGGTCGCGTCGCTCAACCAATAGTCGCGCGCCAGCGCCTGCACATGGCCGATGAAGTACACGACGACCGAGACCATGATCGTGAAGATGGTGGTGCTGGCGAACGTCGAGAGTAGCAGCGTGAGCGAGGCGCAGAGGGACGCTTTCAGGTAGATGAAAACGATGCCCTGGATGAGGCTCGGGCTGAAGGTGCTCGCCTTCACCGCTTTCACCGCGGCGACCCATTCGTCCGGCGGCATGTCGCCGAGCGCGGCGATCGCACCCTGCTCGCGATAGTAAAGCACGCCGACGAAGAGGAAGCTCATGAGGGACGTTGCGAGGAAGAGAAGCGCGAGCACGCCGAGCAGCTTGCCGAGGAGATATTCGAACCGTGGCACGGGCTTCGCGAGGATCGTGTAAAGCGTGCGCTCTTCGATGTCCTTGGGCAGCAGCAATGCCGTCGAGAGCACCGCGAGCAGCCACGTGAAGACGGACATCGCCCCGAGCGCCACGTCCTTCAGCACTTGGAACTGCTCCTGGAAGCTGAATTTCACCACAAAGGCCGAGCTGCCGATGATCAGCATTCCGAAGAGCAGCATGAAGTAGAAGACCTTCAGCCGGACGAGTTCGAGCAGGGTATTCGACGCGAGCGCCGCGATGCGGGCAGGGGAAAAGAGCCGGTGCCGGGTGGCGATGGGGGCGGCGGTTGCGGAGGTGGCGTTCATCGCTTCGGCTCTGCTCCCGTCACTTCAAGAAAGTATCGCTCCAGCGTCTGCTGCGGCTTCCGCTCTTCGACGATCTTTGCCCCGGTGCGCGCGATCGTCGCCCGTATCTCGGCGAGGAGTTCCGGCGTCGCATTTTCAAGGATTATCTCTGTCTGCGTCTCGACGGAAATGAGCTGATCGAGCGCGCCTTCGCGGACGAGCCGACCCTGGTGAAGGATGCCGATGCGATCGCAGATCTCCTGCACTTGACTCAGCAAATGCGAACAGAGCAGCACCGTAATCCCACGCTGCCGGCAGCCGAGGATGAGATCCCGGATCTCGCGCGACCCTGCCGGATCGACGCCCGCCGTCGGCTCATCGAGCACCAGCAGCCGCGGCTCCTGCACCAGCGCCTGCGCCAGGCCGATGCGCTGAAGCATGCCCTTCGAGTATCCGCCGATGCGTCGCGCCGCAGCGTTCTCCAAGCCGACCAAATGGAGCAGTTCTTTCGCTCGTTCACGCAACTTCGCGCCGCGCAGCCCGCAGAGCTTCCCGTAGAAGAGCAGCGTCTCCTCGCCAGTGAGAAACTTGTAAAAGTAGGGATTCTCCGGAAGGAAGCCGACATCCTCCCGGCTCTCCACCTCTGCCGAATTCCGCCCGAAGATTTCCGTCCTTCCCGACGTCGGCGAGACCAGCCCGAGCACGATCTTCATCGTCGTCGATTTGCCCGAGCCATTCGGCCCGAGCAGGCCATAGACGTGTCCCGCTTCCACGGTCAGCGAGAGATCCTGCACCGCGACCACCTTCTCCCGACGAAAAGGGATCGGGTAAATCTTCGTGAGATTCTGGATGGAGATGGCCAGCTTGGGCATTTGGTTCGCAAAGACAGAGGATACCGCAGGAGCGTGCAAGCAAAGCCGTCATTCTCGCGAGCCGCATTCCAAGGTTGCCACTGCTGCTCGCGGCGCGCACTCTCCGCGGCATGGTCATCCCCAAGACCGAGGTTTTGGTCAGCGTGGGCGGCACCGTCCGTGCCCGGCAGGAGGTCGCGCCGGGGGAATATGACATCGGGTGCGACCCGGCCTGTGCCATTCACATCGAGACCGAGCAGATCGCCGGGCATCACGCGCGGCTGACCGTGAACTACAGCGACTGGCTCATCGAAGATCTCGGGAGTGCCGCGGGCACGCGCGTCGGTGGAGAGCCCGTCACGGAGCCGAGGCGCATCTTCTCCGGCCAGCACATCGAACTCGGCACGGCCATCATCGAGCTCCGACGCGTGCATGGGCACACCGAGCCCGGCGCTTCGCTCCCGCCGGACATGGCGGCGGTGCGCGCGCTCCTGCCGGAGGGTGTCGTGCATGGGCAGCGGTATGCGATCGGGAAAGTGGTCGCGCACGGCGGCATGGGCGCGATCCTCGATGCGCGTGACGGCTCCATCGCGCGGCAGGTGGCGATGAAGATCATGCTCGCGACCGGTTCGGAAGATCATGCCGTGCGCTTCGTGCAAGAGGCGCAAATCACCGGGCAGCTCGAGCATCCGAATATCGTCCCCGTCCACGAACTCAGCGTGGATGAGCATGGGCAGCCCTTTTACACGATGAAGATGGTGCGCGGCGTCACGCTCAAAGACGTGGTAGCGCGGCTGGCCGAGGGTGATGCGGCGACGGTCGAAAAGTATCCGCTGGCCGCGTTGCTCACCGCGTTTCAGAAAGTGTGCGACGCCGTGGCCTTCGCGCACTCGAAGGGCGTGATCCATCGCGATCTCAAGCCGGAGAATCTCATGCTCGGGGACTTCGGCGAGGTGCTGGTGATGGATTGGGGGCTGGCGAAGATCCTGGGAAAGGATGAAGGGGGAAGGATGAAGGATGAAAAGATGCGCGGGTGCGCCGAAGGTACGAAACGGTCCGCCGAAGGCCCATCCACTTCATCCTTCATCCCTCATCCTTCATCTTTCACTCTCGACGGCACCATCCTCGGCACGCCGCAATACATGAGCCCCGAGCAGGCGCGGGGCGAAATCGAGACACTCGACGCCCGCACCGACATCTACGCCCTCGGCGCGATCCTCTACTCGATCCTCACCCTGCGCCCACCCGTCGAAGGCACCGATGCCCAAGAGATCGTCGCCAAAGTCGCGCGCGGCGAGATTTTGGACTGCGGTGAGTTTTCACAGTTTTGTGGCGAGAGGAAACTCGCTTCCGCGGGGGGCACAGACGGCCCGCCACAGCGGACAAGTCCGCCTCACCCCAAAGCGCCGACAAGTCGGCGCACTCCACAGTCCCTCGCCGCCGTCGTGCGCAAGGCCATGGCCCTCGATCGAGACGCGCGCTACCCGAGCGTCGCGGATTTGCAGGCCGACATCACGGCCTACCAGACCGGCTTCGCCACTGCTGCGGAGCATGCCGGCCTGCTCAAGCAACTCGCCCTCCTCATCGTGCGCCACCGCCGCGAATTCACCATCGGCTTCGCCGCGTGGCTCATCATCACGGCGCTGGCGGTCTGGTTCGTCCTCCATCTCCGCGCCAGCGAGCGCGAGACCCGCCGCCAGGCGGAGATCGCGCTGGCAAATGAAAAGCGGGCCGAGGCCAACGAGCAACGGGCGCTCGCCGAAAAGGAAAAAGTCCGCCGCGCGCTCACAAAGTCCGCCCTCGCCCTTGCCGAAGCGGCGTATCGCGAGGCGGATGGTCAGACGATGCAGGCCGCGCTCGAAGACGTACCCGCCGATCTGCGCGACGCAAACTGGCGCTATCTGCGCGAGCAATCCGACACATCCATCGCCCGCATCAACGCAGGCTCAAATGTAATCCGGAGCGTGGCCGCGCATCCGAAGCTGCCGGGCGTTTTCGCCGTCAGCGATGACAAGAAAAAGATCACGATCCTGGAGGCCCGCACCGGAGTGCGGTTGCTCCAGTTCCCCTGCGATCCAGACAAGGACGCTCCGGGCGCGCATTTCAAAATCGCCGTCTCGCCGGATGGGGAACGCATCGCCGTCGGCAAGGCCGCTTCGACGAGTGATCCTGGAGGAGGGATCGCCATCCTCAACGCGCGCGACGGGATGAAGCGGTCCGCCTGGCCGTCCACCGGAGTTTTCAGCTTGGAGTTCAGCCCGGATGGCCAGCGACTGCTCCAGCAAAGTGCAAACACTTCCCTTAATCTCTGGGATGCCTCAAACGGAAAGCTTTTGTGGAAGTATAAGCCTGACTTGGGCCCGATCCGAGGCGTCATCACCCCCGACGGCCATTATGTATTGGCAGGCTTGAGGAGGGGGACACTCGTCGCGCTCAAGATGGAAGACGGCACCGAAAGCCGCACGCTCGATCAAGATCTGGGAACGATTCAAGCCATGGCAATCCATCCCGACGGGGTCACCGTGCTGTGGTGCGACGCTACTGGCAATGTCGCTGGTTTGGATTTGCGCGATGGCCGCATGATTTTCTCGCGCCGCGCTCATCCCACCCGCGTCGAGCAGGTGGCCTTCACGCCGGATGGAGAGCGTTTCGCGTCGGTGTCCCAACTTCCCGATGGCCGCCAATCCATCCAAATCTCAAGCGCCAGAACCGGTGCGCCCCTGCAGTCGCTCATCGGCGGGATCGGCAGGGCGGCCACGATGGCCGTGCATCCGCTCACCGGCGAGTTGCTCATCGGAGGGCAAAACAGCCGCCTGTGGGACATCGCCGGCACGCCCGCGAAATGGGTACTGCCCTCGCGATCCGATGGCGGAACTCTGGGCGGCGCGTTTTTTCTCAGCACCGACCTGTTCCTCGGACCGTCGAAGGGCTATCGCGTCGCGCTGCTGGATTTGCACGGACCTTCCACGCTCTGGAATCCGACCAACGGAGTCTTTCACATGGCGACAGCCAGCGCAGATTGCCGGTTTTTCGCGCTCGGGAGTTCTGAACTCAACTTCCGACGCATTCAGGTGCTCCGTCAGCTGGGTAAGACGGTGGAGCAAGTCGGTGCGTTTCCTGCCAGTGGCAATTTCGCCGCGCTAAGGTTGAGTCCCACCGGCGACCGTCTGGCGTTGGCATCCAATGGCAAAGGGAAACAAACCGTCTTGCTCGAACCCGCCACCGGTAAGGAGTTGGTCGCTTTGGACAATGCAGCTTTGCATGAGGTGAACGACCTCCATTGGATCGCCGGGGGCACGGAGCTAATCGGTCTGGCGACGGCCAACAGACCGCGCGGCGTCACGTTGTCAGAGGAACAGATCATCGTGTGGCATGCTGCGACCGGCCAGCGGCTGCGCACCGCCGCCCACCCGACGGCGCTGGATTGCCTCGCCGTCGCGCCCGATGGCCAGACTTTCGCCGCGGCGGGTGCGGACAAGTTGGTGCATGTCTTCGACACCGCCACGCTTGCCGAGCGGCAGACCTTCCGCGCGCACGACGGGCCGATCACCGCGCTGGCCTGGCATCCCACCCGGCCCATCCTGGCGACCGGCTCCGACGATCTCACCATCAAGCTCTGGAACCTCGACACGGGCCAGCGGCTCGACACCTTGCGCGGCCCGACCGGCCCGCCGCGGGTGCTGAATTTCAGTCCCAGCGGCCAACGCCTCGCCTGCGCCTCCACGGATCGGACCGTGCGCATCTGGGAGCCGTCCTCGCTCAAACCGTAACCTGGCGGCACGGCCGCAGACCAAGCCGCGAGCGCGAAACAACCGCCACCGATCGGTCTGCGGGAGGGAGAGGTGGCCGCGCTTGCAATGGCGGTGTCGCCGCAGGCACGTGGAACTCGCCCGGCAGGCCACCGGTCTCCAAGGTTTTCAACTGGTGATCTCAAATCCCCGAACGCTCACCAGTGGCGCAATCGCGACCGCGGTCACACTCCGAATATGCCCCTTGAGTTCACTTTCGGCGATCGATTCCAGGAAACCCTCGACCTCTTCCGTCGAGCCACTGCACTGAAGCTCCACCCGGCCGTCCGAAAGGTTGCGCACCCAGCCGACGACTTCAAAGCCGCGCGCGAGGTTTTTGCAGGTGTAACGGAAACCGACGCCCTGGACACGGCCTTCGTAGAAGACTTGGCGGGCCGTCACATTCTGCGTTCAGGCTTGGGGGCGAAGATGCTTTGAGTGAACGAAGAGCGCGTCGCTCCACCCGGCGAGGTCATTCTGATGGGTGAATTCGTAGATCGAAACCAACCGGAAGCCGCGATCCATCACGTAGCGGTAGAGTTCGTCGAAACGCGGGGTGCCCGCGTAAAGGTTGGAAAACGTTAGTTCAGTGAAAAGCAACTTGATGCGACCGTCACGCATCGCCTGATCGGCGCCCTTGAAGACCTCCAGGTCATAGCCCTGAGTATCTGATTTCAGTACGTCCACAGTCTTGATGTGATGTTTTGCGAGGAAGCGATCGACCGTCATCACTTCCACCTCGTTCTGCCGATGGACACTCCCCCAGCCATCGTCGCCGAGTTTCAGAAAAGAACTCATGTCGGAATTTGTATTCTCGAAAAAGGGCAGCCGGCCCTCCTCGGCGCCAAGCGCATAATTCCACGCGAATACATTTCGTTCGTGAGCAGTTTGTTCCTGAAGTTTTACAAATGTCTCCGCTCCCGGCTCGAAGGAGTGGATCACACAATCGGGGAAAGTTGATTTGAAGCGTTGAACGGTCTGGCCTTCGTTCGCGCCAACATCAAGAACCAGTGGACGCGCATCCGCTGCGACGAAACGCTGCATGTCCCGGAACGGGCACCTGCCGAGCCGATCAGCGCTCTGGCGTGAGATATCCCAACCGAAACGACTGGCAAGATTCCGCAAGTGGGTTCGGAGCATGGGAGAGGGTTCGGCTGGTGGCGCGAAAGATCCCCGTGGACGTCGGACCTGATGCGTGAAGCTCCTAGGCTCTGTCACCCCTTGCCCGCAAGGAAAATCCCGGCTACCGCACCTCGAGCCGGATGAACTTCATCGGCAATCCGGTGACATCCACTCGGCGACGCACGATCGGATCGCCCGTTCCCGGGTCCGTGCCTAGGATCTCCTCGGGCGGAGCCACGCTGTCCCAGAGGCCAACGGAATCAAGTTTATCGGTGACACCCACCCGGTAGGAGAGATCGGAAGCGGAGCTGTTCTTCCGGTACGTCACGGAAAGGTATGTGCGTCCCGTTTCCGAGAAGCGGCTCGTTTGCGGGAGCGCCGGTGGATTGCTGGCCGAAATAAAGGGTGAAATCCGGAGCGCGTATTTCAGGAGGTTGGGAATGCCGTCGTTGGCTGGTGTCGCCTGCGGGCCACTCACGGCCGAGTTTCCGAGTTGCCCGCTTGAGAAGACTGAGCGGCGCCATGCCTCCATCGGTGCGAGCGGAATGACGGACTCTTGCGAAATAAGCGGGTGAGACCAGCGGAATTGCACGGTCGCCGTATAACCATAAGCGGCATATTCCAGCTTGAAGTCGTAAGTCCGGGTGGCATCCAAATACACACTCGCGCGGTGCTGGAAGAGCGGGTGTCCTGCCCATTGATCGATGAGGAGCTTTCCATCCAGCCAGAGTCGCACCTGCGGGGAGGACCAGGTCGATAGCTCGTAAATCCCGGAGTACGGTGGACGGATCTGGCCAGTCCAACGCACGGAGTAACCATTGGAAGGGATGGACGGATGTGGCGAGGTCAATTCCCAATTGAAATCCACCGCTGGATCCGAACGGGTCAGGACGAGATTGGTGAAGTTGGGATCGCCAAAATATTCACCTTTGAAGTTCACCAGTCCGCCAGTTCTTGGCGGGGTTGCGATCGTGCTGACGTTCACGGTCGCGGTCGCGGATTTGAGACCGTCGGTCACGGTGTAGGTGAAGGCGTCGGCGCCGGAGAAATTCCAATTGGGCGTATAGCGGATCTTGCTCCCGACGATGGCCACGGCTCCGTTAGCCGGAGAAGACACACTTTCGATCCGGAGTGGCTGCGGCCACGCGTCGCTGTCAGAGTCGTTCGCCAAGACGGGGATCTCGACTCCGTCGCGATCGCTGCTGCCGGTGTCGTTTCCCGCGATGGGTGGGACGTTTTGTGGGTCCTGCGTGCCGCTGGCGTACGCTTCCACTTCGCGAAGGTTGATCAGGCGCAGGCCGGTCTGCCCGCCCGCCTGCTGCACGAGGAGCGTGGCACCGCCCCCATAAGTGACATCACGAACCCAAAGTCGAAGTTTTGATGTCGTTACAGGAGCGAAGGAATGGCTGAAAACCCAGCGATCGCTAAAGAACGAATCGACCGTCGTGCGATTGGTGACGGTGTAAGACTTAAAGGTGCGGGTCGGCTCCTGCACGGTTTGCAGCGTGACCCAGGTGCTGCCTTGCAAATACTGAAGATCGTAGTCGAGGAGCGTGCCATCCCACTGCCATGGCACCCCGGAGTAGATCACAACGCGGTCCAGCGTGGTGGGTTGCTGGAGGTTGATTTCGACCCATGCAGGAAAGTTGAAGGAGCCGTCCACCCAGACTTTGGTTTCCTGGGTTTGGACATAGTACCAATTCTCGAACTCCCCATTCGTGACCTTGTTCGGAAGATTGATGATGCTGGAGTCCGATGGGTGCGGGGCCATCACCGTCGAGGTCACCGGCTTGCCGAGGGTGAGGTTGGAGCCCCAATTCTGCGGGGTCACGGCGAGACTGCCAGTGAAGCGCACATACGTCGGAAGTTCAGTGACCGGGAGGAGTATGGACCCGCCTTGCGCCGGGATTGTGCGCTCCACACCAAAGGCAGAAACGACCTGCACCGAAGGCGCCGAGACTTGCAGACGCACCTGGCCATCGGTGCTGCCTGCGCTCATAAAGGCCGCGACCTGCTTGCCGGGACCGCTGAAGAGACTGCCGATGTAGAGTTTGTTTCCCGTCGCTCCAAAGTCGTAGGCGGAGGTATGGCGGGTGCCGTAGACCTCCTCCGACCACACGCGGAGGAGGCAACCAAGCGGGTTGAGGGTGCCGTCCTGATTGATCCACCACGTGGGCACGTCAAAAAACCCGCCGTTCTTGTCGTAAAAAAGATAGTTGTGCTCCTTGGGTACTCCGTATTGCTCCAGAACCATGAACATCAGCATCGTCCAGCGAGTCTGCATGCGCGGTTGGTAGGAGCCATTGATGGCGGCCGCAAAGCCCTGTTCCGTCTGCCAGCGCTCTTTGTTTTGCTGCCCGTATTGGTTGATCACGTTCATCAACCCATCCATCGACTTCCGAGCCATAAAGAGATCGCCGTTGAAACTGTTGTAAACGTGGAACGAGATGCCATCGAGCTTGTGCAGGGCGCCCTGCGCTTGCATCGCGGCAAGGAAATCCTGCATGAAGTAAAGCCCGTGTGAACCAGGCTTGATCTCGACATTGCCCGGCCCGATCACCTTCAGGGATGGGTTCACACCCTTGACGGTGTCAGAGAAAGGGATGAACTCGTTGATGGCAAAGCTCTGCGCCGTCCCATCCAGGCCGTTGTTGGCATAGTTCGGTTCGTTGCGCGGTTCCCAGCGTGTGACGTCGTTCTGGAATCTCTGCACCGTCTGTTGGACGTAGTTGAGGCTGGCCGTTCCGTTTGGGTTGGAAGTGCCGTCCGGGAACGCACCCAGCAGCACGCGGCCTCGGTAAGGGTCGTAAGGGGTGTAAAATGTCTTTTCCTGCGCGATGTCCTGCGCACGGGCATCGCCCGCAACACTCCATTGCGAATTTGCGTAGAAGCGATGGCGCTGTGGCCCACTGCCGACGATCCCGCGCATGACATTGTCCGAAAGTCCTTCCGTTCCGGCAGTGGTGCCCGGCGGTGGGATAGTTGGAAAGTTGGGATCGTTGCGGAATATGACGAACATCGTACCGCCAACGCTATCACCCCAGTCAGGATCGGCCGGCGGGTCACCCTGCTGACGGAGATAAACGGGGCTGCCATGCAGATACAACTTGTACCACCCGGGCGAAGTGGCCGCCGGGATGATGTAGGGCCCGACGATCGGACCCGCCTCGATCAGATTGCCGAGATAGTCTCGAATACTGTAGCGCGTCGTCGCATTCGGATAACCAGACTGGTACTCGAGCTGGAAGAATATGCGTTCCCCGACGTAATAGACATTGCTGCGGCGATCCGACAAAACATTGACGCGATTGATCGGCTGTCGGTACTCAAATCCTCCGCCGTAGCTTCGCGGAGTAGAACTCAAGAGCGAACCAAGAGCGACGAGAGCCGCGAGGATAAAGCGAATGGACATCAGTTTCACGGCGTGAGTCGGCGAGTGGTACGCCGAATATGAACCATGTGGATTCATATATTTATCAAATCAGCCCGACGCCTTCTGGGCAAGGCATTCCTCCCGTCAGGGTCCGGTTTTGGTTCACCCGTCGTCGGAGCGGGCAGGAGTGCCGATTCGGCGTAGGAGAATCAACCCCGCACCGACGACCCGATGTCCGACGAAATTGCGACGGATTTGCCTATTGATCCGTGAGTCGGGCGCGAGATAAGCTGATGGGCTCAGAGGCACGCGCGTTTTGAGCGCGGCACCACTATCATACTATGAAGTTTGTAATCGTGACCCTGGCTGTAGTGTTCAATCTGACGTTGGTCGTCATGTATTCGCGCGGCCTGATTGCTGGCGCTCCGACGGAGCGAAAGCCTTCCGCGGCTGGACCAGTGCAGGAGCGATCCGCCTCGAGTCCCTATCGGCCAGCTACTTCCGCAGAGAGCAAGGCCGCTGCTGCGGAACGCGGCGCAGCGGAAGCCAGCACCACTTCGGAGGACGAGAAGCGGAAGCTTGAGCCAGTCGAGTCGGGTGATGGAAAGGAGACGATCGATGCGAAGGATGGCAAAGAATTGAAAGAGGTGGCGGAGAATGTCCGGGCTCTGCGTCTGCGGTCGCCGCAAGATCGTCCACGGGCGGAGATCATGCCCGGGAGCCGCGAACGCGGGATCCTGGCGCCCGCGAATCGTGCGAATGTGGACCCCCCGGTGGTTTCGCCGGAGGCGCGGTGATTGCTAAAGAGGAGCGGATGGAGAAATCCTGGGAAAAACCCTGTCGATCGATAGCCGCATGGGCTGCGGCCGCACTTCTGTGCGGCTCTGCATCCGAAGCGCGGGCAGGGCGACCCATCGAGTTGCGCACGCCGCTCGATGGACCAATTCAGGAGACGATTGATCTCGAAAATTTTGGCCTGCATCCACGATGGACCGCGCCGCTGCGCATCCTGAATCGGAGCGATGAGAGTCTGCGTTCCTACGCGGTCTTTCGTCTGTCGCAGGTCGTCGCGCCTGCGGCTCAGGCCTCGCCGGAGCGGAGGGCCGCAGCCAAGCCGGAGTTTCGAATGCGGTTGCCCAAAGTCCGCGAGGAGAATGCGGCCCCGGCCGCGGAGGTCGCGCAGGTGAAGCGCGACGAAAGTGGATCCACCCCGCCGATTTTCCGCCGCGCTGGCCTCGATATTCGCGATCGCGACCCATCCGAGCGGCCGAGTCTGCTGCAACCGACCGTCGGGCCCTGGCTCGGAGATGCGGAACTGGTTCCCATCCAGGCCCCGATCGATCCACCGATCCAGCCGCAGGCAATTCCTCCCCAAGTGATCGCGCCGCCGGTATCGCCCGCACTTCCGGCGCCTGCCTCTCCGAATGCCGAGCCCGAGATTCCGACGACACCGGCGACGACCGAATTCCCCAAGCCGGAGCTTTTCCCAAATGCTGACTCCCCGAATTCCGTGTTTCCGATTCCCTGGGAGACCTCGGCCGGTAGCGGTGTGAGTCCGGCGGGAGTCGTTCGACCGCAGGCAGAGCCGGAGCCGGAGGAACCTCCTCCTCCGCCGAATGAATTGCCGCTGCGGCCGGCGACTTCGAGCTGGGATCTCGCCGAACTCGAGGGTCCGCTCTTCGGTACCGAGCAGATCGCTGAGTTCACCCGGGAAATCAATGCTGCCGGAACCTGGTCCGTGCGCCCGCATTTCTCCACCACCGCGCTTTACGACGGAAACGTCTTCCTTTCTGAGGACGGGCAGGACAGCGACTTCATCATCACAGCCTCGCCCGGCGTCACGGCGCGCATCGGAAATGACCAGACGGCGCTCTACCTGCTCGCCGATTACACGCTCGGCGCCGTGTTCTTCACCGAAAACAGCGACGAAAACTCGCTGAATCACAACGGCAAGCTGCAACTCGACTGGCGCGGGTCGCGCAGCTCGGTCGGTTTCCGGCTCGGCGTCGAAAATGACTCCGGGACGAGCATTGACGCAACCGACCGCGTGCGGCGCACGAGCTACAGCGCCGGCCTCGAGACGCGCTTCAACTACTCGGACAAGGTCTCGTTCGACCTCAATGGGGACTACCGCCGCTCGTACTACGAGGATCTCATCGGCTCGCAGGACTACGGCGCTCAGGCCTACGTGAATTACCACTTCACGCCGAAGGTCACGCTCGGCCTGGGGAGCGGTTTTGCCATTGCCGAGGTCGAGTCGGGACGCACGCAGCATTCGCAGAATGTCTCGCTCCGCGCGAACTGGGTCGCCACCCCCAAGCTCACGCTCGAAGGCACCCTGGGCGTCGGATTCTACCAGTTTGAGAACGACGACGGTGACGCGAGCGAGCCGGATTCGGTGAGTCCAGTTGCTTCGCTGCGCGCGACCTACGTGGCCACGCAGAAGCTCACCTTTTCGGGCGACGTCGGTGTCGGTGTCACGCGCTACGATTCCGGCGGCGGATCGCTCTCACCGACCTTCAATCTCGATGCGACTTGGGCAGTATGGGACGGCACGAACGTGACTTTCAACGGTCACCGGCGCGTGTTCAACTCCGTCATCTTCACGGATCAGAACTACACGGCCACCGGTTTTACCGTCGGCCTGACACAGCAGTTGGGTATTCGGTTCGTCGGGTTCGTGACTCTGGGCTACGAAAATCTCGAGTACACATCGGAGGGGCGCAACGTTCAGGCCGATCGGCAGGACGACTACTTTTTTGCGCGCTTCGGACTTCAGTGGCACGCTTTCGACCGTCTCCATTTTGGAGTGTTCTATGAATTCAGCCAAAACTCATCGCAGGGAAAGGATGCCCGCGATTTCCGCCGCGACCGAACTGGCCTGCAGATGAGCGTTGTTTTTTGACCGGGTCGCGCACCCGTTCCCTTCCGTGGCTTCATCGATTCACTCCATCCGCTCGCGCGCGCTTTGTCAGCTGCTGCTCAGCCTGCTCGTACTCGGCTGTGGCAGCGCGGCCGCGCAGCGGAGCGACATCCCGCGAGCGACGAAGGTGGAGCCAGCTGCGCCTGCTTCGCTCACCTACCGGCTCACGGCGCAGGACATCATCAGCGTCGTCGTTTTCAACGAACCGGAGCTGAATACCCAGGCTCGGGTGGATAAAGACGGAGCGATCAATATGCCGATGGCCGGTCTGGTCCGCGTGATCGGACTGAACATCCGCGAGGCCTCGAAAGCGATCGAGTCCGCACTCCGCGAGTATCTCATCAAGCCGCAGGTTACGGTGACGATCTTGCAGTACACGAAGCGGCGCATCACCATCCTTGGCCAGGTGAACAAGCCGGGCATCATCGAACTGCCCGACGAAACGAACGTCAACATCATGGAAGCACTCGGCATGGCCGGCGGGCAGTCGCGCATCGCGAGCAGCAAGATCACCATCAAGCGCACCGTCAATGGTGCGGAAGAGATCATCAAACTCGATGCGAAGGCGATGAGTGAAGACGGCAGCATCAAGCGCTTCCAAGTGCTGCCGGGCGACACCATCACCGTCGGCGAAAGGCTCTTCTAAGGATGAAAAACGGCCAGACACCAGCGCCTGCGGATGACCTCGGGGATATCGCCGACGGAGGCGTGGATTTCTCGCAGTTCTTCACCGTCCTGCGCGAGCATCTCTGGCTGATCGTCCTCTTCGCGATCGTCGGTGGTCTCGCGGGTCTCGGCTACGTCGCGCGCATGCAGCGCACCTACCTCGCCACGACGGTGATGGAGATCAATAATCAGCCCATGAAGCTGCTCGCCTTTGAAGGCGTCCAGCCCACGGCGCAGGGCATCCCGGAACTTGCAGACGCGGTCGTCGCCGGCTTCAAAAACCGCGCCTTTCTTCACCATGTGGTCGAGGCCAACAAGTTGACCACCGATCCGCTTTTCCTGCCGCCGCTGCCCGACGGTCAACCGTACTCGGAGGATGTCGCCGTGGACGCGCTCATGGGTTCGATGGCGATCGTTGCACGACGCGGCACGCCCTTTATCGAGGTGAGCGCGATGCATTCGGATCCGCGGGTTGCGGCCCGGCTCGCGGACGCGCTCGCCAATGAGTATCGCCGGCAGGCCATGGTGCGCCGGAGTGAATCGTCCGCGCTCGGCATCAAGTTCCTTTTCGAGAAAGCGGACAAGCTCAAGGAGGAACTCGCCGGACATGAGCGCGCTCTAAATGAGTACATCGCGAAAACCGGGGTGAACTCCCTCGACGAAAAGCAGGACGTCGTCATTTCACGCCTTAAGACGCTGAGCGGGCAACTCGACGAAGCGCGGGCTTCGCGGATGCGCCTTGAAGCGGACAACGCGAAAGTGCAGCAGGCGGCGGGCAATCCGGAGAAGCTGATGGAGATTGCGTCCGTGTCCGAGCATCCATCGGTGGCCACGGCAAAGGCGCGCATCGAGGGAATCGAGGCCGTGATTGCGAGCCTCGCGCTGCGCTACACGGAAAAGCATTACAAGATGATCGAGGCGCGGACGCAGTTGAACGAAGCGAAAGTGAACCTGCGCGACACGCTCAAGGAAATGCCGGAACTCATCAAGGCGAGCTACGACAACGTCATCGCCACCGAGGAGAAATTTGCGGCCGCGCTCAAAGAGCAGGAGAAGATGGGGCAGGACTTGAATGCCAAAGCCATTCCTTACAAGGCCCTCGCGCGTCAGGTGGAGACTCACCGCGCGCTTTACGACGGGATGCTGAAGCGTCTTGGAGAAGCCCAGATCGCGACCGGCATCGAGCAGGAGCAGGTGGGTGTCTTCGAACGCGCGCTGCTCCCGTCCGCACCGATGCAGCCGAAGAAATCCAAGATCATCGCGATCGGTCTCGCCGCAGGCCTTGCCACCGGCATCGCGCTTGCCTTTGCCCTGCACGCGCTCGACAGCTCGATTCGCACCGTCGATCAGGCCAGTCGCGTCACTGGTCTGCAAGTGCTCGGCGCCGTGCCGCGTGATCCGAACCGCAAGGCGGAATCACGCGCCCTCACGATGCACCTGGCGCCGGCTTCGCCCGTCGCCGAAGCATTCCGTTCACTGCGTGCTTCGCTTCAGGTTGTGCCTTCCACCCGCGGTCGGCACATCGTCGTCTTTACCAGCGCCGAGCCGGATGAAGGGAAGACCTTCTGCGCGATCAATTGCGCCACGGCGTTTGCGCAGCAGGGCCTCCGCACTTTGCTCATCGACGGCGACCTGCGCGTCTCGATGGTCGGACGCATGATCGTTCCGGACGCGACCGGTCCGGGCGTCACCGATTTCCTCGAGGGCCGCGTGGACATTGGCGGCGCGATCCAGCGCACTGAAGTGCCCAACCTCTCCGTGATGACCGCCGGCACGCCGGCGAAGCAACCCGCCGAACTTCTCGCTGGCCCGGTCTTCGGTGAACTCCTGCGCACGCTTCGCTCGGAGTTTGATCGCATCGTCATCGACACCGTCCCCGTGCTCGCCGTGGCCGATGTGCTGCTGCTCGGGGAACATGCGGAGCTCGTCTGCCTCGTCGTGCGCTCCGCGAAGACAACGCGCAAGTGCGTGCTCCGTGCGCGCGACATGCTGACGAACGCCGGCTGCAAGCCCGCGGGCGTGATTCTCAACCAGCTCGTCTTCCGCGGCAGCTCCGGTTACAACCGCTACATCGGCAAATACGGTGCACCGGAAAACTACGGCAAGGATCGGAAGAAGGAAGACGAGGAAGAGGACGACGAAGTGGCGCCAGTAGCGAGAGCCTGAGTCGCAGGCGTGGCCAATAACGGCTTGGCAACCTCCGGCCAGCGCTCATGCTCGCAGCGAAACTGATGAGCGCATGAATTTCTTCGGAAAGGGAAAATCGCGCCAGGTGTCCGTCGCTGATCGGAGCAGTGGGCGAGGAGAATTTGCATCCCATGAAGGCTTCTCCTGAGCGCGCTTCGAAGGTGAGCCACTCAAGAGTGCCCGACGTGCTGCACGGCGCTGCACGCTGGATTTTCATGATTCTCGCATCTGGCGTTCTCGGCGTGGTGCCGTGGCTGTTTGGCGGAAATGGTCCAGAAGGTTACTGGTGGATCGTCTGGTCGGGTAGGGTGTGCGTGGTGCCGCTGGCTTTCTGGGCGCTGGCGTGCGCGTGGCGTCGCGAGATGCCGGGACCGGGGTTCTGGGTGCCGGTGATCTGCTGGAGTTTGCTTGCCGTCCAGATCATCGCCAGCACCTACAACAAAAGCAGCGTGCCTGTCGCGCCGTGGCTGGGCGATGGCTTTGACGCCGTGCCGCACGATCCCCACTGGCCGAGTACTGCTTTCAAACAGGCAACTCAAGTGGAAGGGCGCTTCTGGCTGGCGCTCGGCATCTTTGCGCTCACGGCGCATAGCGTTGGCTGCGGAGATCGACAGCGTCGCGCCTTGCTTTGGATTCTCGCCGCGTCGGCTGCGGTGCTCGCGGTGGTCGGGATTCCGTTCAAGTTTTCTGGGCAGATGCTGATTCTCGGAAAGTGGCCGGTGCCCGAGTGGTATTTCTACGCGACATTTCTCTATCACAACCACTGGTGCGCCTTTGCACTACTGGCGGTTGCGGCCGTCGCCGCGCTCTTTTCGAGTTACTCCAGCCTCGCAGTGCGCGGATTTCTCGCGGTGATGGGCGGCGCGATTGCCGCTTCTGCGCCGCTCTCCACGTCGCGGTTGGGCACCGGCGCGATGGCGGGGTTAGGGATCGTTATGCTCATCGCGTGGCGGTTCCGGAAACGCGAAGCAGATGACCGGCGGCCCAAAGCTCAGCCCTTGGTCGTTGCTTTGGTGCTGATCGGCGGCCTGGCGATCGCCGCCGGCTCCTTTTACTTCTACAGGCTTCACGGCGCTCCCGGCGGACACCGCACGTGGGATAGTATTCTGAGTTCCAGCCCGTTTGGCATTCGCCAGACGCTCGCGGAGGACAGCATCCCGATGATCCGCGACAAGCCGTTCTTCGGCTGGGGCTTGGGAGGCTTCGGCGGAGCATTCCGGTTTTACCAGCGAGCAGAGACCCGGGAGGTCCACAACCAGGGCCGCGTCACGCTGTACGATCATCCGCACAACGACTGGCTGGAAAAGCTCGTCGAACTTGGGGTCATCGGCTCCGCGCTGTTTTTGATCCCATGCATCGTCTGGGTGAAACTGGACTCTTGCGTGGGACCGCGCTCTGCGGAGGAGCGCTGGATACTCATTGGCTGTGCTGGCCTGCTGGTCTTTGCGTTGGGAGATGCGGTCTTCATCAACCGCGCCGTCGCCGCCGCTTTCGCCCTGCTATTTCCGTTGGCCCTGCGGCGAGGAGGCGCGTGATTTTGCATGCTTCACGACTTTCACTCGACGATTACCAGAGGTGAGAGGCTGCCCGTCGCGATCTGGGGATCCCGGTTATTTGCTTGCCCTTTGGAGCAGGCGGGTGCTGGTTGTGAGACGTATGAAAAGTCGTAGCCTCTTCCTCATCGTTGCGGCGATTTTGTTCGCGCCGCTCTCAGTCTCTGCGGTGGATGTCTCCATCACTTCTTTGCCCGCCGCGCTTCCGGGTTTTCACGCCGTTTTCACCAGCGGAACCATCTTGGGTTATCTCAGCGCGGAAAGCGGTGTTGGTTCAGGTGGCACTCCTTTCACCGTGACGCTGGGTACTTCTTACGATGTGAGAAAGAATGTTGGTGGTCCGATCGTCGTGATCGGCTCGGTGGTATGGAACGAGAGCCCGCCAATGAGTGGGATCTACGTACCGACCTATACGCCGAACTGACGGCAGAAATGCGAGTTGACTCGCCGAAGTCCGAATAACCGCAAGGCCCCGTGCAGGATTGACGCCGCTCAGGGCGCGAATTTCATCAGAGCCTCGCTCCACTCGCCAGCGCCACGTTCACCGACTGCCCGCACTCGGAACCAATAGCGTGTCTTGTTACTGAGGTGGTTGATCGTCAGTCTGGACTGTATCGTCGCACCGATCTGCTCCCATGGGCCTTCGCCGAGCAGGTCGTAGGCGATCTCGACCTCATAGCCGCTCGCGCCAGCGACGGGTTCCCAGTCGAGGTCGATCTCGCCTGGCTGATCTCCGGAACTGGCCGAGACGTCTTCGACCTGACCGAGGTGCCCAAAAGGCCAGTAACTCGTCTGTTCTTCCACGTGGAGATTCGCGCTGAGGATTTTCGCGATCGAGCCTCCGCTCGCTTCCTGGACATACTCCGCTTCGAGGGCCAATGCCCGGCGCAACTCTTCCGCACAAATGTCGCGCTTGAGCTTAGCCGCAGCGGCGGCGGTGCGCTGTCGCCGATGCTCCTCCTCGGCAGCGGAAAGCTCACGGCGGAGGCGATCGAGGTCTGCCGTTGGAGGATTCGGCTGGGGAAAGTGCTCGTTCTCCGTGAGGGCGGTGACGATGCCGCTAGCGGTGGCCAGCAGTTCCTGAATCGTGAACGCGTCGAGATGAAATTCGATTTCGGCCATAGACGATCTCCGCCGTAATCCAACCGATCGAGGCGGGTCAATGGCAGTCGTGTGACAATCCAAAGACGGAAGCCGCGGGCTGAGTCTGGACAAAGCGGCGGGACGATGACGGCTGGGGCTGACTCAGGTCGTCTCCACTGCGGAGAGGGCATTGCGGATGCAGGCGGCGAGTTCCTGGGCGGTGAAAGGCTTGTAGAGCAGATCGCGGAAGCCCATGGCACGCGCCTGAGCAGGGTCGAGCGTGGCGCTGTAGCCCGTGATCAAAATCACTGGCGTCTCCGGCCGTTCGTCCCAGACCTCCCGCGCGACTTCGATGCCGGTGGCGTCGAGCATCGTCAGGTCGGTGATCACGAGATCGAAGTTGCCCTTCCGGAATGCGGAGATCGCGGCCCGCGCTTCGGTGAAGACCGAGGGGTGATATCCGAGGCGTTCGAGCGACCGACCAGTGACGCGCGCGATCGCGGCGTCGTCATCGACGAGGAGCACGCGCTCTCCGTGCCCTTCCGGAGCGTTGCGTGCGAGGTTGGGCGTCGGGGTGGGATCGGCATCGTGCGCGGGGAGGAGAATATGAAAGGTCGTGCCGCGACCCACTTCGCTCTCAACCGTGACGGCGCCATCATAGGCCTTGATGATCCCATGCACGACGGAGAGGCCGAGGCCGGTTCCCTCGCCGAAATTCTTCGTCGTAAAGAAAGGATCGAAGATGCGCTCGAGCGTCTTTTCGTCGATGCCCTTGCCATTGTCGCCGATGGTGAGCTGGACGTAGCGACCCGGCTGCAATTCGGGATGAGCGGATACATAATCTTCGTCCACGTGGAAATTTGCCAGTTTGATCGTGATCACGCCGGGCTGGTCGCCGATCGCGTGTGCTGCATTCTGGAGAAGATTGGCGAGGATCTGGTGGAGCTGGGTCGCGTTGGCGAGGACGGGTGCGACTTGGGGCCCGATCTCCGTCCGGACTTCCACATTCGCAGGAAGGATCGGTTGCGTCAGGGCGATCGCTTCCTTGACGGCGTCCTCCACCCGCTGGGGCTCGCGGGACGGATCAGCCTGGCTGCTGAAGGCCATGATCTGCTGCGTGAGCCCGCGTCCGCGATTGGCGGCACGTGTGATCTCCGCGTAGAGCTTCCGGTGGATGTCGCCTTCTTCGCATTCTTCGGCTCCGACGTCGGCGAAGCCCATGATCGCGCCGAGGATGTTATTGAAGTCATGCGCGATGCCTCCGGCGAGGGTTCCGATGGCCTCGAGCTTTTGGGCCTGCCGGAGCTGGCGCTCCAGCTTCGCACGCTCGGCGGACTGACGTTCGCGCTCGACGATGTCGTCCCGTAGCGCCCGATTGGCGGCTTCGAGATCGAGCATCTTTTTCTCCAGCTTGGCGATCAGCCGTGCGTTGTATTCCTTCAGGTAGATCGCTTCATCTTCCGGGACCTCGTCTGCTGTCCCTCGTTCCCGTTTTCGCGCGTTCTCCAGCGTCTGTCGCATGGCTTGGACGAATTGATCGGGCTCCATGGGCTTAATGAGGAAACCGTCCGCGCCGAGGCTGAGCGCGAAAGCCGCGTCCCTCGGATCGGTGTACGTCGCGGTGTAGAAGATGAACGGAATATCCGCCAGCCGGGGATCGCGCTTCAACTCGCGGCAGAACTGAAAGCCATCCATGCGCGGCATGAGGATGTCCGAGACGATGAGATCGTATCCGCCGCTCTGCGCGAGGCGGAGCGCCTCCATCCCATCGCTCGCGGAATCCACCTCATATCCATGGCCGCGCAGCAATGCCTCAAGCATGTACAGGTTCTCCGCCTTGTCATCGACGCTGAGGATCTTCATTGGGACTGGTCAGGCCTTCCGCATTTCCCGCCGAGTAAAGCGCGGCACGAGACGATGTGAAGCCCGAAGGCGCAAAGCCTGGCTCGGAGCATCGCGGAGGCGTTCATGGCTTGAGGTGGCGCTCGACTTCGGCGGCGAAGGTCTCGGTGGCGATCGGCTTCTCGATGTAGCCGGCGAACCCCGAGGCCATAGCCCGCGCACGATCCCCGGCCATCGCGTAGCTCGTCAGCGCGATGAGCGGGATGTTGCGGAGATCTTCCTGCTCCTTGATGCGGCGCGCCGCTTCGTAGCCATCCATCTTTGGCATCTGGATATCCATCAGGATCACGTCCGGCCGGTGATGCGCCGCCGCGACGAGCGCCTCTTCACCGTCCGAGGCGTGGCTCACGGAATAGCCGTGCTGTTCGAGCAGGTAGGTCGCGAGATAGCGATTGGTGGCATTGTCTTCGACGAGAAGGATCCGGGCGCTCATGAATTGCTGGCTCCTGAAATTTTTCGGGGCAGATGAAAGGTGAAGCGCGAGCCGACGCCGAAGACACTTTCAGCGCCGATCGATCCTCCGAGCATGGTTACTAACTTTCGGCACAGATACAAGCCCAGGCCAGTCCCCTCATAGACGCGTCGCGCCGAGCCATCGACCTGACGAAACGCCTCAAACAAGCGCCCAATCTGCTCCGGCTGTATGCCGATGCCGGTGTCGATCACGGTCACATCCACGCCGTCGGCTGTCGTTCGGGTCTCGATGCGCACCCAGCCTTTCTCGGTGAATTTCACCGCGTTGTTGGCGAGGTTGAGGAGGATCTGGAAGGTCTTCTTCCGGTCTGTTTCGAGCTCGAGCTTCGGATCGTCGAGGTGGGTTTCGAGCGTCAGCTTTTTCTGCAACACCTGTGGTTGCAAGGTGTGCACGACTTCCTCCACAACGCTGGAAAATGGGAAGCGCTCGATGTGCAGATCCATCCGGCCCGACTCGAGCCGCGAAAGATCGAGCAGGTCGTTGATCAGCCCCAGCAGATGTTTCGCGGACGAGTGCACCATGCCGAGCTGGCGGTTTTGCTCGGGATTGACCGGGCCAGGCAGCCCCTGGCGCAGGATACCGGTGAAGCCGATGATCGAGTTGAGCGGCGTGCGCAACTCGTGACTCATGGTCGCGAGGAACTCGCTTTTGAGCCGGTCGAGTTCCTTGAGCTGTTCGTTTGCTTCCTCGAGGGCGCGGGTGCGCTCGGTGACTTTCCGCTCGAGGTCGTCGTGGGCCTGGCGCAACGCGGCCTCCGCCTGCTGCCGCCGTGCGACTTCGAGGCTCAGCGACACGAGATCGGCCATCGAACCCGCGAAGCTCTGCTCGTCCGGCGCCCATTCGCGCGGCTTGCCGATGTGCTCGTGGCAAAGCACGCCGACCATCTTTCCCTGCGACCGAATCGGCGCGTCGAGCATCGCGGCGATACCCAGCGGACGGAGGTAAGGGTTTGAGAATTCCGCCGTGCGCGGATCGGTGCAAGCGTCAGTCGCCGCGATCGCGCGCTCCTCGTCGAGGGCGCGGAAGTATGCCGGGAATTCTTCGGCCTTCAGCTCGACTCCGGAGGAGTGGCGATCCGGCTCCCGCTCGTACAGATCCGCACAGCGAAGGACCTTGCGACCTTCGTCGTAGAACCACGCACTGGCCCGGCTCGTCTCGAGCGTCCGCGCGGCGACTTCGGTGATCTTGCGCAATGCAACTTCGAGATTTGCCTCGAGGAGATCGGCATTTCGGGCGTGCTTGGAGAGCTCGTCATTTTGTCGGCCGAGACGACGCATCGTCGTATGCTGCGCTTCTTCTGCCGCCACTCGGCGCGAGATGTCGATGCCCACGCCGAGGACGTGCGCGTGGCCTTCGACCTCCAGCCGCAGGCCGGTGATGTAATAGGGCGCGCTCGGCCCGTTGCGCGTCTGAAAACGCACCTCTACCTCGGCGTGGCCCTCGGCGAGGCACTTCTGCATCCGCTCCCGAACGTACGACCGTGATTCTGGAGCGAAGAATTCCAGCGGATCGAGCTTGGGGATTTCTTTCGCGGTGTAGCCAGTCACCGTCTGCAAATTCTTGTTCCAGTGGACGACCTTCCGCCGCGAGTCATAGAGGTAAAAAATCCCCGGCATCGACTCGATGAGCTTGTTGGAAAACTCCTCCAGCGCCTCGCGGTGTGTGGTCTCCGTGGCATCGCGAAAGACCATCACGAGCCCGGTGACGTCGCCGGCCGCATCGCGGATCGGCGCGCCGTTCTCGGAAATGGGAGTCTCGGTGCCGTCGCGCGCCACGAGCAAAATGGGACGCTTGTCGATCGTCGGCTCACTTTCGCGCAGTACCCGGAGCGCGGAGTTGCCGAGCGGCTCCCGCGTTTGGCGGTCGAGGACTTGCAGTACTTTCGGCAGAGGCTGGCCGCGCGCTTCGGCCTCTTTCCATCCCGTGAGCGTCTGGGCCACCGGATTCATGAAGGTGATGCGTCCGGCGGCATCCGTCGCGATCACCGCGTCGCCGATACTCCGGAGCAGGGTTGCGAGCCATTCTTCGCGCTCCAGTGCCGCACTCCACTGCTTGTGCATGCGCCAGGCGCTCCACAGGAGGATTCCGGCAAACGTAAGCAGGCATGTGTCGACCGCGATTTTCGCCTGCGGCGACACCGGTAAGAGCAGGGAAAAGCCCGCGGCCATGATCGCGAGGAGAACTCCGCCGAGAAAGAGGGGCAGGCCAGGGTTGCGCTGACGGTGGTCGCTGCGCGCGATCATTTCCGGCAGTTTGTGCCGGGTGGCGACTCCGCGGCAAGGACGATAAAGCGCCGAAAATGCGGTGGATGTGACGTTATCAAGGCGGGAATGTGACGCCGTATCGCCGCGCCCAAAGTCGCGCCGAATCGTGCCGATGTGCCACACCCGCAGGGATGCCGCGGCGCGGAGTCGTAAATCGGCTCGACTTACTCTAGGAAACGGCCACTTTCGCCGCCGGTCCGGGAGGTGCGCGGCAAGTCAACAAGCGGCAGAAAATTCCTCAGCAAATGGATTGACCGTTTTGGAGCTGAGTGGCAAAACGGGGGAGCTTTGGGGAGGAATTGGTAAAATCCCCCAATGCAGCCCAAATGCAGGTCGATCCGAACATCCCAGTCTTCGACGGAAAGGAGACGTACACCCTCGATGATAAGGGGCGCGTCACCGTGCCGAAGCGCTGGCGTCGGAAGGATGGCAAAGATGAGGAATACCACCTCGTGCCGGACAGCCGCGGACGATGCCTGCGGGTCATGCTCCGCCCGCGGTTTGACCAGTTCGCCGAAGACGCAAAATCGCAGCTCGGTCTCGACCTCGCCAAGCACCGACTTTTCATGCGGAACTACTACAGCAACTCCACGCGAGTGGACACCGACAAGCAGGGCCGCATCGCGATTCCGAAGGACTACTGCACCTCGCTCGGCTTGAAAGGCGAAGTCCTGATGCTCGGCACCGGCGATGTGATCGAGATCTGGAACAAGGCGGCCTACGCCGAATTCGCCCGGACGGAACTCGCGGAATACCAAGTCCAGGCAGGAGGGATCGGACTGTGACCGCGCTGCCGCCCTTGCTCGCCAAACCAAGCTTCCGGTTTCGCCGAAAGCCCAGCCGCGTCGTCTCCATGCCTGCCCCGCACTCCCGCTCGTCCTATCACCAGCCCGTACTGGTCGCAGAGGTGGTGGAATTGCTCGCGCCCGCGGCGGGAAAATTCTTCGTCGATGGAACGCTTGGCGGCGGCGGGCATTCCGCTGCACTGCTTGCCGGCGGGGCCCGTGTGCTCGGCCTCGATCAGGACCGCGACGCGATCGCGGAAGCCACCGCGCGACTCGCGAGCGCGGGGCGGGAATTCCGCGCCGTGCGGAGCAATTTTTCGCGGGTGGATGAAGTGCTGGACGGTCTCGGGATCGTGGAGATCGATGGCGCGCTGCTCGATCTCGGCGTCTCGTCGCATCAGCTCGACGAACCGGCGCGCGGCTTTTCACTGCAGTCCGACGGCCCTCTCGACATGCGGATGGATGACCGCCAGCCACGCACCGCAGCAGACCTCGTGAATACCTTGGGCGGCGAAGAACTGGAGCGCGTCTTCCGCACTTACGGTGAAGAGCCCGCCGCGCGCCGGATCGCTGCTCGCATCATTCGTGATCGGCTCACGCGTCCATTTTCCACCACGCTGCAACTGGCCGCCGCAGTCGAGAGCGTCGTCCCGCGGCATGGCCGCACGCACCCGGCGACGCGCGTTTTCCAGGCGCTGCGGATGGCGGTGAACGGTGAGATGCAGGCGCTCGAGATCGGCCTCGCAAAGTTTTCCGAGCGGATCGCCCCGGGCGGGCGCTTCGGGGTGATTTCGTTTCATTCGCTCGAGGACCGCGTGGTGAAGCACTACTTCAAGCAGCGGAGCACCGCGTGGCTGGATCGCCCGGAGTGGCCCGAGCCACGCCCAAACCCCGACTACATTTTCAAGCTTATCACGCGCAAGGCGGTCACCGCCGGCGCGGCCGAACTGCAGGCGAATCCGCGCGCCCGCAGCGCGAAACTTCGGGTCGTGGAAAAAGTCTCCCGCCATGCGCGCTAATCATCGTCACTATCAGAACGTCGTTCCGGTTGCCCGATTCATCGTGGGCATCGCCATCGTGCTTTTCGTCAGCAGCGCCTCGATTTTTTACGTCTGGAGCCGCAACCAAATCGACGCGCAGGGTCGGTCGATCAAGGAACTCGAGCGCGAGCTCGCGAAGCTCCAGAACGAATACGACGTGCTGCGCGGCCAGATCGCGCGGCGATCTTCCATCGACACGCTCCAGCAGGGTTTTGACAACGGTCTGATCCGTCTCAGCCGAATCACCCAGTATGAGCCCGTCTATCGAATGGTGACGGCAGATGGAAATGAAGTGCGCTCCGTCTCGAATCCTAACCGGGCCACGCGTCCATGAGAACGACCGCCAGATCCCGCGCCTTGTTTGCGTGCGGTCTTCTCGCGGTCTGCTTCACCGGCTTCTCGTGGCGCCTCGTCCACGTGCAGGTGCGGCAGCACGCCGAGTATGCCGCCATCGCGGTCGCGAAGCACACCGCGCGCGTGCCAATCCCCGCCCGGCGCGGCTCCATCACGGATACCAAAGGGCAGCCGCTCGCTCAGAACGAACCGATTCGCACGGTCATCGCGGATGGCTCGCTGATTCATGATCGCGCAGCCATCGTCAACATCCTCGCCGGCCCTTTGGAAATGGCTCCGGACGAACTTCACGCATCTCTCTCCCGGACCATTTGGTCGGAGTCGAAGCAGAAGGACGTGCCTTTGCAGTACATCGTGCTGAAGAAGCGGGTGCCCGAAATCGCCGCCAACGAGATCGCGCAAAAGCTCGCTGCACGGAAGCTGCGTGGCATTCGTTTTGAAGAGGAAACGACGCGGATTTACCCCAACTCGCGGCTCGCCTGCCACGTCCTCGGATTCGCCAGTGCTGACCATACGGGCGTCGGCGGCATCGAGCAGAACTTCAATCAGACGCTCTCCGGCGCGGACGGATTTCGCATCATCGGCCGCGATGGCACCGGCCGGGAGCTGCCTCAGTTTCGCGTATTCGAGCGTCCTCCGCGCGACGGACACAATCTTCGACTCACGATCGACCTCGGCCTGCAAAACATCGTCGAGACCGAGCTCGACGATGCCTGCAAGCGCTACAAGCCGAAGAGCGCCACGGTCATCCTGATGGACCCACGCACTGGCGCGGTGCTCGCTCTCGCGAATCGCCCGAACTTCGATCTGAACGATCTCAAGCGCGGCAAACTCGAGGAGCGGCGCAACCGAGCGATTGCCGACCTCTACGAACCTGGGAGCACTTTCAAGGTAGTGACCGCGGCGGCCGCTTTTGATCGCCGGATTGTCGGACCGGAAACGATGATCTTCTGCGAGAACGGCTACTATCAGCCCTACCGCCTGCGCGATCACGCGGCCTATCGCTACCTGAGCGTGAACGACATCCTCGTCCACTCCAGCAACATCGGGGTCGCGAAACTCGCGATTCAGATGGGTGAGAAAAACTTTTACGAGTATGTCCGCCGCTTCGGCTTTGGCGACAACACCGGGATCAGCCTGCCCGCGGAAGAGCGTGGCGTAGTGCATCCGCCTCACGTCTGGGACAAGCTCACCGAGACCCGCATGGCGATGGGTCACGCCGTCACCGTGACGCCCCTGCAAGTCGCGTCGGCGATGAGCGTGATCGCCAATGGCGGGAAACTCATGATGCCGCAGATCGTGCAGGACGTGACCGACGAGAACGGCGTCGTTGTCTCCACCTTTCCACCGCAGGAAGTGCGGCCCGTGTGCCGCGAAAGCGCCGCGCGCGCCGTGCGCGATGCGATGGTGGAAGTCGTCACGCCGAAAGGCACCGCGAAGGAAGCGAGAGTCTTTGGTTACAAGGTCGCCGGAAAAACGGGGACGGCGCAGAAGCCCGACGGACACGGCGGTTACCTCCGCGACAAGTACGTGGTGTCCTTCGCTGGCTTCATGCCCGCGGAGAACCCGGCTTTTGTGGCGGTGGTGGTCTTCGATGAAGCGAAGACGAAGCAGGGGCAGAACTTCGGCGGCCTCGTGGCGGCACCCGTCTTTTCGAACATCGCCGACCGCGCCGCGCGTTACCTCGGCCTCCCGCCGACGGAGACCCGCATGCAGGGCGAGACCGGAGGGACTTTTGCGCGTGAAGGAAAGGGGATCAACGCGCAATGAAACTTGAGACGCTGCTCCATGCGATCAAGCCCACGAGCATCGATGGGCCGCTCGATCGCGACATCACTTCGCTGTGTTACGACTCACGTCGCGTCCGGGAAGGCGCGCTCTTCTTCGCCTTGCGCGGAGAAAAAGCCGACGGCACGAGCTTCGTGGATCAGGCCGTCTCTGCGGGTGCCGCGGCGATCATCAGCGAGTCTGCGCAGCTCAAGACTCGCGCGACGAACATCGTCGTCAAAGATGCGCGCGAGGCCATGGCCGACGTCGCGGCGGAGTTCTTTGGCCACTCGGATCGTTTCCTGAAAATGGCCGGAATCACCGGCACGAATGGCAAAACGACGACAGCTTTTCTCCTCCGGCACATCTGCGAGACAGCGATGCTCCGGTGCGGTTTGCTCGGCACCGTGCGCTACCAAATCGGCGATCGCATCCTGCCCGCGGCACGAACCACTCCCGAGTCTCTGGATGTGCATGATCTGCTCTGGCAGATGCGCTCCGCCGGATGCAAAGCCGCCGCGATGGAAGTCTCCTCGCACGCGCTGGTGCAGGCGCGCGTCCGCGGTGTGGAGTTTGACGCAGCGATCTTCACCAACCTCACGCAGGACCATCTCGACTATCACAAGACCATGGAGGCCTACGCGGAAGCGAAGGCGCTGCTCTTCAGCAATCTTGCGCAGCAGAAAAAGCGCGGCCAGGCCGTGATCAACATTGATGACCGGTACGGCGCCCTCTTCGCGACCCGTTTTGCGAATGACCTTCCAATCCTTACTTATGGTCTTGGCGTGAAAGCCGCGTTTCGGGCGAGTAATGTGCGCATTGATTTCAATGGCACGAGTTACCAGCTCGATGCGCAGGGCCGCAGTTATCTCGTGCGCCTGCCGCTGATCGGGCAGTTCAACGTTTACAACTCCCTCGCGGCCATCGCCGGCGCGACGGTGATGGGGATCGATGTCCGCACCGCGGTGCTGAGTCTCGCCACCGCACCCGCGGTTCCTGGTCGTCTCGAAGCCGTCCCGGCCCAGCGGCAATTCAAAGTCTTCGTGGACTACGCGCACACCGATGACGCATTGCGCAACGTCATGAAAACCTGCCGGGAACTGAACCCCGCGCGGCTCATCGTCGTCTTCGGATGCGGTGGCAATCGGGATAAAACCAAGCGTCCGCGCATGGGTGCTGCGGTCGATCAATTGGCCGACTACGCGATCGTGACGTCGGACAATCCGCGTTCCGAGGACCCGGAAGCCATCATCGCGGATATCAAGCCCGCCCTGCAGCGTGTGGCCTACGAGGCGATCGTCGATCGCAAGGAAGCGATCTTCAAGGCCATCTCGATGGCGCAGCCTCGGGACATCGTGCTCATCGCCGGGAAAGGGCATGAGGCTTATCAAGAGTTTGCGGATCGCACCGTCCCCTTCGACGACGTGGCCGTCGCCGGGTCCGCGCTGGAAAACCGTCGCACGGAGGCTCCCCGCTAAACCATGGACGCGACCGCACTCGAGATCGTCGCGCGCTGGGCAGGTGGGCGCCTCATCGCGGGAGACGCGCTCGCCGCGGTGACGAATGTCTGCACGGATTCGCGCGCACTCCAGCCGGGCGACCTTTTTGTCGCGCTTAGCGGCGAAAGATTCGACGCGCACAATTTTGTCGCCGAAGCAGCGCGGCGCGGTGCGGCCGCGGTGATCGTCGAGCGTGTGCCGACGGGGATACAACCCGGCTGTGGCGTCATCCTCGTCGCGAACTCTCTGCTCGCGCTGCAGCAACTCGCTTCCAACTACCGCCGCAGTCTGACGCTGCAAGTTATCGGACTTACCGGATCGAATGGGAAGACGAGCACCAAGGATCTTACGGCGTGCGTCCTCGGCGACCACTTCCGCGTGACGAAGACGGAAGGAAATTTCAACAACCACATCGGACTGCCTCTCACAATGCTGCGAGCGCGGGCCACAGACCAAATCGGTGTCTTCGAATTGGGCATGAACCACCCTGGAGAGATTGCACCGCTGGCCGCGCTCGCAGCGCCCGATGTCGCCATTATCACGAACATCGGCATCGCGCATATCGAGTTCCTGAAGACGCGCGAAGCGATCGCGCTGGAAAAAGGGATGCTCGCGGAGGCGCTGAATCCCAGCGGCACCCTGATCCTCAATGCCGATGACGAGTTCTCCGATTCCATTGCGCGTCGGACCAAGGCGGACGTAATCACCGCCGGGCTCGCGCGCGGAGATGTGCGCGGCGATGAACTGCGCGCGGACTTTGCCGGCACGCGCTTCACCATTCAGGCGCATGGCCATCGCGTCGCAGCGGAGCTGCCCATCCCAGGCGAGCACATGGTCCGCAACGCCCTGCTCGCCGTGGCCGCGGGACTTGTCTTCGGGCTTTCGCTCGAGGAGTGCGCAGCGGGCCTGAAGAAGATTCAACTGACCAAGGGCCGCCTGGAGCAGAAGGTCGTGCGCGGCATCCAGATTCTCGACGACACTTACAACGCAAATCCCGACTCCATGAGCGCAGCGTTGCGCACGCTCGCCGGCATGCCTGCCACGGGCCGGAGGATCGCGGTCCTCGGCCGCATGGGTGAACTCGGCACCGAGAGCGAGCGCGGCCATCGGCAGGTCGGCGAAGTGGCCGCCGAGACGCATGTCGATTGTCTTGTCGGCGTAGGCGATGAGGCGGCGTGGATCGCGGACGCGGCGACCCGGGGCGGGGTAGAGAGCGTCGTGAAGGTGCAGAACACTGAAGAGGCGACGGCGGTCCTGCGCGACCTGGCGCAAGCCGGCGATGTCGTGCTCGTGAAAGGGAGTCGCTCGGCCCGCATGGAGCGCATCGTGGAGGGATTGCAGGCCACATGAAGCGCGCCGTTCACGAGGAGACCTGCGGCTCGCGAGCGCCGCTGATCAAACGCACCGCGGACCACGCTGGCTCGCGTGATTCGCGTCAGCGCAAAGCGCCGCCAGTCGATCGCCGCGGCAAAGGTGCATGGAGCCTGGGGCTTTTCGCCCCGCCAATCCCGGGCGTGATCGCATGATGTACTATCTGCATCTGCTCAGCGATCGGCCTGAGGAGTTTTGGAAGATCTTCAACGTTTTCCAATACATCACCTTTCGCAGTGTCGCCGCGGCGGTCACGGCGTTCCTGCTTTCGCTCGTCTTTGGCAATCGCGTTATCCGCAAGCTGATCTCTCTTAAGGTCGGCCAGCCGATTCGCACAAAGGAGGAAGTAAACAAGCTCTTCGAATTGCACGGACAGAAAGCCGGCACACCCACGATGGGTGGCGTGCTTCTGCTCGGCGCCGTCGTCGTCTCTTCGATCATCTGGGCGCGCCCGGACAACACCGCCGTCTGGCTCCTCATCTTCACGCTCCTGTATTGCGGCGGTCTTGGTTGGTGGGACGATTACCTCAAGGTCTCGAAAAAGAATTCCAAAGGTGTGAGCGAGGGCACGAAGGTCATTGCGCAGTTGATTCTCGCCGGGATTGTCACCGGGTATTTCCTGCTGAATCCAGCGATCGAAGTGCAGGCGCGAATGCTCTTCGTGCCCTTCTACAAAGAGCCCATCCTCTGGAATCTGGGCGCGCTGACGTTTGTCTTCTTTGCACTCGTCATCGTCGGCGCATCGAACGCCGTGAATCTTACGGATGGACTCGATGGCCTCGCCGCAGGCTGCACCACGACTGTGGCCTTCACTTACGGCATCCTCGCGTATGTGGCGGGTAACTGGAAAATCGCCCAGTATCTTCAGCTCCCATTCTACCCATTCGCGGGCGAACTCGCGGTCGTGTGCATGGCGCTCGTCGGCGCATCCTTCGGCTTCCTGTGGTGGAACGCGCATCCGGCGAAAGTGTTTATGGGCGACACCGGCTCGCTCGCGATCGGCGGCATGCTTGGCGTCGTCGCCATCTGCTGCAAACAGGAGATGTTGCTCGTGCTGGTCGGCGGCGTCTTCGTCATGGAAGCCGTCTCGGTGCTCATCCAGCGCACCTGGTTCAAGATTACCAAGAAGCGTTACGGCGAAGGTCGGCGCGTCTTTTTGATGAGCCCCATTCATCACCACTTTGAGCTCAAGGGGTGGAAGGAAAACACCGTGATCGTCCGCTTCTGGATTCTCTCAATCATGTTCGCCTTCCTCGGGCTCGCCACTTTGAAACTCCGGTGAAAGGCGCACTCAAAGATAAGTCAGTCGCAGTGCTCGGCGCCGGTGAAAGTGGCGAAGCCGCTGCCGTGTTGCTTTACGATGAAGGTGCGCGCGTCACAGTGCTCGACTCCGGCGATGTTGGAAAGCTGCGCGCGAAAGTGGACGCGTTCGCGGCAAAAGGAATTCGCGCAGTCGTCGGCGACGCGGCGGCAGAGGAGGCCGCGAGCGGTCGCTACGACTGCGCGATCCTCAGTCCCGGGATCGATCCTGCGGTGCCGCTAGTGCGTCGCTTCATCGACCGGGGCATCGAATTGATCGGCGAACTTGAGCTCGCTTACGAGCGCTGCCAGTGCCCGATCGTCGGAATAACTGGCACCAATGGAAAAACGACCACCACCCAGCTCGTGGAGAAGATGCTCAGCGCCTGCGGAGTGAAGACCGTGGCCGCGGGGAATATCGGTCCCGCCTTTTCCGCGAAGGTGCGGCAGAGTGCCGAACTGGATGTGATGACCCTCGAGATCAGCTCCTTTCAACTCGAGACGATTCGTCGCTTCCGTCCGCAGATCGCGGTCTGGCTCGGCTTCGCGCCTGATCACCTCGACCGCTACCGTTCGATGGAGGAGTACTACGAAGCGAAGGTGCGCATCTTCGAAAACCAGACGGAGGACGACTGGGCGATCGTGAATCTGCGCGACAAGCTCCCGCCGCTCCGCGCCCGGAAAGTCACCTTCAGCGCTCACGAGACCGGCGGTGACTTCGATCTCCGCGATGGCGCGATCCACCACCGGGGTCAGCCAGTTTTGCGCATGGCCGACACGAAACTCCGCGGCTCGCACAACGCCGAGAATCTCATGGCTGCACTCGGGGTGGGCACTGTGCGCGGGCTTTCCTTTGATGCGATGCGCCCGCCGCTCTGCGAATACCGCGCGCTTCCGCATCGTTGTGAGCTCATCCGCACGCTGGATGGCGTGGATTGGGTGAATGACTCCAAGGCCACGAACCTCGATTCCGTCGAGAAGGCGCTCGCCGGCGAGACCCATCCAGTCGTGCTCATCGCGGGAGGGAAAGACAAGGGCTACGAGTTCGACAGCCTCACGGATCTCGTCGCAGCAAAGTGTCGGTGTGTCGTGCTCATCGGCGACATGGCTGAACGCATCGCGGCCGTGTGGGGCAACCGCGTGCGCTGTCTCCACGCCGGGCGCTCGCTGGCCGATGCAGTGACGATCGCGAGGCGCGAAGCGCAACCCGGCGATCAAGTGCTGCTCAGCCCCGGCACCTCCTCTTTCGACATGTTCAAAAACTACGGAGATCGCGGCGAACAATTCCGCGCGCTCGTTCAAACCCTGCCCAACCTATGAAACTACCAGCCAGCATCACTCGCCGCTTTCGTCGCAATCCCGCGCCGCCGCGTCGCGCCGTTCAGACCACGCTCAAAGCCACTGCCGCCGCGCGCCGCGGCGAAGGCATCGACGACTACGATTCACCCGAGCCGACCACAAGCCTCTCCGCGGCGTTCATCATCGTGTTCCTGCTCCACGTCGTCGCAGTGATTGGGATTTATATCTTCAATCACATCAAGGCGACGCGGCCAGTGGCTCCAGCGGCCACGAGCCAGTCCACGAAGTCAAATCCGGAGGCAACGAAGCAGTTGGTACAAAAGGCCGTTGACCCGACGGACAAGCCCGCGTCAGGAGCGCAGACCAATCGCGAGGCTGCGCAGCAGAAGTTGCTGCCTTCCGGGGTGCGCGTGCATCGCGTTCAGACCGGCGAAAATCTGACCAAGATCGCAACCGCCTATGCCGTGACTGTCGCGGATCTCGAAGTGGCGAACAAGCTTCCGATGAACGCGACGATCAGGGTGGACCAGATGCTGACCATTCCGGCGAACAAGAACGTCATGCGCCAGCCTTCGCCGCCGGTGCCGCGCGTCGAGCCAACCACAAAGACCGCGTTGCAACCGATCGCCTTGAAGCCCGCGCCGACGGCGAAACCCGCAGTCCCGAAGCCTGCCGCGACCAAGCCCGCTCCAGCCAAGGTGGAACCCAAGATCTACACGGTGGATAAGGGAGACACGGTCACTTACATCGCGAAGCGCTACAAGGTGACCACTGAGGAATTGATGAAATTCAACGGGATCACGCAGCCGACCAAACTGCAGCCCGGGCGCAAGCTGCGCATCCCTGTGACCAACTAAGCGTCCGCAAGTTCGTCGTCCTCCGTGCTCAACGTTCATCGCAATAGCGTTTTCCTGCTCGTGCTCGCGGTCATTAGTTTGATCGGGCTCGGGCTCGTGATGCTTTCGAGCACGGCTGGCTACGCGCGCGAGAGCGGAGGCAATGCAGCAACGCTGCTGCAGAAACAAGTCGTCTGGCTGATCATCGGCGCCACGTTTTGCATCGCCACATCGGTGGTGAATTACACGCGGTGGCGGCAGACGTGGTGGCTGTGGTTCTCACTCGCTGCGGTCCTGCTGGCGCTGTGCTATATCCCGCCCATCGGTCACGAAGTGAACGGTTCGTCGCGCTGGCTGAGGGTGGGCGGTGTGTCGCTCCAGCCTTCGGAACTCGGCAAACTCGCCCTGGTCATTGCTTTCGCCTGGTGGTTCTCCGGTGAGCCGAGGAAGGCGGAGGATGAAACGTCGGAAGGTCCGATCGAGCACTCTTTCGTGAAAGGATTCGCCGTGCCGCTGCTCGGCGCCGGAGCCCTCATCGGGCTCATTGCCTTTGAAGTGGACATGGGCACAACGGCGCTGCTCGGCGCCACGACATTCACCCTGATGTTTGTTGCCGGTGTACGCTGGCGCTTTCTGATGCCAGTCATCGGCGTGGGATTGGCGGGCCTCGCTTACGTGTTGATGCACTCGGACGAACATCGGGGGCGGCTCTTCGCCTTCATGTGGCCGGCAGAATTTCCCGCGGACTGGTATCAGCAGCAGCAGGGACTCATCGCCCTCGGATCCGGAGGCCTCACCGGGCTCGGCCTCGGCTTCGGTCGGCAGAAGATGAGCTTCCTGCCCTTTGCGCACACCGATTTCATCCTCCCGGTGATCGGCGAGGAGCTTGGAGTGTTCGCGACGCTTATGGTAGTGCTCGCTTTCGTGATCATCCTTTTGTGTGGCTCGATCATCGCGCTCCGAGCGCGCGACCGTTTTGGAATGCTGCTCGGATTCGGCATCGTGCTGCTGATCGCATTGCAGGCCGCAATCAACATCGGTGTGACCACCGGGGTGATGCCGAACAAAGGCATGCCGCTTCCGTTCATCAGTTACGGCGGCTCCAATCTCGTCTTCTGTCTTGTCTGCATCGGCATCCTGATTTCCATCTGGCGGAGTGGGATCGGCGAGAAGGAAGAGAAAGCGAACGTGCGGCTCGCCGCGAACGTCCGGAGGAGGCCGGTGCGCATCTGAAACGCATGAATTTCGCCATCGCGGCCGGCGGAACCGGCGGACACTTGTTTCCCGGGCTTGCGGTCGGAGAGGTCTTTCTCGGACGCGGCCACGGGGTGATGCTCATCGTCTCCGAAAAGGAGATCGACGCCGTGGCCACGCAGGGACGGAGCGGCTTCCGCATCGAGAAAGTCCCGGGCGTTGGCTTGCAGGGAAAGTCGCCGGCGGCGCTGCTCAAGTTTGTGTTGAAGTTCCGCGCGGGTCTCGCGCTTTGCCGCAAGCTCTATGCGGACTTTGCGCCGAGCGCAGTGCTGGGCATGGGTGGCTTTACGTCCACTGCGCCGATCCTCGCGGGTCGGAAGCGCGGCATCCCCACCTTCATCCACGAGTCGAATGCCATTCCGGGCAAAGCGAACAAGCTGAATGGACGCCTCGCCAGCCGCGTGCTCATCGGCTTCGCGGAATGCGCGCAGCATTTCCCGGCGGGAAAGTGCGATGTCACCGGCACGCCAGTCCGCCAGTCGCTCGCGAACCGCGTCGAAAAGGCGGCGGCGCTGGCCAGCTTTTCCCTCACGCCGGAGCGCCGGACCTTGCTCGTCATGGGTGGGAGCCAGGGCGCGCACGGGATCAACCAGGCGCTCGTCGCCGCGCTGCCGCAGCTTCGCCAAGCCTCGGTCCAGATCATCCATCTCACCGGACGAGACGATGAACAGATGATGCGCGAGAGCTACGCGCAGGCTGGCGTCCCGGCATTCGTCGCGGCCTTCCATCATCGCATGGAGGAAGCCTACTGCGCGGCGGATCTCGCGATCGCGCGCAGCGGCGCGGCCAGCCTCACGGAGCTCTCGCACTTCGCTCTGCCGAGCCTCCTCATTCCGTTGCCGACGGCGGCGGAAGATCACCAGACTTTGAATGCGAAGATCTTTGAGCGCGCCGGCGCCGCCTTGCTAATGAAGCAGAGCGACATCACCGGACCGAGCCTGGCCAGCGCGCTCCGCGGCCTGCTCGATGATCCGGCGCGGCTCGCCGAGATGTCCGCGCGCAGCGCGCGACTCGCGCCGCAGCACGCCGCCGAGCGGGTCGCCGATACGATTCTGAACGCCTGCGGCCAACCCACCACCGATGCCCGCTAAAGACACCGGCCAGATTCTCGCCGAGATCCTCGTCGGAGGTGAACTCAAGGTTCACCTCATCGGCGTGGCGGGCTCCGGGATGAGCGGGATCGCTGGCTTGCTCATTGCGCTCGGGCACCAGGTGAGCGGCTCGGACAAGGCCACGACGGTCGAGGTCGCACGCCTGCAGACGCTCGGTCTTCGATTCTTCCAACAGCACGACGCGGCCAACATCTCCGAGGCCGACCTTGTGATCTATTCCTCCGCGATCCGCCCCGGGAATGCCGAGTACGACGAGGCCCTGCGCACGAAGCGCAATCTCGTCCGCCGCGCAGACGCGCTCGCGGCGATCATGAATTGCAAGAAGGGGATCGTGGTCTGCGGCATGCACGGAAAGACGACGACTTCTTCGATGACCGCGCACGTGCTGCGGGTGGGCGGCCTGCATCCGTCGCACTACGTCGGTGCGGAGATTCCGATCCTCGGCACGAATGCGGCGTGGGATGTCGCGGGCGAATACTTCGTCGCGGAAGGCGATGAGAGCGATGGCACGCTGGCCTTCTACCATCCCGAGCACGCGATCGTGCTGAACATCGAGGAGGAGCACCTCGACTACTACGCGGATCTGGCGGCGATCGAAGTCGTCTTCAATCAGCTTCTCAGCCAGACGCGTGGCAAAGTCATTTTCTCCGCCGACGACCCGCACGCCACGCGCGTGTGCAGTCCGCACCCTGGAGCGATCTCCTACGGTGAATCGCGCGCGGCGTTTTACCGGTTCGACGACGTCTATGCGAAGGACTTCCAATCGCACTTCCGCGTGCTCCGCGGCGGGGAGCCGCTCGGCGCGATCACGTTGAACGTTCCCGGCCGGCACAACATCAGCAACGCCGTCGGCGTTATCGCCCTCGCCACGGAACTCGGCGTGCCTTTCGCCAGGATTGCCGAAGCACTCGAGACTTTTCGCGGCGCGCGGCGGCGCTTCGAGATCAAGTACCGCAGCGAGCGCTACATGATCGTCGATGACTATGGGCATCACCCAAGCGAGATCCGTGCGACCCTCGCCACGGCGAAGAACACTGGCCGCAAACGCGTGCTCTGCATGTTTCAGCCGCATCGCTACTCGCGCACCTTCAAGCTCAAGGCGGAGTTCGGGCGCGCCTTTCCCGATGCGGACGTGGTCTTCATCGCCGACGTCTATCCCGCGAATGAAGCGCCGATCCCGGGCGTCAGCGGGCAGACCATCGTCGATGAGATGGAGCGGGAAGGACACGAGTCCGCGCACTACCAGCCGGACCGCACGAAACTCGCGCTGGAGATCGGTCGCATGATCGAGCCGGGCGACTGCATCATCAGTCTCGGTGCGGGGAATATTCACGAGGCGGGCTCCTCGCTCGCGAAGGACATCGCGGTGCTCGACGAGATCCAGAACGTGATGGGTCCCGGTCTGGCGAAGCTTTACGAGCCGCTTTCAAAACACACCACGATGCGGGTCGGTGGTCCGGCGCAATTCTGGGTCGAGCCTGAGACCGAGGATGGTTTTGCGCGGCTGGTGAAGTTCACCACCGATCGCGGCATTCCGCTTCTTGTGATGGGGCGCGGCTCAAATCTGCTCGTGCGTGACGGCGGCATCCGTGGAGTGGTCGCGCATCTGGCGCGTGGGGAGTTCAAGAAGCTCGAAGTGCGTGAAGGCAAACTGCACGCCGGCGTCGGCGTGAGACAGAAGGAACTCGCGTATGCCGCGCGGGACGCGCGCATCGGCGGGTTCGAGTGGTTCGAGGGCATTCCGGGCAATGTCGGCGGAGCGCTGCGCATGAATGCCGGTGCGATGGGCGGCGAAACTTTCCGCCAGGTCGTGAGCGTGCGCTTCGTGGATGCGCAGGGTGCATTTCACATGAAGACGCCGGCCGAGATGGACGTGCGCTATCGCCACTGTGGCACGCTCGAGAAGAACTACGCGGTATCGGCGACCTTCCGCGGAGTGCCGAGCACCCCGGAGGAGATCGAGCAGAAGCTCGAGGCGTCCACGCAGAAGCGCCGCACCACGCAGCCGCGCGAATCCAGCGCCGGCTGCATCTTCAAAAATCCGGAACAGTGTCCGGCCGGGAAACTCGTCGATGAACTCGGCCTCAAGGGCACCACGGTGGGCGGGGCGAAAGTCTCGGAAGTGCATGGCAACTTTCTGGTCAACGACCACAACGCGACCGCAGCCGAGGTGATCGCGCTGATCGAACTCGTGAAGGCAAAAGCGCTCCAGGAGCGCGGCATCACGCTCGAGACGGAAGTGCAGATCATCGGTGAAGAGAAAGGCATCCATGTATGAGTGCTGATCACCCGATTCCCCATCCTCCGCGGACCGTGCGTGTCCGGAAGGGTGCGCAGAACGCGGCGCAGGCCATGGCCGATCGCCTGGCGCGGAGCCTCCCGCGATGGGCGGCGCGCCTTGCGCGGAAAGCCGCTCGCAAAAAAAACCTTCCGAAAAAATCCGCTCCCGTCGCGGACCACGCCGTGCCCCAATTTCACTACCATGCCGATTGACCTGACCGACAAGAAGATCGCTGTCCTCATGGGCGGTCCGGGCTCCGAGCGCAAAGTGTCGCTCGCGTCTGGCGCGGGCGTCGTCGCGGCCCTGCGCACGCTCGGTGCGGTCGTCACGGAGATCGATGTCGCCGGTCCGGACTTTGTCGTGCCGCCCGGCATCGACATCGCCTTCAACGTCATCCACGGCACGTTTGGTGAGGATGGCCAGGTCCAGCGCATCCTGGAGGCGCGCGGCATTCGCTACACGGGAGAAGGCGTGCGCGGCAGCGAACTCGCGATCGACAAGATCGCCAGCAAGCAGCGTTTCCTCGAGCGCGGTGTACCGACCGCGGCCTTTGAAGTCGTGCCGGATGGCGGACGTCCGACGATGCCGGTCCCGCTCGTCGTGAAGGCGCCGAAGGAAGGTTCCAGCGTCGGCGTGTACATCGTGAAGGAAGCGGGCAAGCTCGAGGAATCAATCAACGAGGCGCACCGCTACGCGCGGGAACTTCTCGTCGAGGAATACATCGCCGGCCGCGAACTCACCGTCGGCATCGTGGGCACCGACGTGCTGCCGGTGATCGAGATCGT